>NZ_PUQF01000009.1:0-208576 GCF_003331015.1 Enterobacter sp. GER_MD16_1505_Eko_090 | reverse complement strand
CTCAGAAGTGAAACGCCGTAGCGCCGATGGTAGTGTGGGGTCTCCCCATGTGAGAGTAGGGAACTGCCAGGCATCAAACAAGTGAAGAGGCCATCCGAAAGGATGGCCTTTTTGCGTTTCTGCGCTGCACAAACAGATCCCCCAACACCCTGCTTATACGGTAAACTACCTGCGTTTTTGCATCAGGATAGCGTCTATGAACCACTCCCTTAAGCCCTGGAATACCTTTGGCATTCAACGCAATGCTAATCAAATTGTACGTGCCGATACTGCACAGCAGCTGCTGGATGCATGGCAAAGCGCAACAGAAAATAACGAACCCGTACTGATTTTGGGCGAAGGAAGTAATGTCCTGTTTCTCGACGATTTTGCGGGAACGGTGATTATTAACCGCATCATGGGAATTGATGTGGAAGAGCATGCCGATAGCTGGCATCTGCACGTGGGTGCCGGAGAAAACTGGCATCACCTGGTGCAATTTACCCTCGAAAAAGAGATTCCGGGTCTGGAAAACCTTGCGCTTATTCCAGGCTGCGCCGGCTCGTCACCCATTCAAAACATCGGCGCCTACGGCATCGAACTGAAGCACGTCTGTGACTATGTCGACTGCATCGAACTGGCGACCGGAACGGCCACGCGTTTAACGGCAGAACAGTGCCGTTTTGGCTATCGTGACAGTATCTTCAAGCATGAATATCAGGATCGCTACGTGATTGTCGCCGTGGGCCTGCGTCTGTCGAAGAACTGGCAGCCTGTTTTGACCTACGGGGATTTAACGCGTCTCGATCCGGCTACCGTTACCGCCCGCGACGTTTTTGACTCGGTTTGCCATATGCGGATGACCAAGCTTCCCGATCCAAAAGTAAACGGAAATGCAGGAAGCTTCTTCAAAAACCCGGTGATCGGCGGCGAAAATGCCCGACGTTTTCTGGAGGAGTGGCCAACCGCGCCACATTATCCTCAGGCAGATGGCAGCGTGAAGCTGGCAGCAGGATGGCTTATCGATCAATGCCAGCTAAAAGGCACTTCAGTAGGCGGGGCAGCCGTTCACCGACAGCAGGCTCTGGTGCTGATTAACCAGCGCGATGCAACCAGCGACGATGTGGTACAGCTGGCTCATTATGTTCGTCAGCGTGTGGGCGAAAAATTTAACGTCTGGCTGGAGCCAGAAGTCCGCTTCATTGGTCGCACAGGAGAAGTCAACGCCGTGGAGACTATCGCATGAAGGACAATACGGTCCCGTTAACCCTGATTGGTATCCTGGCGGATGGTGAATTCCATTCCGGCGAGCAACTGGGTGAACAGCTCGGCATGAGCCGCGCCGCCATTAATAAACATATCCAGACGCTTCGCGACTGGGGGGTTGATGTGTTCACGGTTCCCGGAAAAGGGTACAGCCTGCCGGAGCCGATACAATTATTGAATGAAGACACGATCCGCAGCCAGATTGGACACGGTAATGTGGCGGTGCTGCCTGTTATTGATTCGACGAACCAGTATCTGCTGGATCGTCTGCCTGAGCTGAAATCCGGCGATGCCTGCGTTGCTGAGTATCAGCAGGCCGGCCGCGGTCGTCGTGGCCGCAAGTGGTTTTCCCCCTTTGGTGCCAACCTCTATCTGTCTATGTACTGGCGACTCGATCAGGGCCCGGCTGCTGCCATTGGCCTGAGTCTGGTCATCGGTATCGTTATGGCAGAGGTGCTGCACGATCTGGGTGCGGATCAAGTGCGTGTTAAATGGCCTAACGATCTGTACCTCAACGATCGTAAACTTGCCGGCATTCTGGTCGAACTGACGGGCAAAACGGGCGATGCGGCGCAAATCGTCATCGGCGCGGGCCTCAATATGGTGATGCGCAATGTCCAGAATGATGTGGTGAATCAGGCCTGGACTAACCTCCAGGAGGCGGGGATCGTCATCGATCGTAACACCCTTGCCGTACGTATGATTAAAGAGCTGCGCAGCTCGCTCACGCTTTTTGAGCAGGAAGGGCTGGCACCGTTCCTGTCTCGTTGGGAAAAACTGGATAACTTCATCAACCGCCCGGTGAAATTGCTGATTGGGGATAAAGAGATCTACGGCACTTCCCGCGGTATTGACGCTCAGGGCGCGCTGCTCCTGGAGCAGGATGGCGTGATCAAACCCTGGATGGGCGGTGAGATTTCCCTGCGGAGTGCCGAATAACCGGATGGAGTGAATGATGCGAAAAACCGTCTGCGCGACGCTGGCCGTCATGATGAGCGTGTTGTTCTCACCCCTCTCTCAGGCGGGTCAGGCCTGGGAGAATTATAAGGCACGCTTTTTCAAACCGGAAGGCCGCATTGTCGATACCGGCAATGGCGGCGTGTCGCATACGGAAGGTCAGGGATTTGCCATGCTGATGGCAGTGGCCAACGACGATAAGGCCACGTTCGATAAGCTCTGGCAATGGACAAACCGTGAGCTGAAGAACAAAGAGAACGGTCTGTTTTACTGGCGCTATAACCCCGCAGAGTCCAACCCGGTCGCTGACAAAAACAATGCCGCCGATGGCGATGTGCTGATTGCCTGGGCGCTGCTTAAAGCCGATGCCCGCTGGCACGAAAAACGCTACGGTGCCGCATCGGATGCCATCACAAAAGCGCTGGTTGCCCATAGCGTCATCCGCTATGCGGGTTACCGCGTGATGCTGCCCGGCGCCCAGGGATTTAAGCTTGACGGTGAAGTGGTTCTTAATCCTTCCTATTTTGTGTTTCCGGCCTGGCAGGCCTTCGCCGGACGCAGTCATTTGCCTGTCTGGCGTGAATTGATCAAGGACGGGAAGCGCCTGCTGGGGAAAATGGGCTCGGGTAAAGCGGAGCTGCCCGCTGACTGGGTCTCGCTGGCATCAGATGGCAAGCTGGAACCTGCCAAAAGCTGGCCGCCGCGTATGAGCTATGACGCGATTCGTATTCCGCTGTACCTTGCCTGGTCTGATAAGCAAAGCCCGCTCCTGGCGCCGTGGAAAGCCTGGTTTGGTCAGTTCCCCCGGGAACAAACGCCCGCCTGGGTTAACGTCATGACCAACGAATATGCGCCCTACATGATGGAAGGCGGCCTGTTGGCTGTACGCGATTTAACGATGGGACAGTCTTCCGGAGAACCCGAAATCACCTCTAAAGACGACTACTATTCGGCAAGTCTGAAAATGCTGGTGTGGATTTCAGCGCAATAATAACGCACTGGCTATCCCCTCTCCCCGATGGGGAGAGGGTTAGGGGTAAATCAGTTACTGCGGATACGGTACCCAATCCCCGCCGTTCAGGCGAACGTACGGTTTGTTCTGATACTGAATGACGACCGCGTTGGCGTTCTCAGAGACTTCTGCCGTTTGCGGCAGGTTGCTGGTGAGCTGATCCCAGTTCACGCTATCTTCCACAAACAGCTTCCCGTCAACGGCACGGGCAACCAGTTCAGAGATCGCCAGATAGCTGGTCGGCTGGGTGATTTCAATCGGTGCGCCCTGATGGGGTGCTTTCATACCAAAGAATTTAATGCCAGCAGGCACGTTAGTGATGGATGGGCTTGGGATATCACGCAGACCCGACACCTGCATTCTGTCGCCTTTCAGCGCGCCGCCGTGCTCAGGTACCACAACCACCATCACTTTACGGCCTGATTTTTCCAGCTCCGTGAAGAACGCGTCCAGCTCGTCGAAGAACTTCTGCGCACGCACTTTATAATCTGCCGTTTTGCTTACGCCCGGGAAATGGTTACCGTCGTGGAGCGGCAGGGTGTTAAAGAAGGTCGCACTGCGCGGATTACTGTCTTTCTCGATGGTCTGAAGCCAGCGCTGCAGCACGGCGGTATCGTCATAAACCGGCGAGCCGTCGAAGCCCAGCAGAGTAACGGGAAGACCAGTTTGATCCATCAACGGTGCCTGCATACCACCCTGTTCACGCACCTCTTTCAGGAAGTTACCGAACTGGCCGTTATGTCCCAGCATCAGATGCTGCGTAAAGCCCAGTTTGGCGAGGTTATCAAACAGATAACACTGATTGCCGGCAGGCTGATACAGATTCTTATGCGATGCCTGACCGCAGCTTGCACGCAGCAGGCGGATTGCTGCCGGGCCGCTGTACGAGGTGGCAGAGTTAAAATCTTTAAACTGAATGTCGAAATGCGACCACAGCGGATGGGACATCAAACCGGCTGCATCCACGTCGGCCCATGAGAGAGAGCAGATGTTGATCACCAGCAATTCAAACGGCTGAGCATCCGCCGGCAGCGCGTCCGGGAATTTAGTCTGTCGCTTGTCTTCCGCAGTGTAGAAGCTGGAGAGCCAGGCGTTCAGATTTGTGGAGGTCGGCGGTGCGGTCTGGGTTGGGATATCGCCCACTACAGGCGTATCGCCAGCCGTGGTAACGGTTGCTGCTGCGCTTCCCCCTGTGGTGGTCACCGTGGTGGTCGGTTGACCAGCAGGCCACAGCGAAAAGCCCGGACCAGCCAGCGTCAGCACGTTCAGCCAGATCATAATCGCGACGACAAACACCGTGATGCGGATCCACTGTGACAGGAACAGCCAGGCAACCAGCAGCACAAATACCGCGCCAATCATCTGCCAGTTAATAAACCGCTCGGTCAGATCGAGGACATAGCTGGCGCTAAAGCCGGCTACCTGCGACCCCTGGCTCATAATGCTGTCCGGCCCCGGTAACCAGGTATCATGCCAGAACAGCGCAAAGCCGACAGGGATGGCTATCCAGTGACGCAAGCGATGCAGCCTGATGTTCGGCAGGGGCATCAGCAGGAAGGCCATAAACACCAGGTTGAGAAGAGGATGGAAATTCAGATAGCCTGCCCACAGCAGACCAAACTTCACCAGAAAGTAGAAGTTCCAGCCGGAAAGGCCGCGCCAGTATTGCCAGAGCGGCGAGGGTGACGAAGCGGTATAGGTAGAATTAGTCATGTTTTCGGTCTGCCTTGACGTGTGATGCCCGTGTCAGTGTTCCGGCTGGTTTTACATAGCGAGGTTTTATAAACAGCACTCTGGCCGTATCACGGATACGACGTATGGAATGGCGTGCATAGTAGCCAAGCGGGAAAAAGATCAGCGCACAGAATATAACCAGTTGGATGATATCGCTGATATTCATGATGGTGCGTTCTCCGCGTTGTCCGTTAATAAGCGAAGGGGCTCCGGAACCCGGCGCCAGATATGGCCATCATGTCTGGCATTGAGGATCGGTTTCGCATCGCTCTTAATTGCGAGCGGTTTAGCCCATTGTTCAGGCTGGAGCGCACGCATCTGTACCAGCTCCGCGCTGATCGTATTATCTTCGAACCAAATCATACGGTTCGAGAAAATATCCCCGGTAGGCAGGGGGAAGATATGGTTTAGCGCCGTATCGAGATCGTTGACCCGGCAGAATGACAAAAACAGCACCAGGCGATTGTCGCCAATGGTCATGATATCTCCCGTACGGTTGGGGCGACACAAGGTGAGCGCCTGTTCAACGCGGATACCCGGTACAGGACGCAGGGCAACCATAACCCCTTTTCCGTCTGCAGGAAGAAGCGTATTGCTCATCATGTTGCCGACGGCGTCGCAGAAGGTATCCCATTTTTGATATCCACGCAGCTTCATCGGCTGCGTCATAGAGAGCAGCGTGGAAATGTCTTCCGGTACATGGCGGCTAAACTGCTGGCCCTGAACGCTTTCGATCAGCGTCAGGCAGCGTGACAGCGGCGCATTCCACGGAATAACCATATTTGCCCCGCAGCCAAGAAGCAGGCGCTCATCGGTGGCGCGCAGGCTGGTATTGTTTTCGCGCACGATGATTTTTAACGCGCTTCCGCGCTGGCGGCGCAGGGTGTGGATTTGCCTTGCCAGCGTCTCAATCTGGTTATTCTGCATCAATGAGAAAATAAGGGTCGCCGCCTGGGTTGTGCGGGCTTCGTGGAAAAGGTCTTCGTTAGATTCAAACAGCGACCAGTTTTCCGACAGGGCCGGTGCCCCCTCTAAAACCGCGATATGGCTCAGGATACGTTTTTCATCACTGCGCGGTTGCACCACGGTTTCTTCCTGCTGTGCCAGGTGCCACTTACCCTCGATATGTTTCAGCGTAAGTTGTTGTCTGGCGCTCACGCCTTTTTCATTACACCAGAATGCAATATCGTAGAGATAGCTGCCCACCTGGTCACGAACGCTTGCCAGACCGAACAGAGAACGATATTCACCCATTAAAAGTGAGAACAGCTTGTCATTATTACTGCCGGGATTGACTATCAGTAGCGTGCAATTTTGAAATTTTGCCCATTTATTGATTTTTTCCAGCCAGGGCAGCAGTTTTTCAGCAGGGATATTTTGGAGGACGTTATTTGCACATTTAAGAATCACTAAATAGTGATCCGGATCAATAGTGCACTGAACGTCGCGGGACAAAAAGTATAGACTATCGGCTTCCGATGTCATGGAAAATAATCGCACCGTCTGAGGGCCGCGATCGTTTTCCAGCGTGATAATTTTCTTCGGATCTTCGCCCATGCTAATGACAGCCACGCGGGAATCCTTATCCTGGGCAGCAATTGTCTGGTTTACCAGACTGATAGCATCTTCATTACGGTCCGTATTAATCCACCAGACTCCTCCGACTGGCATGTGGCTCAATTCGTCCCATAATGACTGGATGCCAATAGAAAATATGGAGTCCACGGTGTCCCTCTTTTCGTCTAATTTATCTGTATCTCAGTTTACTAGCGAAAGCGTAGAAATAAACCTAACATTGAAATTAAAGAACATCAGATTTAGCATGTAAATGAAATTTCATAGGGCAGGATGCCTCGCTACTTCTGAACTGGCGATTTTACGCAAAGGGATGGAAAAAGAATGGATAATAACGAACCCGGAACCCCAGTCGACTCGACCCTGGGTTACACATTCCAAAACGATTTTCTGGCGCTGACGCAGGCCTTTTCTTTACCTGAAATAGATTACACCGATATTTCCCAGCGGGAACAGTTGGCTGCGGCTATTAAACGCTGGCCGTTATTAGCTGAATTCGCCCATCAACAATAAGGGAGCCATTGATGGCCATACTCGGATTACAGGGTGTCCGTGGGGGTGTGGGTACCACATCTGTTACCGCGGCGCTGGCGTGGTCATTACAGCTTTTAGGTGAATCGGTGCTGGTTATTGACGCCTGCGCCGATAATTTGCTGCGTATGTCGTTTAACGTCGACTTTACTCGCGAAGAGGGCTGGGCCCGCGCGCTGCTTGACGATAAAGACTGGCAGGATGCAGGTATGCGCTATACCTCCCTTCTTGACCTGCTGCCGTTTGGTCAACTGACCACTACGGAACGCGAGAATGAAGCCGCCTACCAGCGCCTGTTTTCACAATTCACGCTGGCGCTGCAGAGCCTGAGGGAAAAGGGGCACTACAAGTGGATCCTGCTGGATCTGCCGCACGGTGCCGGCACGCTGACACGACAGCTTATCGCCCAGTGCGATCATGTCCTCTCGATCGTTAACGTCGATGCGAACTGCCATATCCGCCTGCACCAGCAGGGACTGCCTCAAAATGGCCATATCCTGATTAACGATTTGCGCATTGGCAGCCAGATCCAGGACGATCTCTATCAGGTCTGGCTGCAAAGCCAGCGCCGCCTGCTTCCGATTGTCATCCATCGTGATGAGGGAATGGCGGAATGCCTTGCGTCTAAGCAACCGCTCGGTGAATACCGCAGCGATTCACTGGCGGCAGAAGAGATCCTGACGCTGGCTAACTGGTGTCTGCTGAACTTCGCCAACAGGGCGGAGCATGCAGGGAGTGCTGTATGAGTCGTCTCGCCAGCTGGTTACTCATCCCACCGGTCAGTTCGCGTTTGAGCGAACATTACCGGCATTTTCGCCGTCACGGTGCGTCGGCATTTAGCGCCGCGCTCGGCTGTTTCTGGATGATTCTGGCCTGGATGTTTATACCGCTTGAACACCCGCGCTGGCAGCGCATACGTGCCCGGCACAGCGAGCTATATCCGCACATTAATCCTGACCGGCCGCGTCCACTGGATCCGGCGCGCTATCTCATTCAGGCCATCTGGCTGGTGGCGACCTCATCCCGCGCGGAGACAAAAACGCCGCACTGGCGGAGCTTCTCCCGCGTGCAGCAGTTACGTGAACGCTACCATCAGTGGCTGGACAGACTGCCCGACAGCGTAAGCGATAAGACCAGCCATCTGGATAACCATAAAGAGCTCGGGCATCTCCACCCGGGCTTGCGGCGTTTTATCCTCGGCGTAATCGTCGTGTTCTCGCTCATTCTGGCGCTGGTCTGCATTACGCAGCCTTTCAACCCTCTGGCGCAGTTCACTTTCCTGATCCTGCTGTGGGGCGTGGCGCTGCTGGTGCGCCGAATTCCGGGTCGCTTCTCGGCGCTGATGCTGATCGTGTTGTCGCTGACCGTCTCCTGCCGCTACATCTGGTGGCGTTATACCTCGACGCTGAACTGGGACGACCCGGTGAGTCTGGTGTGCGGCCTGGTGCTGCTGTTTGCTGAAACCTATGCCTGGATTGTGCTGGTGCTGGGCTATTTCCAGGTGATTTGGCCGCTCAACCGCCAGCCGGTTCCGCTGCCAAAGGACACGACCCAGTGGCCAACCGTCGATCTCTTCGTCCCGACCTACAACGAAGACCTGAGCGTGGTGAAGAACACCATCTATGCCGCGCTGGGCATCGACTGGCCGAAAGACAAGCTCAAGGTCTGGATCCTGGATGACGGCAACCGCCCGGCGTTCCGCCAGTTCGCGGAGGAGGTTGGCGTCGAGTACATCGCCCGTCCGACGCACGAACACGCTAAGGCGGGGAACATCAACAACGCGTTGAAGTATGCCACCGGGGAGTTTGTCTCGATTTTTGACTGCGACCACGTGCCGACGCGCTCGTTCCTGCAGATGACCATGGGCTGGTTCCTGAAGGAGAAAGAGCTGGCGATGATGCAGACGCCGCACCACTTCTTCTCGCCGGACCCGTTTGAACGTAACCTTGGCCGCTTCCGCAAAACTCCGAACGAAGGCACGCTGTTCTATGGGCTGGTACAGGACGGAAACGACATGTGGGACGCCACCTTCTTCTGCGGCTCATGCGCCGTTATCCGCCGTAAGCCGCTGGATGAAATTGGCGGTATCGCCGTCGAAACGGTCACTGAAGATGCGCACACCTCTCTGCGCCTGCACCGTCGTGGCTATACCTCTGCCTATATGCGCATTCCGCAGGCGGCCGGTCTGGCAACCGAGTCACTGTCCGCGCACATTGGCCAGCGTATTCGCTGGGCGCGCGGCATGGTGCAGATTTTCCGTCTCGATAACCCTCTGATCGGGAAAGGACTCAAGCTGGCGCAGCGTCTTTGCTACGTCAATGCCATGTTCCACTTCTTGTCCGGCATTCCGCGGCTGATCTTCCTGACCGCGCCGCTGGCGTTCCTGCTTCTTCATGCTTATATCATCTACGCTCCCGCGCTGATGATTGCGCTGTTTGTTCTGCCGCACATGATCCACGCGAGCCTGACGAACTCGAAGATACAGGGTAAATACCGCCACTCCTTCTGGAGTGAAATCTACGAAACGGTGCTGGCCTGGTACATCGCGCCGCCGACGATGGTGGCGCTGATTAACCCGCACAAAGGTAAATTCAACGTCACCGCGAAGGGCGGGCTGGTGGAGGAGGAGTACGTCGACTGGGTGATCTCCCGGCCGTATATCTTCCTGGTGCTGCTGAATATCGTGGGCGTCATTGCGGGTATCTGGCGCTACTTCTACGGTCCGGAAAACGAAATCCTGACCGTCTTCGTCAGTATGGCCTGGGTCTTCTACAACCTGATTATCCTCGGCGGCGCGGTGGCGGTGTCGGTGGAGAGCAAACAGGTTCGTCGCGCGCATCGCGTGGAAATCTGCATGCCAGCGGCGATCGCCCGTGAAGATGGCCATCTCTTCTCCTGTACCGTGCACGACTTCTCTGACGGCGGTCTGGGGATCAAAATCAACGGCCAGGCGAAGGTGCTGGAAGGGCAAAAAGTTAACCTGCTGCTTAAGCGCGGCCAGCAGGAGTATGTCTTCCCGACGCAGGTCGTTCGCGTGGTGGGCAATGAAGTCGGCCTACAGCTGATGCCGTTGACCAAAAAGCAACATATCGATTTTGTGCAGTGTACGTTTGCCCGCGCGGATACGTGGGCTCTCTGGCAGGACAGCTTCCCGGAGGATAAGCCTCTGGAAAGCCTGCTGGATATTCTGAAGCTGGGGTTCCGTGGCTATCGTCACCTTGCAGAATTTGCCCCGTCGTCGGTGAAATTAATTTTCCGGTCACTTACTTCGCTGGTTTCCTGGGTCGTGTCGTTCATTCCTCGTCGTCCTGAGCGGGATGAGGCGAAGCAGGCGGACCCGGTTATGGCTCAACAATGATGATAACGCGATGAAAACAAAACTTTCCTGGTTATGTGCAGTGGCAATGGGGATGAATGCGATCCCCGCAACAATGGCTAACGCAGCCCCGGGTAACGCAGCGGCAACGCCTGCGCCAACCGTACCTGTCGTCGCGCAAGCAACCGATCCGGTTGTCACCGCGGCACCGGGTCAAACTGAAAACATCATGCCGAACCAGCCAACGGAGGGGAACACCCTGCCGGCAGACGGCCAGGTCATCGGGCAGGTGATGCCGGGCGTCCGGGGGGCGAATGCGCCCGTCGTTGCGGACAATGCGCCGTCGCGTGACGTGAAGCTGACCTTCGCGCAAATTGCGCCGCCTCCGGGCAGCATGGTGCTGCGCGGCATCAACCCTAACGGCGGCATTGAATTTGGTATGCGCAGCGACGAGGTCGTCTCTAATGCGGTGCTGAATCTCGAATACACGCCGTCGCCATCGCTGCTGCCGACCCAGTCTCAGCTGAAGGTCTATCTGAATGACGAACTGATGGACGTTCTGCCGGTCACGAAAGAGCAGCTCGGCAAGAAAACGCAGGCGCAGGTGCCGATCAACCCGCTGTTCATCACCGACTTTAACCGTATCCGCCTGGAGTTTGTCGGCCACTACCGCGATGTCTGCGAAAACCCAGCCAGCAACACGCTGTGGATGGACGTCGGGCGTAACTCCTCGCTGCAGATGACCTACCAGTCGCTGGCGCTGAAAAACGATCTCTCAGCCTTCCCGGTTCCGTTCTTCGATCCGCGTGATAACCGCCCGCTCACGCTGCCGATGGTGTTCGCATCGTCCCCGGACGTGACCGAGCAGCTGGCGGCCACCATTGTGGCCTCCTGGTTTGGTTCACGCGCGGGCTGGCGTGGTCAGAGCTTCCCGGCGATGTATGACAAACTGCCGGACAGAAATGCCATTGTGTTTGCCACCAATGCAAAACGTCCGGCCTTCCTGCGCGATCATCCGGACGTCAACGCGCCGACCGTTGAGATGATAAGCCACCCGGAAAACCCGTACGTGAAGCTGCTGGTGGTCTTTGGTCGTGATGATAAAGATCTGGTTCAGGCAGCAAAAGCCATTGCCCAGGGCAACGTCCTTTTCCGCGGCAACAGCGTCGTGATAGATGAGGTCAAGCCGCTGCTGGCGCGTAAACCTTATGATGCGCCAAACTGGGTGCGTACCGACCGTGCGGTCACCTTTGGCGAGCTGAAAACCTATGAAGAACAGCTGCAGGCGACGGGGCTTGAGCCAGCGCCGATTAGCCTGTCGCTGAATCTGCCGCCGGATCTGTACCTGCTGCGTACCAACGGCATTGATATCAATCTGAACTACCGCTATACCGCGCCAGCCACCAAAGACAGCTCGCGCATGGATATCAGCCTGAACAACCAGTTCCTGCAATCCTTCAGCCTGCAAAGCACGCAGGATACGAACCGCCTGATGCTTCGTCTGCCGGTGCTGCAGGGGCTGCTGGACGGTAAAACGGATGTTTCTATTCCGGCACTGAAGCTGGGTGCGATAAACCAGCTGCGCTTTGATTTCCAGTACATGAACCCAATGCCTGGCGGCTCGGCGGAAAACTGCATCACCTTCCAGCCGGTGCAGAACCACGTGGTGATTGGCGATGAGTCGACCATCGACTTCTCGAAGTACTATCACTTCCTGGCGATGCCGGACCTGCGCGCCTTTGCTAACGCGGGCTTCCCGTTCAGCCGTATGGCCGATCTCTCTGAGTCCATTGTGGTAATGCCAAAAGCGCCAAACGAAGGTCAGGTTACGACCCTGCTCGACACCATGGCGACCGTTGGAGGACAAACAGGATTACCGGCCATTAACGTCACGTTGACGGACGATGGCAGCCAGATTCAGAACAAAGATGCTGACATCATGGTGATCGGGACCATCCCGGATAAGCTGAAGGATGACAAACGTATCGATCTGCTGGTGAAAGCGGCTCTGTCCTGGGTCAATACGCCGCTGCGACAGACCGAGTTCCCGAGCATTATGCCGGATGTGAACGATCGTCAGGCCAGCGCGCAGACGACAGTAACGTCTCAGGGGGCGATGGCCGCGGTGGTGGGCTTCCAGTCGCCTTACAACGAACAGCGCAGCGTGGTGGCTCTCCTCGCGGACAGCCCGCGCGGGTATGAACTGCTCAATACGGCCATGAACGACAGCGGTAAACGTGCCGCGATGTTTGGTTCCGTGTCGGTGATCCGTGAGTCCGGCGTCAATAGCCTGCGCGTGGGGGATGTGTACTACGTGGGCCATCTGCCGTGGTTCGAACGCCTGTGGTATGCGCTGGCTAACCATCCGGTTCTGCTCGCTATCCTGGCTGCGGTCAGCGTGGTCTTGCTGGCATGGGTGCTGTGGCGTCTGCTGCGAATCATCAGCCGTCGTCGTCTGAACCCGGATGAGTAAGATGTGATGAAAGCCTTTCGCTGGTGTGTATTAGCAGCGGTGATGCTGGCGGCGCTTCCTCTTCGCGCCGCCTGTACCTGGCCTGCCTGGGAGCAGTTTAAAAAGGACTACATCAGTGAAGGCGGGCGCGTCATTGATCCCAGTGACACGCGCAAAATTACGACCTCGGAAGGGCAAAGCTACGCCCTGTTCTTTGCCCTGGCGGCGAACGATCGCAAAGCCTTTGACCTGCTGCTGACGTGGACGCGCGATAATCTCGCCAGCGGCGATCTCAACGCCCATCTGCCTGCCTGGCTATGGGGTCAGAAAGATAAAGACGCCTGGGCGGTGATTGATAACAACTCCGCCTCTGATGCCGATGTCTGGATCGCCTGGTCACTGCTCGAAGCGGGTCGGCTGTGGAAAGATCGGGACTATACCCGCACGGGTAAGGCGCTGCTGAAACGCATTGTCAGCGAGGAAGTGGTCAACGTCCCGGGGCTCGGCGCAATGCTGCTTCCTGGTAAAGTCGGTTTTGCCGATGAGAACGCCTGGCGTTTTAACCCCAGCTATCTTCCTCCGCAGCTAGCGGCTTATTTCACGCGCTTTGGTTCCCCGTGGACCCAGCTTCGTGAAACTAACCTGCGCCTGCTGCTTGAGAGTGCGCCGAAAGGTTTTTCGCCGGACTGGGTGCAGTATCAGAAAAACAAAGGCTGGCGGTTACAGCAGGAGAAAGCGCTGGTGGGCGGCTACGACGCCATCCGCGTGTATCTCTGGGTGGGCATGATGAGTGATAAAGATCCTCAGAAAGCCCGGCTCCTGACGCGCTTCCAGCCGATGGCGGCAAAGACCGTGAAACGGGGTGTGCCGCCGGAGAAAGTGGATGTGGCGACGGGGAAACGTACCGGTGACGGCCCGGTCGGGTTCTCTGCCGCTATGCTGCCGTTTTTACAACAACGTGATGCCCAGGCGGTTCAGCGCCAGCGCGTTGCAGACCATTTTCCCGATAACAATGCCTATTACAGCTATGTGCTGACGCTTTTTGGGCAAGGATGGGATCAGCATCGTTTTCGCTTCACCGCAAAAGGTGAATTAATACCGGATTGGGGCCAGGAATGCGCAAGTTCACAGTAAATCTACTCAGTTTATCGCTTGGCCTGGCGCTTATGCCGTGGGCACAGGCCGCCAACTCTCCGCAGCAGAAACAGCTGCTGGAGCAGGTCAGGCTGGGCGAATCGACACAGCGTGAGGATTTGGTTCGTCAGTCGCTCTATCGCCTTGAGCTGATTGACCCCAACAACCCTGACGTCATTGCCGCCCGCTTTCGCTACCTGCTGCGTCAGGGCGATAACGCCGGCGCGCAAAAAGAGCTGGATCGTCTGAAAGGGATCGCCCCGGGTTCGAGCGCTTACCAGTCCTCACGCAACACCATGCTGCTTTCTACTCCGGATGGCCGACAGCAGCTCCAGCAGGCGCGACTGCTCGCCACTACGGGGCACACGCAGGAAGCGATTGCCGCCTATGATAAGCTGTTTGACGGCAACCCACCGGGTGGCGACGTGGCGACGGAATACTGGAACGTCGTGGCGAAAGATCCAGCTCGCCGCGGTGCGGCCATTAACCAGCTGAAAAAAATTAACAGCAGCAGCCCCGGGAATACGCAGCTGCAGACAACGCTGGCCCAGCTTCTGTTCCAGAGCGGACGACGTGATGAAGGCTTTGCGGTACTGCAGGAGATGGCCAAATCCACCAATGGCCGCGGCCAGGCGTCTGATATGTGGTACGACCAAATCAAAGACCAGCCTGCCAGCAGCGCCAGCGTCAGCGCGCTGCAAAAATATCTGAGCGTATTCAGCGACGGGGATAGCGTCGCTGCGGCGCGTGCCCAGCTTGAAGCGCAGCAAAAACAGCTCGCCGATCCGGCGTTCCGCGCGAAAGCGGATGGGCTCGCGGCGGTGGACGCCGGGCAGGGCAGTAAGGCGGTGGCCGAGCTGCAAAAAGCCGTCAGCGCCAACCATGCCGACAGTGAAGCGGTGGGTGCCCTGGGGCAGGCGTATTCCCAGAAGGGCGACCGTGCCCGCGCGGTAGCGCAGTTTGAAAAGGCGATTGCCCTCGATCCGCAGAGCGATAACCGGGGTAAATGGGACAGTCTTCTGAAGGTTAACCGCTACTGGCTGCTGATCCAGCAGGGCGATGCGGCGCTGAAGGCGAATAACCCGGCGCAGGCAGAGCGTTACTATCAGCAGGCGCGTAACATCGACAATACCGACAGCTATGCGGTGCTGGGGCTGGGCGACGCCGCCGCGGCGCGTAAAGATAACGACGCGGCGGAGCGTTATTACCGTCAGGCGCTGCGAATGGACAGCGGCAACAGCAACGCGGTTCGCGGCCTGGCCAATATTTACCGCGCGCAGTCCCCGGAGAAAGCCTCGCAGTTTATCCAGTCGCTTTCCGCCAGCCAGCGTCGGAGCATTGATGATATCGAGCGTAGTCTGACCAACGAGCAGCTCTCCGCCCAGGCCGAACAGCTGGAAAATCAGGGGAAATACGCCCAGGCAGCAGAAATCCAGCGTCGTCGTCTGGCGCTCTCTCCTGGCGACGTGTGGATAACCTATCGTCTGTCGCGCGATCTCTACAGCGCGGGTCAGCGCAGCCAGGCAGACACCCTGATGCGTCAGCTTGCCCGCCAGAAACCGTCCGACCCGGATCAGGTCTATGCCAGCGGGCTCTATCTTTCCGGAAACGATCAGGACCGTGCTGCGCTGGCGCATCTGGACACGCTGCCGCGCAGCCAGTGGAACAGCAATATTCAGGAACTTGCCGACCGCCTGCAAAGCAATCAGGTGCTGGAAACCGCCAACCGCCTGCGGGACAGCGGTAAAGAGCAGGAGGCGGAGAATCTTCTTCGCCAGCAGCCAACCTCCACCCGCATCGACCTGACGCTGGCGGACTGGGCACAGCAGCGTGGCGATCTGAACTCCGCGAAAACGACGTACAACGCCGTCCTGCAGCGTGAGCCGCAGAACGAAGACGCGATCCTCGGCCTGACCGAGATTTACAGCGCCCAGGGTAACAAAGATGCCGCGCGCGCGGAGCTGGCGAAGCTGCCCGCCGCGCAGAACGGCCAGCCGCTGTCGCTCAATATGCAGCGCCGCATCGCGATGGCGCAGGCGGGGCTGGGTGATTCCGCCGCGGCAGAACAGACCTTCAGTAAAATCATTCCGCAGGCTAAATCGCAGCCCGGATCAATGGAAAACGCGCTGGTGCTGCGTGATGCCGCGCGTTTCCAGGCGCAGAACGGGCAGCCTCAGCAGGCGCTGGAAACCTATAAAGATGCGATGGTATCGACGGGTATCACCACGACGCGTCCGGCTGATAACGACAGTTTCACCCGTCTGACGCGTAACGATGAAAAAGACGACTGGCTGAAGCGCGGCGTGCGCAGTGATGCCGGTGAGTTGTACCGCCAGCAGGATGTTAACGTCACGCTGCAGCACGATTACTGGGGCTCCAGCGGCACGGGTGGCTATTCCGATCTGAAAGCGCATACCACCATGCTGCAGGTGGATGCGCCGCTCTCTGACGGGCGCATGTTCTTCAGAAGCGATCTGGTCAATATGGACGTCGGATCATTCGATACCAGGAACGGGACTTACGACCCTAAATGGGGAACCTGCTACGAAACGCCGTGTAGCGGTAACACCCATCAGTCAGACAATGGCGCAAGCGTCGCTGTCGGCTGGCAGAATAAAACCTGGGCGATGGATATTGGCACCACGCCGATGGGCTTTGACGTCGTCGACGTGGTGGGCGGCATCAGCTACAGCAGCGATCTGGGCCCTATCGGCTATACCGTTAACGCCCATCGTCGGCCAATCTCCAGCTCTCTGCTGGCCTTCGGCGGGCAAAAAGACACCAACACCGGCACCACCTGGGGCGGCGTACGCGCGACCGGTGGCGGCGTGAGCATCAGCTATGACAAAGGGGAAGCGAACGGCGTCTGGTCAAGCCTGAACGCGGAAACGCTGACGGGTAAAAATGTGGAGGATAACTGGCGCGTCCGCTGGATGACGGGTTACTACTACAAGCTCATTAATAAAAACAATGAGCGCCTGACGGTCGGCGTCTCCAACATGCTCTGGCACTACGACAAAGACCTGAGCGGTTATACCCTGGGTCAGGGCGGCTATTACAGTCCGCAGGAGTATGTCTCCTTCGCCTTGCCGGTAACCTGGCGTAAGCGCACGGAAAACTGGTCCTGGGAGCTGGGGGGCTCGGTCTCCTGGTCTCACTCCAAAACCAAAGACGAGCTGCGCTACCCGATCCAGAATCTGATCCCGACCGATGAGCCAGACCGCTATACCGACCGGGGCGTGATGGAAACCGGCAGCAGCTCCTCAGGCACGGGTTATACCGCGCGGGCCATTATTGAGCGCCGGGTTACGTCCAACTGGTTTGTTGGCATGGGCGTGGACATTCAGGAAGCGAAAGACTATACCCCAAGCCATGCGCTGATCTATGTGCGCTACTCTGCTGCAGGCTGGCAGGGCGATATGGACTTACCGCCGCAACCGCTCATCCCTTACGCGGACTGGTAATCGGATTTTCCTTAATCCATTTGTAAGTCTCTCTTAACAGCGCAGCAATCGGGTATACTCAGGCGCGCCAGGTTTACACCCTGGCGCGCCCTGCGCTTCGAGTTTTGTGGAGAGTCATTTTGCGTGTCAGCCGTTCCTTAACAATCAAACAGATGGCGATGGTCTCTGCCGTCACCATGCTGTTTGTCCTGCTCTTCTGCGTAATTTTGCTGTTTCATTCCGTACAGCAGAATCGCTATAACACGGCTTCGCAATTAGAAAGTATCGCCCGCTCGGTACGCGGCCCGCTGTCTGCCTCTATCCTGAAAGGGGATATCCCCGAAGCGGAAACCATTCTGAAACGTATTCAGCCAGCCGGTGTTGTGAGCCGGGCGGACGTCGTGCTACCCAATCAGTTTCAGGCGCTGCGGATGAGCTTTATCCCGGAGCGTCCTGTCCCGATGATGGTGATGCGCCTGTTTGAGCTGCCGGTGCAAATTTCGCTACCCGTTTATTCGCTTGAGCGCCCTGCGAATCCACAGCCTCTGGCCTACCTGGTGTTACAGGCAGACTCCTACCGCATGTATAAATTCGTCATGAGTTGGGTGGTTACGTTAGTGACCACTTGCTTACTTATGACGCTTATTCTCAGCGTGGCGCTGACCTGGTGCATTAACCGGCTGATTGTCCATCCCCTGCGCCGTATCGCCCGCGAGCTGAACACGCTTGCGCCGCAGGATCAGATGGGACACCAGCTTGAGCTGCCGCGTCTGCATCATGACGATGAGATCGGCATGCTGGTGCGCAGCTACAACCTCAACCAGCAGCGCATCCAGCGTCAGCAGGATGAGATGAACAGTAGCGCCACCCGTTTTCCGGTATCGGAGCTTCCCAATAAAGCGTTCCTGATGGCGATGCTGGAGCAAACCGTTGAGCGCCAGCAAACCACCGCGCTGATGGTCATTGCCTGTGAAACCCTGCAGGACACGGCTGGCGTGCTTCAGGAGAGCCAGCGAGAGATGCTGCTGCTCACCCTGGTGGAAAAGATCAAATCTGTCCTTGCCCCGCGCATGGTGCTGACCCAGGTCAGCGGTTACGACCTGGTGGTGATTGCCAACGGCGTAAAAGAACCCTGGCATGCGATCACGTTAGGTCAGCAAGTACTCACTGTCATTAATGAGCGGCTGCCGATTCAGGGTATCCAGCTTCGCCCGAGTGCCAGTATCGGGATTGCCATGTTCTATGGCGACCTGACCGCGGAACAGCTTTATCGCCGCGCCTTCTCGGCGGCCTTTACCGCCCGGCGCAAAGGGAAAAACCAAATCCAGTTCTTCGACCCGGCGCAGATGGAAAAGGCGCAGCAGCGCCTGACGGAAGAGAGTGATATCCTGACCGCGCTGGATAACCGCCAGTTTGCCCTCTGGCTGCAGCCGCAGGTGGATCTGCGGACGGGAGAGGTAAAAAGCGCCGAGGCCCTGCTGCGTCTGCAGCAGCCGGATGGCACATGGGAGCTGCCGGAAGGGCTGATTGAGCGCATCGAGTCCTGCGGCCTGATGGTCACCGTCGGCTACTGGGTGCTCGAAGAGTCCTGTCGTCAGCTTGCCGCCTGGCAGGAGCGCGGCGTAACGCTGCCGCTGTCGGTCAATTTGTCTGCCATGCAGCTTATGCACCCGACCATGGTTTCTGAGATGCTGGAGCTGATCCATCGTTACCGCATCAAACCGGATACCTTGACCCTGGAAGTGACGGAGAGTCGACGCATTGACGACCCCAATGAGGCGGTCGCGATTCTTAAGCCGCTGCGTAATGCCGGCATTCGCATTGCCCTGGACGATTTTGGCATGGGGTACGCCGGGCTGCGCCAGCTTCAGCACATGAAGACGCTTCCGGTGGATGTGCTGAAAATTGACAAAGCGTTTGTCGACGGTCTGCCGGACGACAGCAGCATGGTGCAGGCGATTATCCAGATGGCGCGCAGCCTCAACCTGCATCTTATTGCCGAGGGAATTGAAACCGACGCGCAACGCGCCTGGCTGGCAGAGGCGGGCGTGGAGAGCGGGCAGGGTTTCCTGTTTGCCCCCGCAGTGCCTTCGGATGTCTTTGAAGAACGATACCTTTCTGGTGCTGACAATAACGCAAAAGTGTAATTTTGTTGCTGGCTTGTGCGAGCCAGCTCAAATTTCTTAACATTTGTGTTTCAAATTTGAACTGAGTTTATTTCTGTCCTGTTATGCGGGTGTTATTTTAAAGCCGCAGGTTAACCATAACCTTACAAAGCCTGTGGTTTTTCTTCCCAAGGACACCCTATGAAAACCTCACTCTTCAAAAGTCTTTATTTCCAGGTCCTGACAGCCATCGCCATCGGTATTCTGCTGGGTCACTATTACCCTGAACTGGGCGCGCAAATGAAACCGCTTGGCGACGCGTTCGTTAAGCTCATCAAAATGGTCATCGCTCCGGTGATCTTCTGTACGGTCGTCACGGGCATCGCTGGCATGGAAAGCATGAAGGCGGTTGGCCGTACCGGTGCAGTGGCGCTTCTCTATTTTGAAGTGGTCAGTACCCTTGCGCTGATTATTGGTCTGGTCATCGTTAACGTGGTGCAGCCAGGTGCGGGGATGAACGTCGATCCCTCGACGCTGGATGCCAAAGCGGTTGCGGTCTATGCCGAACAGGCGAAGGATCAGGGCGTGGTGGCCTTCCTGCTGGACGTCATTCCTGGCAGCGTCATTGGCGCGTTCGCCAGCGGAAACATCCTCCAGGTGCTGCTGTTCGCCGTGATGTTTGGCTTCGCCCTGCACCGTCTGGGCAGCAAAGGCCAGCTGATCTTTAACGTGATCGAAAGCTTCTCGCAGGTCATCTTCGGCATCATCAATATGATCATGCGCCTGGCGCCCATCGGTGCCTTCGGTGCGATGGCCTTCACCATCGGTAAGTATGGCGTCGGTACGCTGGTCCAGTTGGGTCAGCTGATTATCTGTTTCTATATCACCTGTATTCTTTTCGTGGTGGTGGTGCTGGGCTCCATCGCCCGCGCGACCGGTTTCAGCATCTTCAAATTTATCCGTTACATCCGCGAAGAGCTGCTGATTGTTCTGGGAACCTCCTCGTCAGAATCGGCGCTGCCGCGCATGCTCGATAAGATGGAGAAACTCGGGTGTCGTAAATCGGTGGTGGGGCTGGTGATCCCGACGGGCTACTCCTTCAACCTGGACGGCACCTCGATATACCTGACGATGGCGGCGGTGTTTATCGCACAGGCCACCAACAGCCATATGGATATTTTCCATCAGATCACCCTGCTGGTGGTTCTCCTGCTCTCCTCTAAAGGCGCGGCGGGCGTAACGGGCAGCGGCTTTATCGTGCTGGCAGCCACTATCTCTGCAGTGGGGCACCTGCCGGTGGCGGGCCTGGCATTGATTCTCGGTATTGACCGCTTTATGTCAGAGGCGCGTGCGTTAACCAACCTGGTGGGTAACGGCGTGGCAACGGTAGTGGTCGCGAAATGGGTGAAAGAGCTGGATCACAAAAAGCTCGACGATACTCTGAATAATCGTTCAACTGACAGCAAAAATCCTGGCTTATCCTCTTAATCTTGTCACAAATGCCCGTATTCCCTTGTGGGGATGCGGGCTCCTGCGCATAATAACTGTTCATACCTGTCATAATTCGACAAGATTTTTTTTGGGTATATTTCACTTCGGACCGTGACGTTTTGCCGAACGCGCGGTCTAATCGACGTGTTTTCATCGTCATCTTTAAGAGTGAAGCGCGTCGCGAGGCACTCTTTTTTAACCAGGAATGTTGATCAGGGGTTCACATGCAGGGCACAAAAATTCGACTCTTAACCGGCGGTTTGCTGATGATGGCAGCAGCCAGTTATGTGCAGGCAGATGCGCTCCAGCCAGACCCGGCCTGGCAACAAGGGACACTAGCGAACGGTTTTCAGTGGCAGGTGTTAGCCACGCCGCAACGTCCCAGTGACCGTATTGAAATCCGTCTGTCTGTTAATACCGGTTCCCTCACGGAAAGCACCCAGCAAACCGGTTTCAGCCACTTTATTCCCCGGCTGGCGCTCACGCAGAGCGGCAGCCTGCAAGCGGTTCAGGTGCGTTCGCTCTGGCAACAGGCCATCGATCCGAAACGCCCGCTTCCTCCGGCTGTGGTCTCGTATGACTACACCATGTTTAACCTGAGCCTGCCTAATAACCGCAACGATCTGCTTAAAGAAGCCCTGACGTATCTCTCCGATGCCTCCGGCAATCTGGCGATTACGCCGGACACCGTCAACTATGCGTTGAGCAACAGCGACATGGTGGCGACCTGGCCTGGTGATACCAAAGAGGGCTGGTGGCGTTACCGTCTGAAAGGCTCGACGTTGCTGGGACATGACCCTGCCGAGCCGCTAAAACAGCCGGTGGACGCCGAACAGGTGAAATCGTTCTACCAGAAGTGGTACACCCCGGACGCGATGACGCTGATCGTGGTGGGTAACGTGGACAGCCGCGCGGTGGTGGAGCAGATCAACAAAGCGTTTGGCGATCTGAAAGGCAAGCGTGAATCGCCTGCCCCTGTTCCGACACTCTCCCCGCTGCGTGCAGAGCCTGTCAGCATTATGACGGACACCGTGCGTCAGGACCGACTCTCCGTGATGTGGGATAACGCCTGGCAGCCCATCCGTGAGTCCGCGGCGCTGTTGCGCTACTGGCGTGCCGACCTGGCGCGTGAAGCGCTGTTCTGGCACGTTCAGCAGACGCTCAGTAAGAACAACGTGAAGAATATCGGTCTTGGCTTTGACTGCCGCGTGCTGTTCCAGCGTGCGCAATGCGCTATTAACGTTGAATCACCGGGCGATAAGCTGAATGCCAATCTGGGTGTCGTCGCGAAAGAGTTGGCAAAAGTGCGTAAAGAGGGGCTTTCCGAAGAGGAATTCAACGCGCTTGTGGCGCAGAAAAAACTCGAGCTGCAGAAGCTGTTTGCGACCTACGCGCGCGCCGATACCGATATTCTGATCAGCCAGCGTATTCGTTCCCTGCAGAATCAGGTGGTGGATATTGCGCCGGAACAGTACCAGAAGCTCCGTCAGGATTTCCTGAACGGTCTGACCGTAGAAATGCTCAACCAGGATCTCCGTCAGCAGCTGTCGCAGGAGATGGCGTTGATCCTTCTGCAGCCGAAGGGCGAACCGGAATATGACATGAAGGAACTTCAGAAGACCTGGGATTCCATCATGGCGACCGCGCCGCAGCCGACGCAGGCCGCGACGGCTGATGATTTACACCCGGACGCGACGGATATCCCGCAAGGGCAGTAAGACGTAGACTAACCCTCTCCCTGTGGGAGAGGGTTAGGGCATCAGCCCGCACCCTACTTAAACAGGCATCGCCTCACGCGGAATAATCGCCCCGCGATACTGAATCACCGTGCTGGCCGTCAGATGTCCACGCTGTGCCGCCGCTTCCGGCGTTCCGCCCGTCAGGCGTACTGCCAGATAGCCCGCGCTGAATGAATCACCCGCCGCCGTGGTATCAATCACTTTCTCTTTGGCAAGCTTCACCGCCGGGACCTCAATCGTCGCTTCACCCGTAGTCGCGACCAGGCACGACTCCGCACCGCGCTTAATCACCACTTCGCTCACGCCAGCCGCCTGCGTGCGTGCAATCACGTCCTCTACCGGTTTTTCCCCCCAGAGGGCGTCTTCATCGTCGAGCGTCAGGAAGGCGATGTCGGTGCATTGCAGCATCTGCTGATAGACCTGCTGCGTCTCTTCACGGCTGGCCCACAGGCGCGGGCGGTAGTTGTTATCGAAAATGACCTTGCCGCCGTTGGCACGGCATTCGCGCAGCAGCGAGAGCAGCTTTTCACGGCTGGTGGGGCTCAGGATCGCCAGGCTGATCCCGCTCAGATAGAGATAGTCGAAGGTCGCCAGCGCTTCGCAGATGGCCGCGGCATCCTCGCTCTCCAGCCAGAATTTGGCCGCGGCTTCGTTACGCCAGTAATAAAACGTGCGTTCGCCGGTGTCGTCGGTCTCAATGTAATACAAACCCGGCAGGCGGTTTTCCATACGCTGGATCAGCGAGGTATCAATATGTTCACTTTGCCAGGCCTCAAGCATCTGCTGGCTGAAGCTGTCCGTCCCCAGAGCGGTAACGTAGTTCACGGTGAGCGCCTCAGGCGCAACCTGGCGGGCAATATAAACGGAGGTGTTTAACGTATCGCCACCAAATCCGCGGCTCACTTCCGCGCCTTTTTGTGACAGCTCAATCATGCATTCGCCAATCACGGCAATTTTTTTAGACATAATCGTGAACCTGAACAGAAGAATGATCAGCAGTGTGCGCTGAGTGAATTAACAGGTCAACTATATTAAAACAACGTTCCATTATTTTATTTGAGCCAGCGCGTGTTCCTGCGCATTTCTGTCATCTTAATTTCATTTTCCCGGTGAATTGAACATAAAGTTCTCAATTGTCGCGCCGATAATCCTGTGACGAGTCCAGAAAGGCCATCCCAACAACAGGACATCTGAAATGAAGTCAGAGCAGGTTATCCAGCGGCTGAGCACCACGCCTGAGGCAAGTATTGAGAACTTGCAGGAGCATCGCTACTGGCTGCAATGTGAGCGTGCGTATACCTATCAGCCGATATACCGAACAGACGGTCGACTGATGGCCATTGAAATTTTGACCGTCGTGACGCATCCCTCAAACCCTTCCCAGCGTATCGCACCGGATCGCTATTTTGCCGAAGTGGCCGTTCGCCAGCGTCTTGACGTGCTGGAAGAGCAGCTCCGTATGCTGGCAACGAAGCAGCCCTTTTTCGAACAGCACGATATCCTCGCTTCAGTGAATGTCGATGGCCCCACTCTGCTGGCGCTGCGTCAGAACGCGAAATTGCAGGCGCTGATCGCCACTCTGCCGTGGGTGCGCTTTGAGCTGGTGGAGCATGTCCGCCTGCCGCAGGACTCCTCGTTTGCCTCCATATGCGAATACGGCCCGCTATGGCTGGATGACTTTGGCACCGGCATGGCGAACTTTTCGGCTCTGAGTGAAGTGCGTTATGACTACATTAAAGTGGCCCGCGATCTGTTCATTATGCTGCGTCAGACCCCGGAAGGGCGGAACCTGTTTACGCTGTTATTACAGCTGATGAACCGCTATTGCCAGGGCGTGATTGTTGAAGGTGTGGAAACGCTGGAAGAGTGGCGTGATGTGCAAAGCTCGCCTGCCGCGGCGGCGCAAGGCTATTTCCTCTCCCGACCGGTACCCATGGATCGCCTCGATAGCGTGATAACAACCCTCTGATAAGCCCGCTTCCCTTTGTCTGGACTATAGTTTTACAGGACAGGTCATCAGGAAAGGGGATAAAAATGACAAGAACAACCAGGGTGATCTCCTGGACAGCAGGGATTTTCTTGTTGTTGATCGTGGTCGTCGCCATCATTATCGCGACGTTTGACTGGAACCGTCTTAAGCCGACCATCAACCAGAAAGTCTCAACCGAACTGAACCGCCCCTTCGCCATACGCGGTGATTTAGGGGTCGTGTGGGAGCGTCAGAAAGAGGAGCCCGGCTGGCGAAGCTGGATCCCCTGGCCGCACGTCCACGCCGACGACATCATTCTCGGTAACCCGCCGGATATCCCGGACGTCACCATGATCCACCTGCCGCGCGTTGAGGCCACGCTGGCCCCGCTCGCGTTGCTGACCAAAACGGTCTATCTGCCGTGGATCAAACTTCAGCAGCCCGATGCGCGCCTGATCCGCCTCTCTGAAAAAAACAACAACTGGACGTTCAACCTTGCCAGCGATGGCGAAAAGGATCCGAATGCTCAGCCTTCCTCCTGGTCATTCCGTCTCGACAATATTCTCTTCGATCGCGGGCGGATCGCCATCGACGATAAGGTCAGCAAGGCCGACGTGGAGATCCTGGTCGATCCGCTCGGCAAGCCGCTGCCGTTTAGCGAGGTCACGGGGACGAAAGCCAAAGGTGACACGGCAAGCGTGGGCGACTATGTCTTCGGCCTGACGGCAAAAGGACGCTACAACGACCAGCCGCTCAGCGGTAAAGGGAAAATAGGCGGCATGCTGGCGCTCCGGAGCGAAGGCACGCCGTTCCCGGTGCAGGCGGACTTCCGCTCCGGTAACACCCGCGTGGCGTTCGTGGGAACGGTTAACGACCCGATGAACATGGGCGGCGTCGATCTTCAGCTTAAATTTGCCGGTGATTCGCTGGGCGAGCTGTATGAGCTGACCGGCGTGCTGCTGCCGGATACCCCGCCGTTCGAAACGGACGGGCATCTGGTTGCCAAAATCGACAGCGAAAAATCGTCGGTTTTTGACTACCGTGATTTTAACGGCCGCATCGGCGACAGCGATATCCACGGCTCGCTGACCTACACCACCGGAAAACCGAGGCCGAAGCTGGAAGGGGACGTTGAGTCCCGCCAGCTGCGTCTGGCCGATCTCGGCCCGCTGATCGGCGTGGATTCCGGTAAAGGCACAAAATCAAAAGAGGTGAAAAAGGACATTCAGCCTGCGGGAAAAGTGCTGCCTTACGATCGCTTTGAAACCGATAAGTGGAACGTGATGGATGCGGACGTCCGCTTCAAAGGGCGTAAAATTGAGCATGGCAGCACGTTGCCGTTGAGCGATCTCTCGACGCATATCATCCTGAAAAATGCCGATCTGCGCCTGCAGCCGCTGAAGTTTGGCATGGCGGGCGGGACGATTTCCTCCAACATTCACCTGGAAGGCGATAAAAAGCCGATGCAGGGGCGCGCGGAGATTCAGGCCCGCAGGCTTAAGCTGAAAGCGCTGATGCCGAATGTCGAGCTGATGCAGAAGACCCTCGGCGAGATGAACGGCGATGCCGACATCCGCGGCGTGGGGAACTCCGTGGCGGCGCTGCTGGGCAGCGGTAATGGCAACCTGAAGCTGCTGATGAACGACGGGCTGGTGAGCCGCAACCTGATGGAGATCCTGGGCCTGAACGTCGGGAACTATATCATCGGGCAAATCTTCGGTGATGATGAGGTGCGGGTGAACTGCGCGGCGGCCAATCTGGATCTGGTTAACGGCGTGGCGCGTCCGCAGATTTTTGCCTTCGACACGGAAAATGCGGTGATTAACGTGACCGGTACCGCCAGTATGGCGTCCGAACAGCTGGATTTGACCATCGATCCGGAAAGTAAGGGGATCCGTATCATCACCCTGCGCTCGCCGCTGTACGTGCGCGGAACCTTCAAAAATCCGCAGGCGGGCGTGAAGCCCGGACCGCTGATTGCGCGTGGCGCGGTGGCCGCAGCCCTCGCGACGCTGGTTACCCCCGCCGCAGCGCTGCTGGCGTTGATATCGCCATCAGAAGGCGAGGCGAATCAATGCCGGACCATTTTGTCGCAAATGAAGAAGTAAGGTGCAGCCTGTTTTTGCCGGGTGGCGCTGCGCTTACCCGGCCTACATTTGAATCGTAGGCCGGGTAAGGCGTAGCCGCCACCCGGCATTAGCTTACAGAGCCTGGTGCTTCGTCTCGTGCGTCAGCAGCAGCGCAATCAGCGTCAGTGCCGCCATGGCCGCCAGATAAACGCCCACATAGAACAAGCCGTAGTTTGCCTGCAGCCAGGTGGCGATATACGGCGCAACGGAGGCGCCCAGAATAGACGAGACGTTGTAGGAGAACGACGCGCCGGTATAACGCACTTCCGTCGGGAACAGCTCTGGCAGCAACGCCCCCATCGGGCCGAAGGTCAACCCCATCAGGCTCAGGCCAATCAGCAGATAGGCCATCACCAGCGCCGGGCTGCCTGAACCCAGCAGCGGCGGGAAGACGAACAGAGCAAACAGAACGATCAGCGTGGTGATGGTGATCATGCTTGCGCGACGACCGAACTTATCCGCGAGCAGGCCCGCAATCGGAACCATCACGCCAAATCCGATCACCGCCATCATCAGCATCCACAGCACTTCGTTACGCGGCAGACCCAGCCCAACCGGCGCGGCGGCGGTACTGAAGGTCATGGAGTAAACGGTCATGATGTAGAACAGCGTGTAGGTGGCCAGCATGATAAACGTGCCCAGTACGGTCACGCGGACGTGTTTGGTCAGCAGCGTGCCCAGCGGCACTTTCACCTGCTTGTTCGCCGCGGCCACTTTCGCGAAAACAGGGGTCTCATGCAGAGAAACACGCACGTACAGGCCAATCAGCACCAGCACGGCTGAGAAGACAAACGGGATACGCCAGCCCCAGCTCATGAACTGTTCATCCGTCAGCAGCCAGGAGAGCAGCAGGAACGTCCCGTTGGCGAAGAAGAAGCCAATCGGTGCGCCAAGCTGCGGGAAAGAACCATACAGCGCGCGCTTGCGCGCCGGGGCGTTCTCGGTGGCCAGCAGCGCCGCGCCACCCCATTCACCACCCAGGCCCAGACCCTGACCAAAACGCGCCAGCGCCAGCAGGACCGGCGCCAGAATGCCGATGGTCTCATACGTCGGCAGCAGGCCGATCGCCACGGTGGAGATCCCCATCGTCAGCAGCGAGGCCACCAGCGTCACTTTACGTCCGATGCGATCGCCAAAGTGTCCAAACAGCGCGGAGCCAATCGGACGCGCAACAAACGCGATAGCAAAGGTCGCCAGAGACTGCAGCGTGGCCGCCGTCGGATCGCCCTGCGGGAAGAAAATGTGCGGGAAGACGATGACCGCCGCGGTGGCGTAAATGTAAAAGTCGAAGAACTCGATGGCGGTGCCAATCAGCGAGGCGACGACAACTTTATTGCGCGAATTTACCGGAACGTTTTCCGTTTCTGAGTCGAGTGTGGTGGCGGTTGCTTGCATAATATTTTCTTATTTTTGTCGAACGAAAGGCCATATTACGCACAGCAAAAGCGACATTTCAATCTGTAACAAAGCCGCGACCAGGTGATAAAAGCAACAAAAAGCGGATAATTTTCAGGCCAGCCAAAACACGTCTATGAAATGCTTCACAAATTTTAAATATCAGTCAATAAAACTGGTTTTCGGTTAAATAAAAGTTACGGACTGGATTTATATGCTGAAATGATGAATCGGGCTGAAATTTCAGCCCGGGAGAGAGGTTAACGGTGCGTTTTGCCCGGCATTCGCGGGTCGTCTTTGTACTCGGCAGTGGCGATCCACGCGGCGCAGAACAGGGTTAAACGTGCGAAGAAGTAGAAGAACGCCATTAACCCCAGCACCGAGCCGAACGCCGCGCCGGAAGGGGATTTCACCAGCGACGGCAGGGTGTAGGTCATCACGATTTTAATCACCTCAAAGCCTATCGCCGCGATCAGTGTCCCTCTGATCAGCGCCTTCTTGCGGGGACGATGACGGGGCAAGCGCCAGAAGATCCAGAAGAACAGCAGGTAGTTGGCGAAGATGGAAATGGCCAGCCCAATGCTGCGCCAGGCGGGCTTCAGCCATTCGATGTAATCAAGGTAGAGCGCGGAGATGATCATCTGCTGCGCCGAGCCCGCCACGGAGGTAATGGACAGCGTCACGATGAGCGCGACGAGCAGGCCAATCAGCGAAACAAAGTCGCGGAGATACTTCACCCAAATCTTCTCCTGATCCTGCGGCTTACGCTCCCAGACATCGCGCGACTGGGCGCGAATGGCCTCGCGCAGGTTGCCCATCCAGTTAACGCCGGAGTAAAGGGCAATCAGCAAACCGACGATACCGACGGTGGTGCGCTGCTGGACGGCGGTATTGATGGTGCTTTTGAGCGTGCTGGCAAGGGTTGGATCACTGACGTTATTCAGGATTTTGTTAAAGATATCCTGCAACAGCGTCGGGTGCGAGGCGAGCACAAAACCGGCCGCCGCAAACGACACCATCAGGATTGGGATCATCGACAGGAAGGAAAAATAGGTGATGGCGGCACCAAACTGGTTTCCCATGCGGTCATTAAAGCGTTCGGTCGCACGTATCAGATGCGCAATCATGGGAAACTGCTGAATTCTGGCGATAATGCCGGTGACGGTCCCCAGCGCTTTGCTGGCGGTACCTGGAGACCTGGTCTCTTCCGGCTCGGTCTCCATCTTCTTGATGGGTTCATACTCTAAATGTTGGGTGGGTCGTTGCGGGTTATTTTCCGGCGTCACGCGTCTTTTCCTTTTCGTTTGGCTGGATGTTACTGAATTATAGCTTGCGACTAGTCCACGTAAGCTTTTGTGAGTTCGGTCAGCCACTCCATGAACAGATGTACCCGGCGGGAGAGGTTGCGCCGGTGGGGATAAATCAGGGAAACAGGCATTGGTTCGGCCCGGTATTGCGGGAGAATTTCAATCAGTTTCTTCGCGCGCAGTAAATCTCGCACCCCAACCCGCGGAACCTGAATGATGCCCAGCCCGGCGAGGCAGGCAGCCTGGTAAGTTTCGGTGCTGTTAACAGTTAACACCCCTCCCGTTTTTATCCACTGCGTCGTACTGCCGTTATAAAACTCAAAGCCCTGTGGGCGAGTTCCCAGCGTAGCGGTGTAGTGAATGACGGCGTGCGAGCCTAAATCGTCCAGCGTTTCCGGGTAGCCAAAACGCGCCAGATAATCCGGGCTGGCGCAGTTAATCACCGACAGCTTGCCCAACGGTCGGGCAATAAGCCCTGAATCTTTCAGGGTGCCGACGCGTACCACGCAGTCAAACCCTTCGCGGATCACATCCACCAGACGATCGCTGCTGCTGAGCTCCAGCTCGATGCCCGGATAATGCTGCAGAAAAGCAGGCAGTTTGGGGATGACTAAATTTCGAGCAACGGCGACGGGCATATCCACGCGGAGCCGTCCGCTGATGCTGGAGGGATCGTGCAGAAACATACCGTCCAGCTCATCGAGGTTTGCCAGCAGATCTTTTGCCCGTTCGTAATAGACCATACCGTCCTGCGTCAGGCTGACGCGGCGGGTGGTGCGGTGCAATAGCTGGGTGCCAAGCCGGTTTTCGAGGGCCTGAATCTGTCGTGACACGCTGCCTTTCGGCAACGTTAATGTTTCTGCCGCGCGGGAAAAACTCTCCAGTTCCGCGACGCGAACAAACAGCTGCATTGCGTGAATTTTATCCATAGATGTAGCTCATTGTTGTTTGTGCTGAAACAGTGAAGCGTTTTAACTCATCTTTATTGATTTTCTATCACCTAATAAGCTCTTACTCAATCTCCATAACAGCCAAAACGAGGTTTATGATGACTGAACGTATCGCATTAGTGACGGGTGGTAGCCGTGGTTTGGGTAAAAACGCTGCCTTAAAGCTGGCGGCAGACGGCACGGGAATTGTGCTGACCTACAACCGCAGCCAGCAGGAAGCGCTGGACGTTGTGCATGAAATTCAGGAAACAGGCGTCAACGCGGCGGCATTGCAGCTCAACGTCGGGGATATCACGAGTTTTGAGCATTTTGCCCAACAGCTTCAGGAGACCCTTAAGAGCGTCTGGCAGCGTGAAACGTTTGACTATTTATTGAACAATGCCGGGACGGGTTTATATGCGCCTTATACCGACACGACGGAAGCCCAGTTTGACGAGGCGCTGAACGTTCATTTCAAAGGACCTTTCTTCCTGACGCAGCGCCTGCTGCCGCTGCTTAGCGACGGCGGACGGATCCTCAACGTCTCCAGCGGGCTGGCCCGTTTTACCCAGCCGGGATCGGCGACCTACGCGGCGATGAAAGGAGCAATGGAAGTGTTGACGCGTTATCAGGCGAAAGAGCTGGGCGCGCGCGGCATCTCCGTCAATATCATTGCGCCTGGCGCAATAGAAACCGACTTTGGCGGCGGACACGTGCGTGACAACGCGGAGCTCAACCAGATGCTGGCGTCCCAGACGGCGCTGGGGCGGGTGGGGCTGCCTGACGATATCGGCGATGCCATTGCGGCACTGCTCAGCGACAAACTGGGCTGGATGAATGCGCAACGTATTGAAGTATCAGGCGGTATGTTCCTGTGAGGTATGCGCTTGAGTAAATCCTTAAAATAAATGTGTCTAAATACTGACAGATATAAAGAACCCCGGGGATTTGTAACGTATCCATTCGTTGAGTTTTTTCTTAAATAATGCCTCTGTAGAATCCCCCTTCGCTATTCTCAGAGGGGAAAAAACGATGCGAGTAATCATGTTTGACAGGCAGTCACTCTTTATTCACGGAGCGATACACAGTCTTCAGAGGTTGATTCCGGAAATAAATATAACTGGGACCTGTCAGGCAGAAGATTTATGGACTCAGATTTCTGCTTCACCGTCGGCTATCGTCATGATTGATGGGAATTTAATTCAGGACGAAGGGAGCACTTTGCTGGAAGCGATCCTGCATCGCTTTCCGGCAATACGTGTGATTCTGATTTTGGCGAAAAAAGAGGCCAAATGTGCTGAGCAGCTGCGGCAGCGAAACGTCATGGCCATTGTTCCCCGAAACGCCAATCCCGAACGGTTTTCCGCCGTACTGGATTCGGTATCCAGAGGGATGGTCTGTTTTCCCGGAGAGTGGGTCAGAGAGCCGACGTCGCCTCAGGCATTATTATCCTTGAGCGAGCGCCAGCGCGAAGTCTTGAAATTGCTGGCGGCGGGGGAGTCGAATAAAGAGATTGGCCGCAATCTGAACATCAGTGCGGCCACGGTAAAAGCGCACCTCGAGGCGCTTTTCCGGCGGCTGGACGTGAAAAACAGAACGCAGGCAGCCATGTATTATACCCGGGCGACGGCCTGAAAAAGCGCGTTTGAGAGCGACGTTATCTCTCCGAAACTGAATATCATCATCACCAGCGCATCATGCTGCTGTTGGGTTAATGGACGTGTCATATTTTCCCGCAGCAGCGCTTCACACAACCGGATATCTTCGCGCAGCAAAGTCTCAGCCTCCAGAGGTGTGACAGGGCCGTGAAAATGCTCCTGATCGCGGATAACGTGGCCATAGCCGATAACCCATAATCCTTTTTCGTCACGATATTTTTCCAGAGAAAGACCCTGATGTTTCTTTATTAACGCGATGGCGGCAGAAGATATTTTCAGCGCATGCTCTTTCATATTCATTTCCTCTTAATGGCGACACTGTAGTGGAAATGAGGTACGAGAAATATCCGCCAAATGGCTATTGATCAGGGATTGTTATTCAGATATTCCTGCCGCAATAAACCAAATAACCAGTCATTATGCCAACGTCCCGCAAGGTAATAGCTCTCGCGTAATTCGCCCTCCAGGCAAAAGCGGGCTTTTTCCAGCAGACGTCGTGAGGCGACATTCCCGGCGGTGACGGTGGCGGTAAGTCGACGTATACCGCCCTGATGAAAAGCGTAATCGCAAAGCGCTTTCAGGGATTCAAAGCCGTAACCTTTCCCCTGCGCCTCGGGAGCGAAAAGAAAACCGACCTCAGCGCAATCCTCCTCCCGATGAATATACCCGGTGACGCCCAACGGAGCCCTGGAAGCGGCGTCACGCACGACGAGGCACAGCCAGTGCGCGCTCCCTGGCGTCCAGGGCGTCAGGCGCGAATCAAACGCCTCGCGGATCGCCGCGACGGGGCGGTCTTCCGCCACAAAGCGCATGACGTCGGGATGCTGCTGTAGCGCCAGAAAAAAGGGCCAGTCTTCTTCTTGTAAAGGCGAGCAGTTCAGGCGAGGGGTAATTAAAACCGGCATTCAGATTCTCCTGAAACATTTTAAATGATTTTAGGGTTGTCACTTTATTTCAACAGAAAGTCAGGTATGGTTAACCGCGTATAAATAAAAAGAAAAAAGGCCGTTACGTGCCAACCCGGATGTCTTCGTTGTCGCTTAAGGAAAACAATGACTCTCAGCACATCACATCATATTCGCGAACAGTTCGAACACTGTCTGGCGGTCATTCGCCATGCGTCGGTGGAAATTTTGCTTCTTCTGAATGTACATGCTTCTGAGGGCAAAGATCCACGCTGGTTTCTGGAACAACTGGACAGCGCGCGATTAGCCCTGGGCGGCTGGGGAGCCGTGGCGAAAAAGCTCAACCTGAATGATGCCGAGATGTCGGAATTTACGCTCCAGCTGCGCCTGCTGCAGCAGCGCGTGCCGCAGTATGAAAGCGGACAGGATGTGAGTGAAAACCAGCTGATTGCGGCGATGCGGTTTGTCACCGCGCTGGAGCACCTTCGCCTGCAGCAGCCGCTGTTGACCTACAGCACGGAGCTGACTCCGGGCAGCGAACTTCAGCAGCAGCAGGCGCATAAGCAGGTGCGGGCGATAGAGCTCATGATAAAAGGGCTCATCCAGCAGGCCTGGCCCGATCAGGTAAGGCTGAATAACCATCTCAAGACTTTGTTTAACGCCGACCGCGTACGGCGCTGGCTGAAGTTGGGCGAGATCAACGATGTCCTGAGCGGCATGATGTTCAGCGAACTGGCGCAAATGCTGGTGGATAAAAAAGAGTTCAGCCGCTATTACGCTTCGCTGTTCAGCGACCCGTCCATGCTGACGCTGCTGGTTGAACCGCGTAAAACGCTGCAAACCTTCCTCGATGACATTCGGCAAATTCGCAACAACATCACCGTCCAGAAAACGTTAAGCTCGGCGCAAATTCAGCTGCTGGATAACTACTACGCGCAGATCGCGCGGCCCGTTCAACGCGCGTTTGAAGAGGGGAGAACGCGCGTCAATCCGGCGGGATTCATGGCGGTAGATGCCAGCGAACTGCATACCTTCTGGGAAAAGGCGCAGAAAATGGATCGGGTCACCGGTGGGGATCTGTTTGAAGTCCGTGACACCATTGAAAAGCCGACCCAGCGCGCGCCGCGCACCCCCGAACAACGCGAGCAGCTCATTTCCGGTGCGTTATGGGGGGCGGTTGGCGTTATGGTGATTGCCATCGTGGCGGGAGGCTTCTGGCTGGTGACCAGCAGTAAACCGCAGCCTGCGGCCGTCAGCGCGGCTGAAGCGGCGCCGCCACAGGAAATGCGTGAGACGCCTTCCTCGCGCGAAACGCTCACGCGCATGGGAGTGACCTGGGACGAGAATAATTTCCGCTCGGCCATTAACCGCAACGACACCCGCGTGACCCAGCTCTTTTTGCAGGGCGGTATGGACTGGAAGCTGTCCTGGACCGAAGAGGCGATGTCGGCAGGCTATGACGACGTGCTGGAACTGATGCTACGCTACCGGCAAAACATGGTGGAGGAGAAGCCGTGTCGGCGCTTCATCAACACGCTCAGCCACGCGATGTCGAACGGCGAGTCTCTGACCTCGGTACGTAAAGAGTACCTCAAAGCTTTCTGCACCGTGCCAGCGGTGGTGAAACGCCAGCAGCACGATCTCGACATGGCCACACGCCGTGCGAAGTCACAGCCGGATGCCACCACCAAAAAATGGCAGTCTATTCAGAGCGCCATTTATGAGGTGATTCGCTGATCTCTCCTCCCTCTCCCCGTGGGAGAGGGCCGGGGTGAGGGCACCAGACCGCACCCTATTCAAGGCTCCCCATACAACCCAATCAGCCGCCGCACCACGCCGTTCGTCCAGCCGAAACCATCCTGCAGCGGATACTCACCCCCGCCCCCTTCGCGCGGCGTGCTGCTGGCGATGTGGTACTTCTCAATCAGCTTATGATGCGTCTGATAAAAATGGTTCACCGTATGCAGCCAGCTCCAGGCGATTTCATCCCCCAGCGAGTCGTTGCCGTACTGCTTGAACCCCTGGATCGCCATCCACTGCAGCGGCGCCCAGCCGTTGGGTTTATCCCACTGCTCGCCGGTTTCGTACTCGGTCGCCAGAATCCCGCCCGGCGTCAGCAGTCGCGCCTTGACCGCATCAGACAGGCGCTCGGCCTGCTCATGGGTCGCCATGCCGACATACAGCGGCACAATGCTGGCGGCAGAAAACAGCGCCAGCTCTTCGCGTCGCCAGTCGTAATCGCGGTAACAGCCGCTCTCCTCGTCCCACAGATAGCGGTTCACCGCCTCGCGGCGATCGCTGGCTTTCTGGCGGAACAGGTCGGCCGTCTCTTTATCCCCTTTCGACGCCGAGATGTTGGCGATTGCGCTTTCCAGCTTGTACAGGAAGGCGTTCAGATCGATGGGGATAAACTGCGTCGTGCGGATGCTGGCGAGCCGCGACGGATCGCGCAGCCAGCGGGAGGAATAGTCCCAGCCGGACGCCGCCCCGGCGCGCAGGTCGCGATACACCTCGTTTGGCGGACGGCCCGAATGGCGGGCAGTTTCCACGTCCTCAATCCACGATTCATCGCGCGGGGTATCACGGTCATCCCAGTAGCGGTTGAGCAACGAGCCGTCCGGCATACGCACGGCGCTGCGGTAGGCCTGGTTAAGCAGGAGCGACTCCGCGCCGTCCATCCAGAAGGCGTACTCCATTTTGAGGTGTTCCAGATAGCGTTTCGCACCGCGCACGCCGTCCTCCTCAAACAATTCCACCATCAGCGCAAAGACCGGCGGCTGGGAGCGGCTGAGATAATAGGTACGGTTGCCGTTGGGAATATGCCCGTAGCGTTCAATCAGCCAGGCGAAGTTATCCGCCATACATTTCAGCAGATCGTTACGACCGCTCTCCGCCAGCCCCAGCATGGAGAAATAGGAATCCCAGTAGTAAGTCTCGCTGAATCGTCCGCCGGGAACGATATAGGCTTGGGGCAGCGCCAGCAGGGAAGACCAGGGAATATGATCCTGCGGCTCGCGCGTCAGCACCGGCCACAGGCTGTCAATGTGCTCTTTGAGGGACAGACCGGGGTCGGAGACATATTCCGTACTGTAGGTCTCCGGCAGCCAGAAGTGGTTTTCCACAAACTGGCGCAGGTCGAAATCCCGGTGGCGTCTGACCTTGCGGTAGCGGATCAGGATATCCAGCGGATCCATCTTCGGCGCGCAGTCGGGAAAGGTTTTGCTGTCCGTGAACAGGCGCGAGGACTGCACGTGCTCAAACAGTTCAAGATAGCGGTCTGCGGGCGTCAGTGCATCGGAGGCGGGTAGCCCCTCGATCATCTCGGGTTCCGGCTCCGCCTCAATCATTTCATCCAGTTTCAACTCGCAGGGATCGGTCTCGTAGCGCAGCTCTTCTGCAATCTCGAATTCGATGTTCTCGGTAGCCTGTAGTTTCTGGTTGAACATGGTGATAGGGACCTCCGGTTGTGTGTTCAAAAGACAGGTTTATCCGGGCGTCTTATAAGCGTAGACATTCGCTTCGGTAGATGTGGAGGGATATGTGCGGTAGATCACTCTTTTCGGAGCATTCGTTTTGCAACGATTTATGAATGTGAATAAAAAAAGCCCCTCCGGAGAGGGGCTTATGCATTAACGCATGGTGACAAACTCTTCCGCCGCCGTAGGGTGGATCGCCACGGTGTTGTCGAAGTCTTTCTTGGTCGCGCCCATCTTCAGCGCTACCGCAAAGCCCTGCAGGATCTCATCCATGCCGAAGCCAATGCCGTGGATACCGACAATCTTCTCGTCCGGGCCGACGCAGACCAGCTTCATGCGGCACGGCTGACGGTGGGAGGTAACGGCGGTATACATCGCGGTAAACGCGGATTTATACACTTTCACCTGGTCGTCGCCATACTGCTCGCGCGCCTGCGGCTCGGTTAAGCCGACGGTGCCGATTGGCGGGTGGCTGAAGACCACGGTCGGGATGTTGCTGTAGTCCAGATGCTCGTCCGGCTTGTTATTGAACAGGCGCTCGGAGAGACGGCGGCCCGCCGCAACGGCAACCGGGGTAAGCTCAACGGCACCGGTGTTATCGCCGACCGCATAAATGCCCGGTACGCTGGTGTTCTGGAATTTATCGACGACGATATAGCCTTTTTCGTCGGTTTTCACGCCGGTCACGCCCAGGTTGAAATTATCGTTCGCCGGTTCACGACCAATCGCCCAGATCAGGCAATCGACGGTCTGGCTGCGGCCATCCTCCAGCTCCAGCGTCAGGCTGCCGTCTGCATTTTTCACCACCGCTTTTGGCACGGCGTTGGTATGCAGGGTTGGGCCTTCGGTGTTCATCACTTCAACCAGCGTATCAACGATCAGCGGATCGAAGCTGCGCAGCGGCGCGTGTTTACGCACGAACAGGTGCGCTTCGGCACCCAGACCGTTAATCACGCCAGCCAGCTCCACCGCGATGTAACCCGCGCCCACCACGGCAACGCGCTTAGGCAGGGCAGGCAGCTCGAAGAAACCGTCAGAGTCGATGCCGTATTCCACGCCCGGGATGTTCGGGTGGCTCGGACGGCCGCCGGTGGCGATCAGGATGTGATCGGCGGTGATCGTCTCACCGTTTACTTCGATCGTTTTCGCATCAACGAAGCGAGCGAAACCGTGGATAACGTCGACGTTATTTTTGCCCAGCACGTTGTCGTAGGAGGTGTGAATACGATCGATGTAGGCGGTACGGCTGGCGATCAGTTTGTCCCAGTCGAAGTGGTTGATGGTGGTGTCAAAGCCGTAGTCCGGGCCATACATATGGATAGCTTCACGGATTTGCGCCGCATGCCACATCACCTTTTTCGGTACACAACCTACGTTCACGCAGGTGCCGCCCAGCGCTTTGGCTTCAATCAGCGCACACTTCTGGCCGTACATGGCCGCGCGGTTGATGGAGGCGATGCCGCCGCTGCCACCGCCGATGGCGATGTAGTCATAATGCTTAGTCATAGCTTTTGTCCTTAATCGTGAATTGCCGCGATTGTATACCTGAAATCAATAGTTTCCACCGATGGCTGCGATTACTCCGGCACGATCCAACTGACGGAGGTATGACCCGTACCGGCTGGCACCAGCGTTTTGTGCAGCCACGGCAGCACGTTGTTCATCTGCGCTTCGAGCTTCCACGGCGGGTTAATGACGATCATGCCCGAGGCGGTCATGCCGCGCTGGTCGCTGTCCGGACGCACGGCCAGCTCGATCTGCAGGATTTTGCGGATGCCGGTGGCTTCCAGCTCTTTGATCATGCGCTTGATTTGCGCGCGCAGCACCACCGGATACCACAGGGCGTATGTCCCGGTGGCGAAGCGTTTGTAGCCTTCGTGGATACCGGTTACCACCGCCTGATAGTCGGTTTTGATTTCGTACGGCGGGTCGATCAGCACCAGGCCGCGGCGGGAAACCGGCGGCAGCTTGGCTTTCAGCTGCTGATAGCCGTCGGCTTTTTCCACGCGGGCGCGGCTGTCTTTCTGGAATTCAGAACGCAGCAGCGGGAAGTCGCTCGGATGCAGCTCGGTCAGCTGGATGCTGTCCTGCTCGCGCAGCAGCTGGCGGGCAATCAGCGGGGATCCCGGGTAGTAACGCAGCTGGCCGTTGCGGTTGAAGTGGTTCACCACGCCGATGTACGGCTCCAGCTCGGCAGGCAGGTCGTCCTGCTGCCAGATGCGGGCGATCCCTTCCAGATATTCACCGGTACGCTCGGCATGCTCGCCGCTCAGCTGATAACGGCCCGCGCCCGCGTGCGTGTCCAGATAGAGAAACGGCTTTTCTTTCTCTTTGAGCGATTCGATGATCAGGCTCTGAACGGTGTGTTTAAGGACGTCGGCGTGGTTGCCTGCGTGGAAGCTGTGGCGATAACTGAGCATGGGTAATGATATTCCGCTGAATTGACGATTTGCCACAGTTTACAGCAGAACGGCGCAGATTACCCGCAGGCCCGGTAAGCGCAGCGCCACCGGGCTCTTTTCCGCCACGTCTGGCATTGAAATCCTCTACACTTAACCCCATTCTAGATCGCATATGCACAGCGCCGGATGCGCGCTTCATTCACCTCTTTCAACAGGACAGCGTTTATGACCAATCCATTACTGACGCCTTTTTCGTTGCCACCGTTTTCTAAAATCCTCCCCGAGCATGTGGTTCCAGCGGTTACGCAATCGCTGGACAACTGCCGCGCGGCGGTAGAAAGCGTGGTCGCGCAGGGCGGGCCGTACACCTGGGAAAATCTGTGTCAGCCGCTGGCCGAAGTGGACGACGTGCTGGGGCGTATCTTCTCCCCGGTGAGCCACCTGAACTCGGTAAAAAACAGCCCGGAACTGCGTGAAGCCTACGAGCAAACCCTGCCGCTGCTCTCTGAGTACAGCACCTGGGTCGGCCAGCACGAAGGGCTCTACAAAGCCTACCGCGACCTGCGCGACGGCGATCACTACGCCGAGCTGAACACCGCCCAGAAAAAATCGGTCGATAACGCCCTGCGTGATTTTGAGCTGTCCGGGATTGGCCTGCCAAAAGAGAAGCAGACCCGCTACGGTGAAATCGCCGCGCGCCTGTCCGAGCTGGGCAACCAGTACAGCAACAACGTGCTCGACGCCACCATGGGCTGGACGAAGCTGATTACCGACGAGGCTATGCTTTCCGGTATGCCGGAAAGCGCGCTGGCGGCGGCAAAAGCGCAGGCCGAAGCGAAAGAGCAGGACGGCTTCCTGTTAACGCTGGATATCCCGAGCTATCTGCCGGTGATGACCTACTGCGACAACCAGGCGCTTCGCGAAGAGATGTACCGCGCCTACAGCACCCGCGCTTCCGATCAGGGGCCGAATGCCGGTAAGTGGGACAACAGCCCGGTCATGGCGGAAATCCTCGCCCTGCGCCACGAGCTGGCCCAGCTGCTGGGCTTTGAAAACTACGCCGACAAATCTCTCGCCACCAAAATGGCGGAAAATCCGCAGCAGGTGCTCGACTTCCTGACCGATCTGGCGAAACGCGCCCGTCCGCAGGGTGAAAAAGAGCTGGCCCAGCTGCGCGCCTTCGCGAAAGCGGAGTTCGGCGTGGACGAGCTGCAGCCGTGGGACATCGCTTACTACAGCGAAAAACAGAAGCAGCACCTCTACAGCATCAGCGACGAGCAGCTGCGCCCGTACTTCCCGGAAAACAAAGCCGTTAACGGCCTGTTTGAAGTGGTGAAGCGCATCTATGGCATCACCGCCAAAGAGCGTACCGATATCGACGTCTGGCATCCGGACGTGCGCTTCTTCGAGCTGTATGACGAGAAAAACGAACTGCGCGGCAGCTTCTACCTCGATCTCTACGCGCGTGAGAACAAGCGCGGCGGGGCGTGGATGGACGACTGCGTGGGCCAGATGCGTAAAGCAGACGGTTCCCTGCAGAAGCCGGTCGCCTACCTGACCTGTAACTTCAACCGTCCGGTGAACGGCAAACCTGCGCTGTTCACCCACGATGAAGTGATCACCCTGTTCCACGAGTTCGGTCACGGCCTGCACCACATGCTGACCCGCATCGAAACCGCAGGCGTCGCCGGCATCAGCGGAGTGCCGTGGGATGCTGTCGAGCTGCCAAGCCAGTTTATGGAAAACTGGTGCTGGGAGCCGGACGCGCTGGCGTTTATCTCCGGCCACTACGAGACCGGCGAACCGCTGCCGAAGGAGCTGCTGGATAAAATGCTGGCGGCGAAGAACTACCAGGCGGCGATGTTTATCCTGCGCCAGCTGGAGTTCGGCCTGTTCGACTTCCGCCTGCACGCCGAGTTCAGCCCGGAGCAGGGGGCGAAAATCCTTGAAACCCTGGCCGAGATTAAAAAGCAGGTCGCGGTTATTCCAGGGCCAACCTGGGGCCGCTTCCCGCACGCGTTCAGCCACATCTTCGCGGGCGGCTATGCGGCAGGGTACTACAGCTACCTGTGGGCCGACGTGCTGGCGGCGGATGCCTTCTCTCGTTTCGAAGAAGAGGGGATTTTCAACCGCGAAACCGGCCAGTCGTTCCTCGATAACATCCTGACCCGCGGCGGTTCCGAAGAGCCAATGGTGCTGTTCAAACGCTTCCGCGGGCGCGAGCCGCAGCTGGACGCGATGCTTGAGCATTACGGGATCAAAGGCTGATTGTTACGTGAAGATCTGCTTAGTGGATGAAACAGGCGCCGGAGACGGCGCCTTATCTGTTCTGGCCGCCCGCTGGGGGCTGGAACATGATGAAGATAACCTGATGGCGCTGGTGATGACACCAGAACATCTCGAATTACGTAAGCGCGACGAACCGAAGCTCGGCGGGATTTTTGTCGATTTTGTCGGCGGGGCCATGGCGCACCGGCGCAAGTTCGGCGGCGGTCGCGGCGAAGCGGTGGCGAAAGCGGTTGGGATTAAAGGAAGCTATCTGCCGGACGTGGTGGATGCCACGGCGGGGCTGGGGCGCGATGCGTTTGTGCTGGCGTCTGTCGGCTGTCATGTACGGATGCTGGAGCGTAATCCGGTGGTGGCCGCGTTGCTGGACGATGGTCTGACGCGTGGCTACGCGGACCCGGAAATCGGGCCGTGGTTGCAGGAACGATTGCAGCTGATCCATGCCTCGAGCCTGACGGCGCTGACCGATATCACCCCGCGCCCGCAGGTCGTCTATCTCGACCCGATGTTCCCGCACAAGCAGAAAAGCGCGCTGGTGAAGAAAGAGATGCGGGTGTTTCAGTCTCTGGTGGGGCCTGATCTGGATGCGGATGGCCTGCTGGAACCGGCTCGTCAGCTGGCGACGAAGCGGGTGGTGGTGAAGCGCCCTGACTATGCGCCGCCCCTGGCGGACGTTGCCACGACCAACGCGGTGACCACCAAAGGGCACCGGTTTGATATTTATTCGGGGACACCGGAATAAAAAAAGCCGGGTGGCGGCTTCGCCTTACCCGGCCTACATTTCGTGCCGCCTGTAGGCCCGGTAAGCGTTAGCGCCACCGGGCTTTTTTGCACTTACTCGTCTTCTTCGTCACGCAGCGGAACAATCAGCATATCCACGTGAACGGTATTAATCAGCTGGCGAGCGGAAGACATCAGCTTGCTCCAGAAGTCCTGGTGGTGACCGCACACCACCAGGTCCATGTCGTATTTCTTGATCGCATCAACCAATACCTGGCCCAGGTCGCCGCTGCCGCTCAGGGTTTCGGTAATCGGGTAGCCCGCGTTGGTGGACAGTTCGCTCAGGGCGTGGTGCGTCTCTTCGGAGATACGCTTCTGCATATCGCCCAGATTGACGTCGATCAGACCGGTGTAGAGGTCGGAGTAATTCACATCAACGTGAATCAGCGAAACTTTCGCGTTGTAGGGACGTGCCATGGATACCGCTTTATCAACCAGCACTTTGCTCTCCGGGGAGAGGTCTACCGCGATGAGAATGTGTTTGTAAGCCATAGTGTTACTCCTTCCTTAAGTTATCGATGACTAAATGGGAAAGCCGTCGTCTGATGCTTTCATTACGGCCCAGTTAAACATATTTTTCAAGCTTTGGTGTTGATAACGATTAACCTTGTGGCAAAAAAATTAACGGATCTCCTACACTATTAAATGAGCCGTTCGGATATTAAAACGCGAACCGGATCGACTTTTGGTCATTCTTTCACTGAACTGTCTGTCAGGGCATTGGGGTGCGGTAGCTCAGAAGCCTTGCTTCGTGGGCGGACGCCGGGGAGGATGTATGATTAGCACCGTCGCATTGTTTTGGGCGTTATGCGTAGTTTGCATAGTGAATATGGCGCGCTACTTCTCATCGTTACGTGCGCTGTTAGTGGTACTTCGTGGTTGCGATCCGTTGCTTTATCAGTATGTGGACGGTGGAGGGTTCTTCACCTCGCATGGACAGCCCAGCAAACAGATGCGTCTGGTGGGATATATCTACTACCAGCGCTACCGCGATCATCACGATGAAGAATTTATCCGTCGCTGCGAGCGCCTGCGTCGTCAGTTCATTTTGACCAGTGCCCTGTGCGGGCTGGTCGTCGTCAGCATGATTGCATTGATGATTTGGCACTGAGCATAAAAAAAGCGGGTCAGTTTCCTGACCCGCTTTTTTGTCGCCTTTACCGATTAAATCAGCTTCAGCGAAATCCAGTACAACCCGCCAGACAGCAGGATGGACGCCGGAAGGGTGAACACCCAGGCCATCAGAATGTTGGTCACGGTTTTGCGCTGCAGGCCGCCACCGTCAACAATCATGGTACCTGCCACGGACGAGGAGAGTACGTGGGTGGTGGATACCGGCATACCGGTGTAGCTCGCCAGACCGATAGACACTGCCGCCGTCATCTGCGCGGACATACCCTGCGCATAGGTCATGCCTTTCTTACCGATCTTCTCGCCGATGGTGGTCGCCACGCGGCGCCAGCCAATCATCGTACCGATACCGAGTGCCAGCGCGACCGCCATGATGATCCAGATTGGCGCGTACTCGATGGTATTGAGCATATCGCCTTTCAGTTTCTTCAGGAGACGCTGGTCGTCGGCATTCACGTCTGGCAGCTTCGCCACTTTATCCGTCACATCAGAGATGCACAGCATAATGCGACGCAGCTGACCACGCTGCTCAACGGTCAGTTTGTCATAACTTTCGATATTGCCCAGCATGCCTTTGGCACGTTCCAGCGCGTTAATCGCGTTTGCCGGATGGCAGTGGAATTCGCCAGGCGCGGTGGTTGCACCGGCTTCCGGAGACGGGATCAGCTGGTCAACGCCGGTCGCTTTTTTCAGCAGCTCAGGGTGCTGCTGGAAGTAGGTTTCAACGTTGTTGACCGCATCACGGGTCCGGGTGATTTCGTAGCCGGAGGCGTTCATGTTAACCACGAAGCCTGCCGGAGCAACGCCGATCAGTACCAGCATCACCAGACCAATGCCTTTCTGACCATCGTTCGCGCCGTGTGAGAAAGCCACGCCGATAGCGGAAATGATCAGGGCAATACGCGTCCAGAATGGCGGCTTTTTCTTGCCGTCTTTCTTTTCACGCTCTGCCGGCGTCAGGTGTATACGGGAGCGTTTTTTGGTATTGCTCCAGTAACGACGCAGGATGAAGATCAGCCCGCCCGCCACCACCAGACCCACGATAGGGGAGACGATGAGAGAGGCAAAGATCCCCAGTACTTTCGGGATATTTAACGCATCAACAACCGATGTACCGGTCATGAGGGCGTTGGTTAACCCGATACCGATAATCGCGCCGATGAGGGTGTGAGAACTGGATGCAGGCAGGCCGAAATACCAGGTACCGAGGTTCCAGATAATTGCAGCAAGCAGCATTGAGAACACCATAGCGAGGCCATGGCCAGAACTTACGTTAAGCAGCAGATCTGTTGGCAGCATATGCACAATCGCATACGCAACGCTCAGTCCGCCCAGGAGGACACCAAAAAAGTTAAATACCGCCGCCATAACAACCGCAAGCTGCGATCGCATTGCGCGAGTGTAGATAACCGTCGCTACTGCGTTTGCAGTGTCGTGGAAGCCGTTGATCGCTTCGTAAAACAGTACAAAAACCAGAGCAAGCAAGAGTAAAAGCCCGGTATGTAAATCCAGGCCGGCAAACAAATGTAGCATAGGACGTTACGCCATTTTGAGGACATGAACGCGGCGCATTATCCAGGACAAATGCGCAACGGGCAAAGTGAAATATAGACTTTTTTTGACATACCACCTGAATTGAGAAAAGTGCCTGAAAGGATAATCGTTAAATTTCAATGGAATGGCTTTGTAATATCTTTTTACGCTGGTGTGACCACAGAGGAAACTTTACAATCCGCGGCAGTTAACAAAGAGGGTTTTGACGTGGAAAGGTTTGATGCCGTGGTAATTGGCGCCGGTGCGGCGGGTATGTTTTGTGCGGCAATGGCCGGACAGGCGGGTCGTCGCGTGCTGCTGCTGGATAACGGTAAAAAGCCAGGCCGTAAGATCCTGATGTCCGGCGGCGGGCGCTGCAACTTTACTAACCTGTATGTTGAACCCGCGGCCTATTTGAGCCAAAACCGTCATTTTTGTAAATCTGCGCTGGCGCGTTATACCCAGTGGGACTTTATCGACCTGGTGGGTAAGCACGGTATCGCATGGCATGAGAAGACGCTGGGCCAGCTGTTCTGCGACGACTCCGCCCAGCAGATTGTCGATATGCTGGTGGCCGAGTGCGAGAAGGGCGGCGTGGTCATGCGCCTTCGCACCGAAGTGCTGGACGTTTCCCGCGATGACCAGGGCTACACGCTGCAGCTCAACGGTGAAACCGTCAGCGCCGATAATCTGGTGATTGCCAGCGGCGGCCTGTCTATGCCGGGGCTGGGCGCTTCCCCGTTCGGCTATAAAATCGCCGAGCAGTTTGGCCTGAAAGTCCTGCCTACGCGCGCCGGGCTGGTGCCGTTCACGCTGCATAAACCGCTTCTGGAACAGCTTCAGACGCTGTCTGGCGTGTCCGTTCCCGCCGTTATCACCGCCGAAGACGGCACGGTGTTTCGCGAAAACCTGCTCTTTACCCATCGCGGCCTCTCCGGCCCGGCGGTCCTGCAAATCTCCAGCTACTGGCAGCCGGGGGAGTTTGTCACGGTTAACCTGCTCCCCGATTGCGATCTGGATGCCTTCCTCAACGAGCAGCGTGCGGCGCACCCGAATCAGAGCCTGAAAAACACCCTGGCAATGCAGCTGCCGAAGCGTCTGGTAGAATGTTTGCAGGTGCTGGGGCAGATCCCCGACGTGTCGCTCAAGCAGCTTAACAGCCGCGAGCAGGAAACGCTGGTCGAGACGCTAACAAACTGGCGCGTGCAGCCAAACGGCACGGAAGGCTACCGCACGGCGGAAGTCACGCTGGGCGGAGTCGACACGAATGAACTCTCTTCCCGTACCATGGAAGCGCGCAACGTGCCGGGGCTCTACTTCATCGGTGAAGTGATGGACGTCACCGGCTGGCTCGGCGGGTACAACTTCCAGTGGGCATGGGCAAGTGCCTGGGCGTGTGCTCAGGCGCTGGCAGATGTCCGAGGACAATAAAGTTGTACACAAAGCACTAAAGTTGTAACCATTCTCAAAAAACGACGCTAATGTTGTATACTTACTGAATGTGTGGTTATAGGGTTGGAGACTATAAAATGCACATATAGGTACGTATCAATGTCGTTTTTAGGGTACGATCATGGCTAGGGGTAGGCGTCTCAAATCCTATTTGGATTATGAAAATGCGCTAGGTGACGGCATAGGAGTGGGCTATGGCCAAAGTTATCAGCCCTGGCTTAGAGCTCAGGACGTTAAATCCCGTGGAAACCGTTCGATAGTCTTTGGCCTTAAGACGTTTCGAAACCATCATCTCCTTTCTTCTGTCGAAAGTAACTTTTTCTATCTGGCTGAGTTTAATGACTCGGTGATTGATATCCGGGAACAATTCCCACTCTTTCCTCTCCGGCTTACCCAACAAATAGCAAATCATCTACATTTTCAACATCCTATGGTGAGGGGAGTAAGAGGAGTACCTGTCGAAGTTCTGAATGTTATGACAACCGATTTTTTACTGACCTTGAGAACTCCTGAAGGCGGACTTCGATACAAAGCTATAGCAGTAAAACATAACGAGAGCATACCTGAACGCGAAGCCCAAAAACTTGAAATAGAGAGGATGTTTTGGCAGTTGATTGATGTTGAGTTTCAAATTTATGTTGGCTCGGAACTCAATAACGTCGTCGGTAAAAACATTTGCTGGGCTACTTCTGTATTAAGAGATGGTTCTGAATTTTATGATAAATATCCTCTTGATAAAATCCTATGGAAGCTTAAACCAGATGTTTATCCCATAGTAGGACTACGTGCAATGATTTCATCAATCTTTGGGGTAGATGCACAAGAAGCGATGATGTTATTGCAGGCAATGATTGGATTAAAAATGATAAATGTTGATTTATCATATCCAATACTCGAAACCGGTCTGATAAAGATAATTTCCAATGACCACTATATAGGACTGAACGCAAATGGATATTATTAGGAATTCAGTCTGGCTCTCTCAAGGCACTGATTTGCTTGCAGAGGGACTTTACCGTGTTTTGGATTTTGACAGAAAGGTCGATTTGTTAATTTTGTTTAAAATAAAATCAGAAAGAACGGGTAAGCCAATCCCTTTCTCATTTTCAATGTTTAAATATTATATTGAATCAAATAGCATAACTTGTAAAGATTATATATATCCTTCATATATGTTAGTAGATGAGAAAGAATTAACAGATAAAGACAGAGGAAGGCGAGATGAAAATTACAATATCATTAAAGATCTTGTAGATGACAGAATGTTTCTGTTCGACTATGCATTACATAAAAAGTCGCACCTTTTAATGGATTACTCAAGAAATAAAAAAATATCACAATATACTATCAGAACGCTTCTGGCGTTGTATTGGCGACATGGGCAGGATATTTATGCATTGCTACCCGCATTCTCGAACTGTGGCGCCGCTGGGAAAAGTAGAATCAAACATGAAATTAAACTTGGGAATTCCAAAAAAAACAGAGCATTACCTAATGAACGATCACGTGTTTTCATTCTTAATGAAAGAGATATAAATAATATTAGAAAATCTCTCATTACGTATCATTATAAAGTTAACGGAGATACGATAAAGAAAACATTAGAGAGACATATTGATTTGTATTTTAGGGATGAAATTAAAACAGCAAACCTAGAAAATAGAGCTCCATATGTTCCTTCTTTAAAACAATTTTCATACTGGAATAAAAAACTCTTCACTAAAGATTTCTCGATAAATAAGAAGAACACGAAAAAAGAAATAGACCTCAAAATGCGGGCGCTTTTAGGTAGTGTGGCTAATACAACTGTTTTGCCGGGTGATGTTTTCGAAATAGACTCAACTGTCGCTGATGTACATCTTATTTCGAGTTTAAACAGACGAAAAGTCATTGGGCGTCCTACTATTTATACAGTGGTGGATCGTGCAACAAGAATGATTGTTGGCCTTCATGTTTCTTTATACCATGCTTCATGGCGAGCCGCCCGACAAGCGTTAGCAAATTGCTTTATGCCAAAAAAAGAATATTGTAGATTATTTGGAATCTCTATTACTGATGATGATTGGCCTTGTTCTCACATTCCATTAACATTGATGTGTGACAACGGGGAGATGATTGGTCTTAAACCTCAGGAAGAGATGACCCCCCTGACAAAACTTGAGTTTGCGCCAGTCGGTAGAGGCGACAGAAAAAGCATTGTTGAACGCTGTTTCGGCATTCTGAATGATGAGGTTATTCATAGGCTTATTGGAACAACACGAAGGGGAAAGATTGTTAAAGGAGAGCCAACACCGCAATCCAGGGCTTGTTTAACGATTCAGGAGGTCACGTCTTTACTGATTCGGGAGATACTTGCACATAATCAGAGAACGTATGAGGAACTGGCTTATATCAATCCCTTACTGATTGAAAATGATCTCGTAATATCACCAAAAAATAGTTGGATGATAAGCTTAAAGCACGGGAGATTCAGCGCAAGAGCCGTTGGGGCCGACGAAGTGATCGCACGATTGTTAATCCCTGTGAACGCTAACATTACCGCCGGTGGGATTCAGTACAATAATCTTTTTTATGAATGTGATCCTGAAATTGCATCAGGTGTCAGAGTATTTGGAAGAACCACTTGTGAAGCAAGAATAGATGACAATTGCGTAGATTATATATATGTAAGATTTGACAAAAATAGCATTTTCAAAAAACATTACCTACTTAAGAAAAGAGATGTATTTAAAGGGAAAGCTCATCTTGATACAGATGTAATGGCTGATTGGGTAGATACTCAAAAAGAAATTAATTTATTTACTCTGGATTCGCTCAGCAATATCAATAATAAAGATGAATTTAACAGGAAAGGTAACGAAAGATTAAATGAAATATACGAATCTCGCCGGGTACATGGTAAAGATATTAAAAAGAACAGGAAAAATGAACTTGATTCATTAGGGCGAACTCATGTTGCTAATGGAAGATCTGAACCCCTACTTCCTTCATCCAGTAATGTTCTGCTTTTGCCTGGCCGGGAGGAGAAACAAAGATGGTTAAAAGGTAAGAAGAAGACTGAGGACGCAGAATAATGAATCTTATACGGCGCGTTTCAGCGATATATAAAGAACAGGAGTTACCTGAGTATCGTGGCAATCCCTTAATTGAAGCACTTCCTGAAGCGCTTACGGAAGATGAAGTACTTCTGGAAATGAGTTATTTCCCCGAAATTGACGAAAAAATCCGCTGGACTGCCCCGGCGAATGTTAGAGAGCAGTATGTCGAACGTATAAAGAAATTCCGTTGCCCTCAAACCAATCTTATCCAGGCTTATAAGATGATCTTACGGGCACTTAGGGAAAGCTATGCAGCTCGTAATCCTTTAAAAAGCGGAACAATTCAATATCTTCATTACTATGGAAATGAGCGTCCTGATATTGAGCCAGAAAGTGGATATTTTAAATCCCAGGCTGAAACTATTACGATAGTTGGAATGAGTGGTTCTGGAAAAACTACCATGATTGAGCAAGTCATGGATCATTTCCCTCAGATTATAGAACACAGCAGCTATAAAGGAGTTTTTCCCGGCTTCAGTAAGCAAATTGTATGGGTAAAGATTAATTGTCCATACAATTCAAGTGTGAGAGACCTTTGTGAAGAGATTTTACAAAAATTAGATGATGCAATTGGTATTGAACGAACTACACCTGAGATTAGAAATGGTGCTCTGGCTCGCCAGATTGCACAAAGAATTAAATCATCATTTTTGGGTATCCTTGTTATTGATGAAATGCAGAGGCTTAAATTTTCAAGAACCGGGGGTGAGAGTAAGTTGATTGATTTTTTACATGAAATTGTAGATTCCATGGGGGTATCTATGGTTTTTTGTGGAAATCATCCTTTTGACGAGACGCTGACAAAGAAAATGAGAATTGCCAGGCGGGCAGAGTCTGGTGGTTACATGAAAATTAAGAATGTTAGATACGATTCACAAGACTGGCAATCGTTTATTCATTATTTATGGCCATTACAATGGACAAATGTTGAAACTCCATTAAATGATGAGTTAAACGAAAAATTATTCATTTTATCTAAAGGCAATATTGGATTGGCTCAGATGATTTATCGGGGGGCACAATTAAAGGTTATCGGTAGCGGCAATGAAATCATCACTGGCGCAGTCTTGTCGGCCTCTGTACCGGTACTCGTGAGTCATACGGAGGAATATAAGGATACTCCACTCCCGGGGGCCGCGACTGAAGATGAGGAAGCTAAATGGCTCTCTGCATCTAATGAGGGTGATGCTTCGGCTAAAATCATGGCAGAGAAGTCCCTAAAGTCTTTGATCCCTGGGGATATAGACAGGCCGCAGCACAAGGAATTCGTAGGAAAAATAGACGAGGTTTTGCGCAATTTCGACGAGAAAATACTGTCTCTTGACCACGATCTTGTTATCAACAGAACAGCTGAAAAGAAAAATACCTACGATGCTCTTCAGCGTTGCGGGCTTATAAATATAGATCCACTTAATAAATTGTAATGAGGTAACAGTTCGTAACGGTCAAAGAGAGGTGTGGGAAATGAGAATGTTGCCTGTTTTGCCTGATGAATCCTTGTTCAGCCGGTTTTGTCGGACAACTACCGTGTACGGTATGTCCCCATCTTCTCTGTTAACGATCATTTTCAACAAACCTGATATGAACGTCCATCCAATTCTCAATTCAGGATTAAAGGCTATTTCTCTTCATACATCCGAAAGTGCAGATCAGCTCTGGCATGAACAGACTTTACTCCCTCTTTTTGCCTGGGCACTACCAATCAGTCGTAATGAAATTATGGATTTCAACACGACCCCTGCCAGGCTTAATCGATTGTGCCGCCTTAGTAATTTTTCACTAGGGCAGCGCACACTATTGAAGTTTTGCCCGGTTTGCGCTCGTGAAGATACTTTTCATTATGGTGTTACTTATTGGCATCTGGCGCATCAGCTTCATGGGGTTACAACCTGCCATCGGCATCCGGTAGCGCTTGAAAGCATCCATGTCCCTTCTTCACCGCACATACGTATTGGACTGATGCCTCCTGTTTCGTATACAGAACAACTTAGCAATGAGATAGACTTCGATTTTGCTAAGTTTTGTTATGAGTCCCTAAATATAATCAGAAGAAAAGATATTACACACCCCAATTACATGGATGTACTTAAAAAGTTGAATTTATTATCATTGGATGGAAATTTAAAGAAAAATGTATTCTACGCACATGTTTATGCTAAGTGCCAGTTATTTGGGGAGGGTTCATCGGGACTTATACCAACATCCCTAACTGATTATCATTACTGGGAGCCTATACTCAAAGACAAATGTTGTCAGCATCCCACAAAGCATCTTTTGCTTTGTTATTGTTTGTTAAATACTTGCTGGCCAACGTATGCAGGAAGTCGTACTAATAAAAAGAAAGAAATCTTTAAAAGTCATAAGAAATACAGTTTTCATATAGTTGAAAATAATACTAGTGTTAGCAACCTTGGGAAGGAATTTAGTCGCAGCAGATGTTACATTAAAACACTTATTTATAAAAAATACCTGAGGGCGTTTAAGCGAAACACAAAAATTAATATATTCACTGAATTGCTTATCAAGTCTATGGCTGTAAGGGGGTTTAGTCTGGCATCCATAGCTGAGAAAAACTCATTATCGGAAGGAGCTGTATCCTCTGTAATTTCATCTTGTTACGGTTTATGCTCATGGCGAAAAAAATGAAAAAAAGATTCTTTAAGACGGCGTCATAAGCAGAAAATATTAAGATTTATACATAATCAATCCGTTTCTATAACACGAAAGTTAGTCAAAGAAAGTTGTTATGCAAGTTTCTATTGGCTAAATAAACATGAATGTGACTGGCTTAATTCCTGTCTTCCTAAAACAATACGATGCTATAAAAATAAAAGAGTAGACTGGAGCGAGAGAGATATTATCTCATCATCATTAATAAATGATGTTTTATCTCAGGGGCAGTACTCGATGTCACTTACAAGTCTAGATGCTTTACTGGGAGGGCATGGCTGGCTTTTGAAATACAGAGATAAACTACCAATGACAATGATACTTCTCAGAAAAATGGAACTAATTAAATAAGAGGGAGTTATATGGTTTACGAAAATGAATTGTGGCACAGTTTTCTTCTGCGTTCACAGATAATGTATAACTTATCCAATTGCAGGAACATAATATCAAAGCATGGCGCACTAAGGTACGATGCCTTTCCTCGTTTCGAACTGATTGATATGTACAAATTGCATAGCTTGCAGGATATATATGACATTCTTGCCACTAGAAATGGTTATATACTAACTTCCAATATAGTGTCGTTATCTTCTGGTGTTTACGGGTATTTTAACGCTGTTGAAGATGCCTGTCGGAAAAATTTTCACATAACTAATTCATATCCATTGGTAAACATCTCAAACATTCGTTACTGTCACAAATGTATTGTTGAAGATATACACTCTAAAGGCATTGGTTATCTGCGTCATAGATGGTTGTTTGAATCTAAATGTGCAGTTCATAGTACCAGTTTATATGAGGTTTGTTTTGATAACTATTTGAATGCAGTGAAAGGACTTAGTGACTTAATTATAAGTGGAATAAATCCTCATGGTTATTGTTCCCTTGTGGTTGACGTTTCAAACCCTTTCAAAAATCCAGTGTATATATTACCATGTGCACGTAATAAAATTTTAAAATGGATTTCGGACAATAAAAATATGCTGATTTACTTTCTCTTTGATCTCTTCAAATGTAAGTCGCATTCAAGTTTATCTAAGGTTATCGAAGTCAAGATAATGCATGATAGATATATTTCTGCGGTGTTCAAGATGTTAAGTGAAGTTAATTTTTGTAATTTCAACTCATTTATTTCTGATATTTTTGAGGACGTAAGTTATGCCTCTATCGGACTTGATGATTATTCTGTTAATGTGCATTTTCTCAGGCTAAGGGCTGCAGATTGTAAATTTTGCCAGTTGAATGGTAAATATTTTTGCTCACTTTACAATGTAAAACTTCTTCGCTAATTTCACTTCATTTATAAAATACTAAGAAAGCTAGTTAGATAAGGTTTTATATTTTGACTGGGGCAGGAATAAATTATCACTCATAGAGTTTCCCTGGGGGTTACCACCTGTGTATGATGCCGGTTAGCAACAACGTCTAAAAGACCTGCGATCACGTGGGTCCCTCTCCAGCAAAGGGGCAAGGGGTGCTATATAACGGTGTACTGCTTACCCAATACGGCCTTGTATTTGAAAGATGCCGCATCTTGGCAGGATTCGTATTACAGCCTATAGTCTGTTAATGAGCATTACAGCCTATATGCTGTAAATCCCTGCGTTATGCTTGTTAACTCGTCGATACGGAAGGTCACTTATGAACACTCAATACGCTTTGAAGACTTTGAATCAGTTACGTCCTGTTTTAATCGGCTTTCGCAAAGCCAATGGACTGACGCAAAAAGATGTTTCTGAACGTTTGGGTATAACACAGCAAACTTATGCCCGACTAGAGGCCAACCCTGCAAGTGCGGGTTTTGAGCGTTTGTTTAGGGTGTTCAGCGTCCTTGGAGTGGAGATCGTACTTTCATCCAGGGAACCATTGTCAGATGCAAAGCCCGAATACGGAGCTATGCACAATTATTCTTCACTTCCAGCCAGGCGGGAGAAATGGTGACGCCTGGCGCTTCCCGGTCTAATTTTTCTTCAACAAGATTAACCCCTTAGCGGCCTGAAGTATCAGGTTGCGATAGAGCCTTTCATTTCTTCTGTTATGTTAAATACACCATTTTGAGCTATTTCGCTCGGCCTTAAATTATCTCTTCATTCTTCAGTGAAAATTTTATGTCGATCACATTATCGATGAATTTAGGAAATAATCCGTAAATGAAAATCTATCTTCTTTTAAATTCATCAGTGTCAGTAGCAAATATTACGCATAAAAGAATGGTTATTATTATCATTTAAATTATAAAGCTCATGAGTCAATTCCAAAAAATATAATAAGCATTGAAATCATTACCCGTGATTCTGGAGTTTTAACTTTGCCATGTAACCAACCACAAGTTAGTTTCCGGTGTTTTGAGGGGCAGTAAAGTTCTGAAAGCGCGACCAGATCATAATCCCGAAATGTCGTTAAGATATTCTGAATAACGGTTATCCCTGCTTGTTGGCAGGCATTTGAAAATATATTTTGTATTCAGGTTGCAGCAAAACGCTTTCTTACACACAGGACTTCATATGCGGCTCAGAAAATTAAAACTGAAAAACTTCAGAGGCTACAGAAACTCTACTGAAATCATTATTGATGAAAGCATGACGGGTATTGTCGGTCGTAATGACTTTGGGAAATCAACGCTTCTGGAAGCGCTGGCTATTTTTTTTGAAACAGAAGGAATGAAGGCTGACAAGAATGACATGAACTGTTTCAGCCTAAGAGAAGGGGACGGCCGTTTTGAAATAGCCTGTGAATTTGATGACCTGCCCGATTTTATCATGATCGACGACAGGGTGCAGACCACGCTCGCCTCAGAACATCTGCTGAATGAGGACGGCAATTTTGAAATCGTCAAAACGTTTAAAGCAACGACCTCAGGAAAACCGGAGCAGACCTGCATCCGCTGCATCCACCCGGATGAGGAGCCCCTGAGAAATTTACTGGGCATGAAAATTTCTGAGCTCAAGGCGGTGGGAAAAGAAGTTGAAAAAAATGTGGCGGATAAACGCACTGCATCGTTATGGCGTCAGGCCATCAGGGAAGCCGCAGCCCCCTATACCTGTTCGGAAATTATGCTGGATGTCGATAAAGAGTTCGGAACCGACACAAAATCATTATGGGGTAAGATCCTCGATTTGCTGCCCACGTATGCGATTTTCAAAGCCGACAGGGAAAGCAGCGACGGGGATTCCGAAGCTAAAAACCCCTTACAGCAGGCCGTAAAAGACGCTCAGGCTGCGCTGCAGGACAAAATTACAGCGCTGGAAAATGAGATTCAGGACAGCGTCCTGGATGTCGCACAGAGAACGCTGGATAAATTACGTGAAATGGCCCCCGAACTCGCCAGTGAACTGACTCCACGATTTAAGGAGAAACCCAAGTGGACCTTCAATTTCACCCTGGACGGGGAAAATGGCATCCCCATCAATAAGCGCGGCAGCGGGATAAGGAGGCTTATCCTGTTGAATTTTTTTCGGGCTGAGGCTGAAAAGAATGTCGCGGGGACGCCCAGAAATGTGATTTATGCCATAGAGGAGCCTGAAACGTCACAGCATCCGAACTATCAGATGATGCTGATGAAAGCGTTACTGGCACTGGCAGGCCAGCCGCACCGTCAGATTATCGTCACCACCCATGTCCCGGCGCTGGCCGGATTAATCCCTGTCGAAGGCGTACGTTATGTTACCCGAAATGAGGCGGGTGAACCCGTAGTAAAAATGCCGGATGACGCAGTGCTGAAGGAAGCCACTGAAAGCCTGGGGGTGCTGCCAGAGACCGGTATGGAAAGGGCGCAGGGGATTGTTCTGGTAGAGGGAAAGTCGGATGTTACTTTCCTGAGGCATGCGGCCAGTTCATTAAAACAGTCAGGTGCGCTGCCAGCCTCTCTGGAGGACGTGAAAATAGTGCCAGTCCTCATAGGAGGGTGTGGTAGCGTCAAACACTGGGTTACATTGAATCTGGCCAAAGATCTGGGGCTTCCCTGGTGCGTATTTCTGGACTCCGATATTGGGGGAGACCCTGCACAGGTTCTGTCCATCCAGAAGCGTAAAAAAGAAGTAGAGGAGGCCGGTAAGGTATTTTTCGCTACGCGCAAACGTGAGATAGAAAACTATCTGTGCCCGGATCTTATCGAGGAAATTACTGGTGTAGCCGTCACGTTTACGGACACCTGTGACGCTAAAAAAATAATCGGCCGGGCTGTGGGAATGAAACCCGATAATGTACTAGATAAATTCTGGCCTCAGATGACATCAGAAAGAATCATCTCAAGATCAACCTATCATGACGGAACGCAGGAGAGAAGCGAGCTGGTTGAGATCCTGAGCGACATTGTATCCATGACGAGATAATGTATTAAATAAGCATCTCAGGTGCATATATTCCGGTCCTCAACAAAGGACCGGAGTACAGAGTAGTAAAAACCCGAAATTAATCGGGTTTGAATTATATAAAGATTAACCGACTCCCGCGCCCAGGAACGATGTAAAATCACGCTTGTCGTGACATTTCTACAATGTTTACTTTTGACTATCAAGCCATTTATTCATCTGCTCAATTTCACCTTTTTGAGCTTTAATGATGTCCTGCGCGAGCTTTCTCATTTTCGGATCTTTTCCGTATTTGAGCTCGGTCTCAGCCATTGCTATTGCCCCTTCATGGTGCGCTACCATGCCTTTCGCAAAAGCCTTGTCGGGATCGGACTCATTTACGGCAGCCATCATTTTGTCATGCATGTCTTTCATGCCAGCCATATATTCCTGTGACGAAGCCGAGGTAGACATATCAGTCATTTTCATTTCTGAATGTTCTGCTGAAATCGCTGGCAGGGATAACATTAATACTGCAAATAAAGTGTTTCTGGCTTTCATAAAAAATATCCTTTTAGCGTTGATGCCCGTTAACTGTAGCAGAATCTGATAAAAATGCCCCCTGTAGGGGGCAAAGATGTTGCCATATATCCGGTTACGGAAAAATCTATCAAGGAAATAAGGACAGCACAGATACTTCCCTCGCCGTCAGCCTGCACTGAGCATGCGACGATGCGCTTCGGCCATGGCCTGATGTGGGCCAGACTGACCGTTATTCATAAATTCATGGGCAACTGCAGCTCTTTCATGCTCATTCATTGCCGCTAATGACTTCGACGGCCCGGTAGGGGAAACGGTCTGACTTCCCATCATCCTCTGATGACTTTCCACCATTTTCTGGTGCGCATCCGCCGACCCGTTCGTCATGGTTTCATGAGCAATAATGGCCTGTTCATGCTGGTCCATACCGGCCATACGAGGTGCAGTCCCCTGGATCCCGACAGGAGCCGCAGCAGACTGCATCTGGTGAGCAGGTGCCTGTGCATTGTTGACCCGCTCATGGATATTCACGGTTTCAGTGGCCCAGGCCGAAGAAATTAAGCCAAAGCCCAGCAAGGATGCTAATACGATATTTTTCATGATAACTCTCCATTTCTTAATTAGTGATGTCCGGGGGAGTACAACCGGTGTTTTCAGTTCCATAACTGAAACAGGTTCGGAAGTGTTTATTTCTCCGGGAGGGGACTGGATATTCATTTCCTGGCGTCCACTGACGCCGGATATTGATAAAGCAATCCAGCCTTCCTGATAAGTTGCACTAATTATATCGAATGGCTTCTGTTTGCTGCATGACAGGCTAATGACATCTTTGTCATTTAAATCTTTATTCCCAGCACTGGGTGTCCGGAATCATTTTCTCCAGTCTGGGCACGGATAAGATAAAACGCGTTGAGTGTACGTCCGATTCCACCTGCACTCTTCCGTGATGTGCTTCCACGATTGACTTCACAATCGCAAGGCCGATGCCGCTGCCTTCTCCTTTTCGTTGTCTGGACGGATCCACCCGATAAAAACGGTCAAACAACCTTGATAAATGCTCTTCAGGGATTGGTTTCCCCGGATTTTCAATCACAAGGTCAAAAAAGCTCTCCTGCTCTCTTATTGAGACGGTGATTGCCTGTCCCTCCGGGGTATAACGCAGGGCATTGGATAACAGATTATTGATCGCCCTTCTGAACATTTGTGGATCTCCCTCAACCAGGCAGGGCATCCCGTTAAATTTGAGCGTGATATTGCGTTCTTCGGCCCAGGCTTCGAAAAACTCGAAGACTTTCATGACTTCCGCTCTGAGGTCAAACATGACCCTGTCAGGTATCAGCTGATTATTATCTGCCTGTGCCAGGAACAGCATATCGCTGACCATTTTGGTCATCCGGTTATACTCTTCAAGACTGGAATAGAGGACATCCTCAAGTTCCCTCTGTGTTCGATCCTGACTCAGTGCGATTTCAGTCTGCGTCACCAGATTGGTGATGGGCGTTCTGATCTCATGCGCGATATCGGCAGAGAAATTGGCCTGGCGGGTAAAGACATCCTCAATCTTTCCAATCATATGATTGAACGAGATAACCAGTTGCTCCAGCTCAATGGGAACGCGTGTCGGTTCCAGTCGCGCATCAAGATTCTCGGAGGTGATGTTTTTAATGGCATTGCTGACATTACGAAGGGGCAGGTGCCCCTGACGGACAGCGATTCGAATGATCAGAACAATCAACAGGCTTATCACGACGGCAATCGCAATCAGGTTCTTTTTCAGCGCATCGAGGTAATGGAGATGGAAATTAATGGATAGGCCAGTCAGCATGACATAGTTCTGCTGTTTGCCCTGAAATATCGCCTGACCAGAGGAGGCGATAATCCTGTATGTTTCCATCTTCATTTCGGACCCGGTATCCATCGGTCCCGCAGGATCCTCCACCGTCCAGAGAAAGACATCCCGTGCGCGGCTGTGCTCGCTAAAATCTGCTGAATTCACTGCCGGGCGTAGTGCCGCCCCCTGAGCTGAGCTAAAGAGCACTTCCCCCCTGGGATTGAGGAGCAAAAGGGCAACGTTGCGGTAGCTGGCAATTGATTCCTTTATTTTGCTTATTTTTTTATCATCCGGATCCACCGGGGACTGCAGTATACGGTTCAGTGTGGTGCTGATTTGTTGAAGATCGCTGACATCCTGCTCGGCAAAATGATTTTCAACAGAATGCAGCATAAACCAGGTGAATGCGATAAAAGCCAGTATCGTGGACAGGCTGATAAAAAAGGTCAGCCGCAGAGCGAGTGAGAAAGGGCGTCTGGAAGGTTTGCTATGCATCCGGGACCTCCAGCATGTAGCCCACGCCCCGGACTGTCTGGATCAGCTTTGTCTCGTAATCGTTGTCTATTTTAGCGCGGAGTCGCTTTACTGCGACATCGATCGCATTAGTGTCGCTGTCAAAATTCATGTCCCAGACCTGAGAGGCAATCAGGGAGCGGGGAAGAACCTCTCCCTGATGGCGAATGAAGAATTCCAGCAGGCTGAACTCTTTACTGGTGAGCACAATGCGGTTTCCGGCGCGACTGACTTTTCTGGATACGAGATCAATCGAGAGGTCAGCCACCTTAAACTGGCTTTCCGTGATCATCGTGTTTCCCCGCCTCAGAAGGGTTCTCACCCGGGCGAGCAGTTCGGCAAACGCAAAGGGTTTAACCAGATAATCGTCCGCACCCAGTTCCAGTCCTTTGACCCTATGTTCGATCGTGCCGAGGGCTGTCAGCAGTAAGACCGGCATACCCTTTCCGGCAGTGCGCAGCATGCGGATGATATCCCAGCCGTTCACATCAGGTAGCATGATATCCAGAATGACTAAATCATACTCGGCTGTCATGGCGAGATGATATCCGGTAAGACCATTATCAGCGTGATCCACTACGAACCCTGCCTCTGTAAGCCCTTTGCTGAGATATTCACCTGTTTTAATTTCGTCTTCGACGATCAATATTTTCATCTTGCTCCCCGGCTGGCTGCTAATGTCATTCTATTGCGCCCACGATCGTTATCAACGGATTACAGCAAAAATGACAACATTGTCATTATCCTGTCACCCGGCAAACAGAGAGCGTTAGGTAAAGTACCCCTATCAATACTCTGGACTTCATTTGAACCATTTACCAGGTCTGCCTGGACGAGAAGCGTTATGTTCAAATTAAAATTACTCAGCATTAGCACGATATTCATCCTGGCAGGCTGCGTGTCGCTTGCGCCTGAATATCAGCGGCCCGCAGCACCGGTACCCCAGCAGTTTTCACTGTCCCATAACAGCCTGACGCCAGCGGTAAATGGCTATCAGGATACGGGCTGGCGTAACTTTTTTGTCGATCCCCAGGTTACCCGGTTGATCGGTGAAGCTCTGACTAATAACCGTGATTTGAGAATGGCTGCCCTGAAGGTTGAAGAGGCCCGAGCCCAGTTCAACGTCACGGATGCAGATCGTTATCCCCAGCTGAATGCCTCATCCGGGATAACATACAGCGGTGGTCTGAAAGGTGACAAGCCGACCACACAGGAGTACGACGCGAGACTGGAGCTCAGCTATGAGCTCGATTTTTTCGGCAAACTTAAGAACATGAGTGATGCTGATCGCCAGAACTACTTTGCCAGCGAAGAAGCCCGTCGGGCCGTACACATCCTGCTGGTATCCAACGTTTCACAAAGCTATTTCAGCCAGCAACTGGCGTACGAACAACTTCGTATTGCGCGGGAAACGCTGAAAAATTATCAACAGTCCTATGCTTTCGTTGAGCAGCAGCTCGTGACCGGGAGTACGAACGTTCTGGCACTTGAACAGGCGCGAGGACAAATCGAAAGTACCCGCGCCGAAATAGCCAAACGAGAAGGCGATCTGGCTCAGGCAAACAATGCCCTGCAACTGGTGCTGGGAACGTACCGCGCACTTCCGTCAGAAAAAGGGATGAAAGGCGGGGAGATAGCCCCAGTAAAATTGCCACCAAATCTGTCTTCACAAATTTTGCTGCAGCGACCGGATATTATGGAAGCGGAATATCAGCTGAAAGCGGCTGATGCCAATATTGGCGCAGCGCGAGCGGCCTTTTTCCCCTCAATTACCCTGACCAGTGGTCTTTCCGCAAGCAGTACGGAGCTGTCCAGCCTGTTTACGTCAGGAAGTGGAATGTGGAATTTTATCCCTAAAATTGAAATTCCTATATTTAATGCTGGCAGGAATAAAGCCAATCTGAAGCTGGCTGAAATTCGCCAGCAACAGTCGGTGGTTAATTACGAACAAAAAATTCAGTCAGCCTTTAAGGATGTTTCCGACACGCTTGCGCTGCGCGACAGCCTTAGCCAGCAACTTGAGTCACAGCAGCGTTATCTTGATTCACTTCAGATAACTCTCCAGCGTGCCAGAGGATTGTATGCAAGTGGTGCTGTCAGTTACATCGAAGTGCTGGATGCAGAACGTTCCCTCTTCGCTACCCAGCAAACCATTCTCGATCTTACCTATTCCCGGCAGGTTAACGAAATTAATCTGTTTACCGCGCTGGGTGGCGGTTGGGTAGAGTAAATTTATTTAATTAATCAGGAAATTAAAATGCGTAATTCACTTAAAGCCGTTTTATTTGGTGCCTTCTCTGTCATGTTTTCTGCCGGTCTTCATGCTGAAACACATCAGCATGGCGATATGAATACTGCCAGTGATGCTTCGGTACAGCAAGTTATCAAGGGCACCGGTGTCGTTAAAGACATTGATATGAATACTAAGAAAATCACCATTTCGCATGAAGCAATTCCAGCGGTGGGCTGGCCTGCAATGACCATGCGCTTTACTTTTGTTAATGCAGACGATGCTATTAATGCCCTGAAAACAGGCAACCATGTCGATTTCTCGTTTATTCAGCAGGGCAATATCTCCTTACTCAAAAGCATTAACGTGACGCAGTCCTGATTGGCTGTCCGGAGCGATTACATCCTGTGCGCCTGTACATTCACATAGGTATATGTGTGAGTTAACCGTCAGGCGCATATGCCAGGTGTTTTGATTTTTTAGCGGAAAATTGTATGGCTTCTTTAAAGATAAAATATGCTGCAATAATTATCAGCAGCCTCATAGCAGGGGGGCTGATATCGGTTACTGCCTGGCAGTATGTAAACTCAGCACAAAAGACAGAAAAAACAGAACAAAAGGCACCGGAACGAAAGGTGCTTTTCTGGTATGACCCAATGAAACCGGATACCAAATTTGATAAACCCGGAAAATCGCCCTTTATGGATATGGACCTGGTGCCAAAATATGCTGATGACAGTGGCGATAAAAGCAGTGGCGGGATCCGTATCGACCCAACCCAGGTTCAGAATCTGGGATTAAAAACGCAAAAAGTCACGCGAGGAATGCTGAATTATTCTCAGACAATCCCGGCTAATGTCAGCTATAACGAGTATCAGTTTGTTATTGTGCAGGCGCGTTCTGACGGGTTTGTCGAAAAAGTCTACCCCATGACGATTGGCGATCATGTGAAGAAGGGGACGCCACTTATCGATATTACCATTCCGGACTGGGTGGAAGCACAGAGTGAATTCCTTCTGTTATCCAGCACCGGTGGTACTTCCACGCAAATTAAAGGCGTTCTGGAACGGCTTCGCCTGGCAGGTATGCCGGAAGAGGATATTCAGAGACTGCGTTCTACCCGGAGCATTCAGACCCGTTTTACCATTAAAGCACCTATTGATGGTGTCATTACTGCATTTGACCTGCGCACCGGCATGAATATTTCGAAAGATAAGGTGGTGGCTCAGATTCAGGGAATGGACCCGGTCTGGATCAGCGCTGCAGTGCCAGAATCTATCGCCTATCTGCTGAAAGATACGTCGCAGTTTGAAATTTCGGTACCGGCTTATCCGGATAAAACATTCCATGTCGAAAAATGGAATATTCTTCCCAGCGTGGATCAGACAACCCGTACGCTTCAGGTCCGTCTCCAGGTTTCTAATAAGGATGAGTTTCTCAAGCCGGGCATGAATGCCTATCTGAAACTGAATACCAGAAGCCAGGAGATGCTGCTGATACCAAGCCAGGCCGTTATCGATACCGGCAAAGAACAGCGCGTGATTACTGTTGATGATGAAGGCAAGTTTGTGCCGAAACAGATCCACGTTCTGCATGAGTCACAGCAACAGTCCGGCATCGGCTCCGGCCTGAATGAAGGCGATACCGTGGTGGTCAGTGGCCTGTTCCTCATTGACTCTGAAGCCAATATTACGGGCGCACTGGAACGTATGCGCCACCCTGAAAAAACAGAAAGCAGTATGCCAGCAATGTCTGACCAGCCTGTAAATATGCATTCAGGGCACTGAGGAGACGACGATGATTGAATGGATTATCCGGCGCTCTGTCGCCAACCGTTTCCTGGTCATGATGGGGGCCCTGTTTCTCAGCATCTGGGGCACATGGACGATTATTAACACGCCTGTCGATGCCTTGCCTGACCTGTCAGATGTGCAGGTCATTATCAAAACCAGCTATCCCGGCCAGGCCCCGCAGATTGTAGAAAACCAGGTCACCTATCCACTTACCACCACCATGCTGTCCGTGCCTGGCGCAAAAACCGTGCGTGGTTTTTCACAGTTCGGTGATTCGTATGTGTATGTCATTTTTGAAGACGGCACCGATCTGTACTGGGCCCGTTCCCGCGTGCTGGAGTACCTGAACCAGGTACAGGGAAAACTGCCCGCCGGTGTGAGTTCTGAAATCGGTCCGGACGCCACGGGGGTGGGCTGGATATTTGAATATGCCCTTGTCGATCGCAGCGGAAAACACGACCTTTCAGAACTGCGTTCTCTGCAGGACTGGTTCCTGAAATTTGAGCTGAAAACCATCCCGAACGTGGCTGAGGTCGCTTCGGTTGGCGGCGTGGTGAAACAGTACCAGATTCAGGTCAATCCGGTAAAATTGTCTCAGTATGGTATCAGCCTGCCCGAAGTGAAACAGGCCCTTGAATCGTCTAACCAGGAGGCCGGTGGCTCATCCGTTGAAATGGCCGAAGCTGAGTATATGGTCCGTGCCAGCGGTTATCTTCAGAGCATTGATGATTTTAATAACATCGTCCTGAAAACAGGCGAGAACGGCGTGCCGGTTTATCTGCGGGATGTTGCCCGCGTGCAGACCGGGCCTGAAATGCGGCGTGGTATTGCCGAGCTGAACGGCCAGGGCGAAGTCGCTGGCGGCGTGGTGATCCTGCGGTCGGGTAAAAATGCACGCGACGTTATCACGGCAGTGAGGGATAAACTTGAGACGCTGAAGGCCAGCCTGCCGGAAGGCGTTGAAATCGTGACCACCTACGATCGCAGCCAGCTCATCGACCGGGCGATTGATAACCTCAGTTCCAAACTTCTGGAAGAGTTTATCGTGGTGGCCATCGTCTGTGCCCTGTTCCTGTGGCACGTACGTTCTGCCCTGGTGGCGATTATCTCTCTGCCGCTTGGTCTGTGTATCGCCTTTATCGTCATGCACTTCCAGGGACTGAACGCCAATATCATGTCGCTGGGAGGGATAGCGATTGCCGTCGGTGCGATGGTGGATGCCGCCATTGTGATGATTGAGAATGCGCATAAGCGGCTTGAGGAGTGGGATCATCAGCATCCGGGTGAGCAGATTGACAACGCCACCCGCTGGAAGGTGATTACCGATGCCTCCGTTGAAGTGGGACCCGCACTGTTTATCAGCCTGCTGATCATCACCCTGTCCTTTATTCCTATCTTTACCCTGGAAGGTCAGGAAGGACGTCTGTTTGGCCCGCTGGCATTCACGAAAACGTACTCCATGGCGGGCGCGGCCGCGCTGGCCATCATCGTCATTCCGATTCTGATGGGATTCTGGATCCGGGGGAAAATTCCTGCAGAGACCAGTAACCCCCTGAACCGGGTACTGATCAAAGCGTATCATCCATTGCTGTTGCGGGTTCTCCACTGGCCAAAAACAACCCTGCTGGTTGCGGCCTTGTCCATTTTCACCGTTATCTGGCCGCTGAGCCAGGTGGGCGGTGAGTTTCTGCCGAAGATTAACGAGGGCGACCTGTTGTATATGCCGTCGACCCTGCCGGGTGTCTCTCCGGCTGAAGCTGCAGCGCTCCTGCAGACGACGGACAAGTTAATCAAAAGCGTTCCTGAAGTGGCCTCTGTATTTGGCAAGACCGGTAAAGCAGAGACCGCCACGGATTCCGCACCGCTCGAAATGGTTGAAACCACGATCCAGCTCAAACCTGAGGATCAGTGGCGTCCAGGCATGACGATTGACAAGATTATTGAAGAACTCGACAGGACCGTCCGTTTACCGGGGCTGGCAAACCTCTGGGTGCCGCCAATCCGTAACCGTATTGATATGCTCTCAACCGGGATCAAAAGCCCGATAGGTATCAAGGTGTCCGGAACGGTTCTGTCCGATATCGATGCAACGGCGCAGAGTATCGAAGCGGTCGCCAAAACCGTACCCGGCGTAGTGTCTGCTCTCGCAGAGCGACTGGAAGGCGGGCGCTACATTGATGTGGATATCAACCGGGAAAAAGCCTCCCGCTACGGAATGACGGTGGGCGATGTGCAGCTGTTCATCTCATCAGCCATCGGCGGCGCGACGGTAGGGGAAACGGTTGAAGGCGTGGCCCGGTACCCGATTAATATCCGCTATCCGCAGGATTACCGGAACAGCCCGCAGGCCCTGAAACAGATGCCGATCCTGACCCCGATGAAGCAGCAGATCACGCTGGGCGATGTTGCGGATATTAAGGTCGTTTCCGGGCCGACTATGCTGAAAACGGAAAATGCCCGTCCAGCCAGCTGGATTTACATTGACGCGCGCGGCAGGGATATGGTGTCGGTGGTTAATGACATTAAAACGGCGATCAGTCAGAAAGTGAAACTGAGACCGGGTACCAGCGTGTCATTCTCCGGACAGTTTGAACTGCTTGAGCATGCCAACAAGAAACTGAAGCTGATGGTGCCGATGACGGTGATGATCATCTTCATCCTGTTGTATCTGGCATTCCGCCGGGTTGATGAAGCCCTGCTGATCCTGATGAGCCTGCCGTTCGCCCTGGTTGGCGGGATATGGTTCCTGTACTGGCAGGGCTTCCATATGTCTGTCGCAACCGGAACGGGGTTTATCGCTCTGGCCGGGGTGGCAGCAGAGTTTGGCGTGGTCATGCTGATGTATCTGCGTCATGCCATTGAAGCGCACCCGGAATTGTCCCGTAAAGAGACGTTCACACCGGAAGGCCTTGATGAAGCCCTCTATCATGGTGCCGTACTGCGTGTCCGGCCGAAAGCCATGACCGTGGCGGTGATCATTGCGGGTCTGCTGCCAATACTCTGGGGAACCGGTGCAGGTTCAGAAGTCATGAGCCGTATCGCGGCACCCATGATTGGTGGGATGATCACGGCTCCGCTGCTGTCCCTGTTCATTATTCCTGCCGCCTACAAATTAATCTGGCTGCGCAGACATAAAAAAAGCGTGTCCTGAACCTGAAAGGGCACCCCCTGTGGGTGTCCTTCTTTACTGATTCACCCTGACGTCAGGGTTTAAATCGATAATATACAGAGGTGAGTATGAAAAAAGTGGTTCTGATGGCGCTGGCTCTCGGCCTTTCACTGCCCGCGATGGCGAGTGAAAAAGTGATTGATATGTACAAATCTGAAAACTGTGGCTGTTGTTCCCTGTGGGGCAAGGCGATGGAAAAAGACGGGTTTGAAGTACGAACTCACGTCATGAATGATCAGGCGCTGTCAGCCCTGAAAGAAAAGCATGCTATTCCTGCAGGACTGCGAAGTTGTCATACCGCGGTTGCCGGTAATTTGATCATTGAAGGCCATGTGCCTGCGACAACGATACATAAGGCAATGCAGTCTGGTTCAGGTATATACGGTCTCGCCACCCCCGGTATGCCAGCAGGAAGTCCTGGAATGGAGATGGGAGCCCGAAAAGAGGCTTACGATGTTATCGCATTCTCACCGGATGGAAGTAAAAAAGTCTTCCAGCGAATCGAATAGTCAGCGGAACGGCTGATAACGGGACGCCGGTAGCAGGCACTCCTGTGCCGGCGATATTCGTGGTAATCGCATCCATGACATACCCTGAAGACAGAAGATGCTTCGGTATGCATAAGGAGAGTTACTGTGAAAAATGACAATGCAGTGCAACACAACAACCAGACTGCTTCTGAGCAGACATTATCCCCGGACGAGGGCCACGTATTGCATAAGGTGAGAGATCCCGTGTGCGGGATGGCCATCCTGCCCGACAGGGCGCACAGCAGCATTCGATACCAGGACCATCAACTTTATTTCTGCTCCGCCAGCTGTGAGAGTAAATTTAAAGCCCATCCCGATCGTTATCTTACCGAAGATGCCAGTGAACATTCCCATCACCATCACCACGATCATCACGAAGTCAGCCCTGATCAGATAAAACAGCCTCACCACCAGGCGGAAAAAGAGAATTCTGAAGGTGTGTGGACATGTCCGATGCACCCGGAGATACGCCGCAGTGGTCCCGGAAGCTGTCCTGTCTGTGGAATGGCACTGGAGCCGCTCGTAGCTACGGCATCCACGGGGCCGAGTGATGAACTTCACGACATGACAAGACGCTTCTGGCTGGGGTTGTTGCTGGCGTTTCCGGTTCTGGTACTCGAAATGGGATCTCATCTGTTTCCCGAGTTGAGGAATACAGTACCGCCACAGTACAACACATGGCTGCAGCTGCTTCTGGCCTCCCCTGTCGTGTTGTGGTGTGGCTGGCCATTCTTCGCCCGGGCCGGAATGTCGTTACGTAACCGCTCCCTGAATATGTTTACCCTTGTTGCAATGGGGACCGGCGTAGCCTGGGTTTACAGCGTCATTGCAACCGTCTTCCCCTCCTGGTTTCCTGCATCGTTCAGAAACATGGATGGCCTGGTGGCCGTTTATTTTGAAGCCGCAGCAGTTATTACGGTGCTTGTTCTGCTGGGACAGGTTCTTGAGCTGCGGGCACGGGAACAAACCTCAGGCGCCATTACTGCGCTTCTGAACCTTGCCCCCAAAACCGCCAGACGGCTGGATCATGACGGTCATGAAACGGATATTAATGCGGAAGATGTCCTGCCTGGCGATAAGCTCCGCATCAGACCTGGAGAGAGTATTCCGGTCGACGGTATCGTGATCGAAGGCAAAACAACCGTTGATGAATCGATGGTGACCGGGGAATCTATGCCGGTTACCAAAACGGAGGGTGACCCTGTCATCGGGGGGACCATTAATCAGACAGGGAGTCTCATCATCCGTGCAGAGAAAGTCGGTGATGAAACAATGCTCTCACGAATTGTTCAGATGGTCGCTGATGCACAGCGTTCGCGTGCCCCCATCCAGAGAATGGCTGACAGCGTTTCAGGCTGGTTTGTTCCTCTGGTGATACTTATCGCGGTTGTTGCTTTCGTGATCTGGTCTGTCTGGGGGCCCGAGCCCAGGATGGCGCACGGTCTCATTGCGGCTGTGTCGGTCCTGATTATTGCCTGTCCCTGCGCGCTGGGGCTGGCCACGCCGATGTCGATAATGGTGGGGGTGGGCAAAGGAGCCCAGGCCGGGGTGTTAATCAGGAATGCCGAAGCCCTTGAGCGTCTTGAAAAAGTGGACACGCTGGTTGTCGACAAAACAGGCACGCTCACGGAAGGTTCGCCTACGGTGACAGGGATTATCAGTCTCAATCCGGGTGGGGAAACATCTCTTTTGCGTGTAACAGCCGCAGTGGAAAAAGGCTCGCAGCATCCGCTGGGTATGGCAGTAGTTAAAGCAGCACAGGAAAAGGGGATCGCAATACCCGCAGTCACTCATTTCGATGCACCGTCGGGTAAAGGTGTCTCAGGCGATGTCGAAGGTCAACGGGTTGTTATTGGTAATGAACTGGCTATGCAGGAAAACAGTATAGTTATTGATAATCAAAAGGCCGTTGCGGATACGTTGCGGATGGAAGGCGCTACCGTTATCTATGTGGCCACAGACGGGGACCTTGCAGGCCTGATAGCTATCTCGGATCCCGTGAAAACAACCACGCCGGATGCGCTTAAAGCTTTGCGTCAGGCGGGGATCCGCATCGTTATGCTCACCGGGGATAACCAGCTTACTGCTGAAGCAGTCGCACGGAAACTGGGAATAGATGAGGTTGAAGCCGGAATTCTGCCGGATGGCAAAAAAGCAGTGATAACCCGACTGAAAGAGTCTGGCCATGTGGTTGCGATGGCCGGAGACGGTGTGAATGATGCCCCGGCGCTGGCAGCGGCTGACGTGGGTATAGCCATGGGAACGGGTACAGATGTGGCAATTGAAAGTGCCGGAGTCACCCTTCTCAAAGGCGACTTGATGATACTGAACAGGGCCCGTCATCTGTCAGAGATCACCATGAAAAATATCCGTCAGAATCTGTTTTTTGCATTTATCTACAACGCACTTGGCGTGCCTGTGGCTGCAGGTCTGCTTTATCCTGTGTATGGAATACTGCTGTCGCCAGTTATTGCGGCGGCGGCCATGGCTCTTTCCTCCGTCAGCGTCATTGTGAATGCGTTGCGTCTGAAAAGTGTCAGGCTCGGGAAATAACACTGAGTGAAGGGTCAGTTACGAACAGAAGGAGTCCAGTATGAAAAGTACCACCTATGCGCTTATTGCTGTCGCCGCGATCGCGGCATTTGCCCTCCTGCGCGAACACTGGTCACATGTGGCAGGTTACTGGCCATATCTGTTATTGCTGGTCTGCCCGCTAATGCATCTTTTCCACGGCCACGGAGGGCATGGAGATCATCAACATCACGGAAGTGAAAACGATAAAAAAAATTAATCCGGCAGACGGGGCCGCGTCGCGGTCCCGTTATCAGTCCAGGTATCGTTCGTAGTCTCTGGCATGCGCAAAGGCATGCTGTTCGAGTTTGTTATCAGCGGGTGCCGCTGCCCGGAACGCCAGAGAGTTAACAGGGTTGTTATTGATGACCAGCTCGTAATGCAGATGAGGACCGGATGAACGTCCGCTGTTACCGGATAACGCAATAGCACCTCCCCGTGTAACCCTGGCCCCTTTAGTAACGAGTATTTTATTGAGGTGGAGATAGCGAGTTTTAACACCGGCTTTTCCCGTTACTTCAACAAAATATCCCATGGTACTGTTGTATTCGGCCCGGGTGATTTTTCCGTCGATGACGCTGACTATTTTCGTGTTCATGGGCATGGAATAATCAATGCCATTATGGGGACTCACTTTTCCCGATACCGGGTTAAGTCTTGCAGGATTGAAAGGCGAACTGAGTCTTGCTGTGGCCGGTAACGGATAATCGAGACTGCCTTTCCCGGAAGTATCGGAAAGGTTATAGAACTTTTTATCTGATATACGATACGCCGTGTAATTAAATGAACCGGACGTAAATTTATAGGCCACGACACGTGATTTTCCCGCTTTCTTTTGCAGTACGAGTTTTAATGATTCATTTTTTTTCAAATGCCGCAGATTAAACCGGGAAGGCAAGGAGCGCTGAAGAGTAGCGATCTCGTTCGATTCCAGCCCCGAGCGGGTGGCTGAAAGGTAGGCATTTTCTTTTACGACATCGGTAGAATACATTTACTGGAATTCGCCGTTAGCATGAACACTGCGGCGTATGCTAGGGGTTTTCAGGAGGCGTGTCATCTGTCAGTTAATCGGGAGCACCGTTGATGGTCGTCATTTTTGTAACATATCTTGTTTCCCGTTTGCTCCTGAAGCTCTGGGAACTGTATGACCAGCCCGACGGTGATGATTAACGGGACTGAAACAGGTTACGGCAGAGCAATATGGGGCTCATGTCCTGCTACGTAACCCGTCAGTAAAGCCCTGCTGCGCACCTGACGCTAAGCACTAACCCGCCTGCAGTTACCTGGTCGAATACAGCCCGCGAAGCTTTCTTGCCTGCGTCTGATGTGCTTCCGCACCGGCATTATTGACCTGCTCATGCACGAGAGCGGCTTTTTCTCCGGCATTCAGTTCGTTAAAAGAAGAAGACGAGGTCTTTGAATTTGCATCACTGCCGGACAGCATTTTTTTATGTTCCTCAATCATTTTCTGATGCGCATAGGACGCGCTGTTGTTCATAAATGAATGAGCAACAATGGCCCTTTCATGTTCATTCATTTCAGAGAATGAGGGCGTGTTGTTTTTATTAACCCTGTCCGGTAAGTTTTCATGCGTCGAGGAATTCACATGACTGACGGCTGAGGCATTATTAACAAATCGATGTGCTTCATGGGCAATATCACTGGACTGAGCAAAAGCTGCCCCACAAAATAAAGCTGTAAACGCAGTGGTCGTGATTAATATATTCATGTGTAATTACCTTCTGAGGTACATAAAAGATGTCCTTATGATCATATATAAAAATAATCAACCTGTGGGGAAGATGACGTAAATGTAATACAGCTATGTACATTACACGATTGTAATGAATTTGTTTCTTAAGGTGTGCTAGATTCATTTCATTGTAAGTGGATGAACCAGTAATTTAATTTAAATCGGTTCTCGAATTCTGTCAGTAACCATACTTTAAATAAGGGAATGCGCATGCTGTTGAAAACGTCTCGACGAACTTTCCTGAAGGGGTTAACCCTCTCTGGCGTAGCCGGAAGTCTTGGCGTATGGAGTTTCAATGCGCGTTCCAGTCTGAGCCTGCCAGTTGCCGCATCCCTGCAGGGTACTCAGTTTGACCTGACCATTGGTGAAACGGCCGTCAATATCACGGGCAGTGAGCGTCAGGCCAAAACAATCAATGGAGGCCTGCCGGGGCCCGTTCTTCGCTGGAAAGAAGGTGACACCATTACCCTGAAGGTCAAAAACCGTCTTAATGAACAGACGTCCATTCACTGGCACGGCATTATTCTTCCGGCCAATATGGATGGTGTTCCGGGGCTGAGTTTTATGGGCATAGAGCCTGATGATACCTACGTTTACACCTTTAAGGTTAAGCAGAACGGGACTTACTGGTACCACAGCCATTCCGGTCTGCAGGAACAGGAGGGGGTATACGGTGCCATTATCATCGATGCCGGGGAGCCAGAACCGTTTACTTACGATCGTGAGCATGTGGTCATGTTGTCTGACTGGACCGATGAAAATCCTCACAGCCTGCTGAAAAAATTAAAAAAACAGTCGGATTACTACAATTTCAATAAACCAACCGTTGGCTCTTTTTTCCGCGACGTGAATACCAGGGGGCTGTCAGCCACCATTGCCGATCGGAAAATGTGGGCTGAAATGAAAATGAATCCGACTGACCTCGCGGATGTCAGTGGCTACACCTACACCTATCTCATGAACGGGCAGGCCCCGCTGAAAAACTGGACCGGACTGTTCCGTCCCGGTGAAAAGATACGCTTACGGTTTATCAACGGCTCGGCAATGACCTATTTCGATATCCGTATCCCCGGGCTGAAAATGACGGTCGTGGCTGCAGATGGCCAGTATGTAAACCCGGTTACCGTTGACGAATTCAGGATTGCCGTTGCCGAAACCTATGATGTCATTGTGGAGCCTCAGGGTGAGGCCTATACCATCTTCGCACAATCCATGGACAGGACCGGTTACGCTCGAGGGACACTGGCCACGAGAGAGGGGTTAAGTGCTGCCGTTCCCCCCCTCGATCCCCGTCCTCTGTTGACCATGGAAGATATGGGTATGGGGGGAATGGGACATGATATGGCAGGAATGGACCACAGCCAGATGGGAGGCATGGATAACAGCGGAGAGATGATGTCTATGGACGGTGCTGACCTTCCGGATAGCGGGACATCCTCCGCGCCCATGGATCACAGCAGCATGGCCGGTATGGATCATTCCCGGATGGCCGGAATGCCGGGTATGCAAAGTCATCCTGCGTCAGAAACGGATAACCCACTGGTTGATATGCAGGCGATGAGCGTCTCTCCGAAATTAAATGATCCGGGTATTGGTCTTCGAAATAACGGAAGAAAGGTTCTCACGTACGCGGATTTGAAAAGCCGCTTTGAGGATCCTGACGGACGTGAACCTGGCCGTACCATAGAACTGCATTTAACCGGCCACATGGAAAAGTTTGCCTGGTCATTTAACGGAATCAAGTTTTCAGATGCCGCACCGGTGCTGCTGAAATACGGTGAGCGGCTCAGGATCACGCTGATCAACGATACCATGATGACTCACCCCATTCACCTGCATGGTATGTGGAGCGATCTGGAAGATGAAAACGGTAATTTCATGGTTCGTAAACACACAATAGATGTTCCCCCTGGTACAAAACGCAGTTACAGAGTGACAGCAGATGCGCTTGGCCGCTGGGCGTATCACTGCCATTTGCTCTATCACATGGAAATGGGAATGTTTCGTGAAGTCCGGGTGGAGGAATGATGCGAATGAAGAGAAATTTGAAGGCCATACCTGTTCTGGTCGCCGGTTTGTTTACCTCACAGCTTTCTATTGCGGCGGGCTCCGTCTCTGCAGATCCCCACGCCGGGCACGACATGTCTGCCATGCAGATGCCAGCAGATGAGAATTTCACTGAGATGACGTCAATGGAGCCCATTGTAACTGAGAGCAGAACGCCAATTCCGCCTGTTACCGATGCCGACCGGAAGGCTGCATTCGGCAATTTACAGGGGCATGCGATTCACGACAGTGCGATTAATTATCTGGTTCTGCTGGATCAACTGGAATGGCAACGGTCGGATAACACCAACAATTTCAGCTGGAGTGTTAACAGCTGGATTGGAGGCGACACAGATCGGATTTGGCTAAAGAGTGAAGGTGAACGAAGCAATGGGGAAACGGAGGCGGCTGAAGCGCAGTTACTCTGGGGACATGCGGTTGGCCCATGGTGGGATTTGGTTGCGGGTGTCAGGCAGGATTTCAGACCTGCTTCTGCCCGGACCTGGGCTGCTGTCGGTTTTCAGGGGCTGGCACTCTATAATTTTGAGTCTGAAATTACGGGTTTTGTCAGTAATGGCGGAAAAGCAGCCCTTCGTCTGGGAGGAGAATACGACGTTTTACTGACTAACCGGCTCATACTCCAGCCATCCTATGAGGTGAATTTCTACAGTCAGGATGATGAATCGCGGGGTCGCGGCAGGGGACTGACTGACACAGAGCTGGGGCTCCGGCTGCGCTATGAAATACGCCGTGAGTTTGCACCCTATATAGGCGTTTCCTGGAATCAACTTTACGGGAAAACATCCGATATGGCGAAAAGAGAAGGTGAGAAAGACCATCAGGTAGTATTCCTGGCGGGAGCCAGAATCTGGTTTTAACGCACTGATATAAAACACTCAACTAAACAGGTAAATAAAATGTCGATTTTAAATAAAGCCATTCTTACAGGTGGCCTCGTTATGGGCGTTGCTTTCTCTGCTATGGCCCATCCGGAATTAAAAAGCTCTGTGCCACAGGCTGATTCAGCCGTAGCGGCCCCGGAAAAGATTCAGCTTAATTTCTCGGAAAATCTGACCGTGAAATTCTCAGGTGCAAAATTAACGATGACGGGTATGAAAGGCATGTCATCACATTCTCCGATGCCGGTCGCGGCAAAAGTGGCGCCAGGCGCTGACCCTAAATCGATGGTCATTATTCCGCGAGAGCCTTTACCCGCTGGCACTTATCGTGTTGACTGGCGCGCGGTTTCTTCAGATACGCACCCTATTACCGGTAATTACACCTTTACAGTGAAGTAATATTATGAACGACCTGATTATGATTGTTATTCGTTTTCTTCTTTATCTGGATTTGATGGTAATATTTGGATTGCCATTTTTTCAGATATATGGAATAAGCGGTGTCAGACATGAAACCTATAACCTGACTAATTTCAGGTCGTTTATAACTTTTGCTGTTGTTACAGGCATCATTCTTACTGGCATTAATATGCTCCTGGTATCTAATGCCATGAGTGGAGTAACTGACCTCAGAGAATTATCCATCCATGTTATCGAGATGGTGATAGAAGAAACTGATGTGGGTATTAGCTGGATTGTCAGGCTCTGTGCCCTGTTTACCACACTCGGTGCTTTGTTCCTTTACACTAATAAGAGAGTATTGTCCTGCCTGCTGATGACGATGAGTGGGGGCGTGGCGCTGGCTACACTTGCCTGGGGAGGACACGCCGTTATGCATGACGGTCTGCATTACTATCTCCATTTACTGAGCGATCTGACCCATCTCGGCGCTGCAGGTGCCTGGACAGGTGCTCTGGTTGCATTTGCTATCCTGCTGATGCGCAGAAACGAGCATAATGCACAGAGCGTCATTGTGATATCTGACTCCCTGGCAAAATTTGCCACGGCAGGAACGGTGATTGTTGTAGCCCTGATCCTGAGTGCGCTGGTCAACTATCTGTATATTGCTGAGGGTAACTTAACTCCCTTATTCAACAGTTCCTGGGGGAGGATATTGCTTGCCAAGACGGCTCTGTTTGTTCTGATGCTTCTTCTGGCTGCAGCAAACCGGTTTCACCTGGGTCCCCGGCTTGAAGTTATGGTCAGGGAAGGGAATTATGATCGCAGCGTTGCCCTGATGCGAAACAGCATCCTGACAGAATTCGTTGTTGCGATTATCATTCTGGGCGCCGTAGCGTGGCTCGGAATGCTTGCTCCGTCTCAGGTCAGCTAGGGGACAGCCAAAGCTCATGCGTGAGATTTTTACTTTCATATCAGCGAGTTGACCATGCAGCGTATTTTAATCGTTGAAGACGAACAAAAAACAGGTCGTTACCTGCAGCAGGGACTGGTTGAGGAAGGCTATCAGGCCGATCTCTTTAATAATGGCCGCGATGGTCTCGGGGCCGCGTCGAAGGGACAGTATGATTTGATAATACTGGACGTGATGCTGCCTTTCCTCGACGGGTGGCAAATCATCAGCGCACTGAGGGAGTCCGGGCACGAAGAACCGGTCCTGTTTTTAACCGCAAAGGACAACGTGCGGGACAAAGTGAAAGGACTGGAGCTTGGCGCAGATGACTACCTGATTAAGCCCTTTGATTTTACGGAGCTGGTTGCACGTGTAAGAACCCTACTGCGCCGGGCACGCTCGCAGGCCGCAACAGTCTGCACCATCGCCGATATGACCGTTGATATGGTGCGCCGGACCGTGATCCGTTCGGGGAAGAAGATCCATCTCACCGGTAAAGAATACGTTCTGCTTGAGTTGCTGCTGCAACGCACCGGAGAAGTGTTACCCAGGAGTCTTATCTCGTCCCTGGTCTGGAACATGAATTTTGACAGTGATACGAATGTGATTGATGTCGCCGTGAGACGTCTGAGAAGTAAAATTGATGATGACTTTGAGCCAAAACTGATCCATACCGTTCGCGGTGCCGGATATGTCCTGGAGATCAGAGAAGAGTGAGGTTCAAAATTTCCCTGACCACACGCCTGAGCCTGATTTTTTCTGTGGTGATGCTTACGGTATGGTGGTTATCAAGTTTTATCCTGATTAGCACCCTTAATGGCTATTTCGATAATCAGGACCGCGATTTTCTGACAGGTAAACTTCAGCTCACCGAAGAGTTTCTTAAAACAGAGACGTTCAGGAACAAAACGGATATTAAGTCATTATCAGAAAAAATAAACGATGCGATGGTGGGGCACAATGGCTTATTCATTTCTATAAAAAACATGGAAAATGAAAAAATTGTTGAACTCTATGCCAAAAATTCTGTTGTTCCAGCGATCCTGCTTAATAAGTCGGGTGATATTCTCGACTATATGATCCAGACGGAAGAAAATAACACCGTGTACCGCAGTATCTCGCGGCGGGTTGCCGTGACGCCGGAACAGGGTAAAAGCAAACATGTCATCATTACGGTTGCCACGGATACTGGGTATCACACCCTGTTTATGGACAAACTCAGTACCTGGCTGTTCTGGTTCAATATCGGTCTGGTCTTTATTTCTGTTTTTCTGGGCTGGCTGACCACACGTATTGGTCTGAAACCGCTACGGGAAATGACCAGTCTGGCTTCCTCCATGACCGTACACAGCCTGGATCAGCGTCTAAATCCCGATCTGGCTCCGCCGGAAATCTCTGAGACCATGCAGGAGTTCAATAATATGTTTGATCGCCTGGAGGGGGCATTCCGGAAACTGTCAGATTTCTCGTCTGACATCGCGCATGAGCTGCGCACACCAGTCAGTAATCTGATGATGCAGACGCAGTTTGCACTGGCTAAGGAAAGGGATGTTTCGCATTACCGCGAAATTTTATTCGCTAACCTGGAAGAACTGAAAAGGTTGTCACGAATGACCAGTGACATGCTTTTTCTGGCACGTTCAGAGCATGGTCTGCTGCGGCTGGATAAACATGATGTGGATCTGGCAGCCGAACTGAATGAATTACGTGAGTTGTTCGAGCCCCTGGCAGACGAAACAGGAAAGACAATCACGGTTGAAGGAGAGGGCGTTGTTGCCGGAGACAGCGATATGCTCCGACGTGCTTTCAGTAACCTGCTTTCCAATGCAATCAAGTATTCTCCCGATAACACCTGTACAGCGATACACCTTGAGCGTGACAGTGACTGTGTGAACGTGATGATTACGAATACGATGTCCGGCCAGGTTCCCGCTAATCTGGAACGTTTGTTTGACCGGTTCTATCGCGCAGACTCATCAAGGTTCTACAACACGGAAGGCGCGGGGCTGGGATTATCAATTACAAGGTCGATCATTCATGCTCACGGCGGCGAGCTGTCAGCAGAACAGCAGGGGCGTGAAATTGTGTTCAAAGTGCGCCTGTTAATGGATTAATCCCGTTGTTCAGGAGAAACCTGGAAGGTGACAAAATTGTCATCATTCAGTCACGCGATAAACAGAGGCGGTTTTTTATAATTATTCATAAATCAGGAGCAGCGTGATAACACAATCACCTGGTTCCTGGAGTGATGATTAACCCGCCCTGAGATCAACTGCTTTCTCTGTTATAAGCCATTGATTGTTTGGGTATGTAAACACCGGAGACCCAACCATGAAAAAGATTCTCGTATCATTTGTTGCCATTATGGCTGCCGCTTCATCTGCCATGGCTGCAGAGACAATGAACATGCATGACCAGGTAAATAATGCACAGGCACCTGCCCACCAGATGCAGTCATCTGCTGAAAAAAGTGCAATTCAGGGAGACAGCATGACAATGATGGATATGAGCAGTCACGATCAGGCCGCAATGTCCCATGACATGATGCAAAACAGCAATTCTGCTGCCCACCAGGACATGGCTGAAATGCATAAAAAAATGATGAAAGCTAAACCCGGAGCTACCAACGAAACAGCAAAGTCATTTTCTGAAATGAGCGAGCATGAGAAGGCCGCAGCTGTACATGAGAAGGCGAATAATGGTCAGTCTTCCGTTGTTCACCAGCAGCAGGCTGATAAGCATCGCAGTCAGATCACCCAGAATTAACCCGCAGCTCCACTTGTTAGACCCTCATTTGACGCCGAAGTCACTGGCTTACGCTCCCGTCCGGGAGCGTTTTTTTTCCCATATATCAAACTTTAACTCTGAAGAGGTGGAAGTATCTGACCAACACTGTCACGTAACGCCAGATAACTACAAAAACACCTTTTTCCTCCTGTAAATTGCAGTTCCTGCAAGAACATCAAGGCATAATGTTGGAACAGCGTGTGATACACACTTAGCATCATGTTTTGTATGTGTTTTTTTAAAACTTTACAACTTTAAAGTCTTTTTCAGGTTAAAGGATACAACTTTAATGTCTCTACACAGCAGAAGACAAGTGACATCAGCTCGCTGCCACTCGTCACGCTTGGCTTTACGAGCTGACGGTGGTGGCATCCGTCACGGCCAGAATATTGCCCGCGGCCACGGTCCCCATCTTGATGTATGACGCGGCGGTAACGCCGCCAATATGCGGTGAAATCACCACGTTTTCTACGGACTGCCAGAGGTGCGGCGCCGTCAGCGGCTCCTGGGTAAAGCTGTCCAGCGCTGCGCTGTGCAGCGTGCCATCCCGGAGCGCCGCCAGTAACGATTCACTGTGGATCAGTCCACCGCGTGCCGTATTGACCAGAATGGCGTTCCGCTTGCAGTGTGCGAGCGCCTCGCTATTGATCATGCCCCGATTCTCATCGGTTAGCGGACAGTGCAAAGAGATGACATCTGAACGGGAAAGAAGTCCGGTCAGCGTCTCTGCACGTTCGCACAGGGCAGGCATCGATTTAGCATAGGGATCGTAAGCCAGCACCTTCATGCCGAAGGCATGACCAATAGTTGCCACGCGCGAGCCGATAGCGCCCAATCCGATTAGCCCCAGGGTTAATCCCTCCAGCTCAATGGATTTATGCGTCGCCTTATCCCAGTGCCCGTCTCGTAACCGCTTGTCCAGAGGCACCACGGACTTTGCGCAGGCGAGGATCAGCGCCCAGGTATGTTCAGCCACTGCCGCCGCGTTTGCGCCTGGGGCCGCGCGGACGGCGATATTGCGCTCGGCCGCTGCCGTCTGGTCTATCACATCGATCCCGCTTCCGTGCTTGGAAATAACCTGCAGAGCCGGGGCGGCATCCATGACTTTCGCGGTGATCCGGCCGTAACGAACCAGAATCGCCACGGGATTGTGTCGTTTACACAGCGCGATCAGGTCATCTTCTGTCGGCTGGCGGCCCGCAAACACCACCTCAAAGCCCTGCAGCATCACCATGGCCTGCTCCGCCAGGTCGCTTCCGGTAACCAGAATTACGTCTTTGCCCCCCATCACAGCGTCTCCCCGTCAGCTAACATACCTGCCTTACGAAGCGCGTCATCAAGCCAGTGTGGACGCAAATCGCCTTCACGGATGGCGGCAAGACGCCGGGTCTCCATCTCCAGCTTTTCTTTTGCCAGCGCGATAACCTGCTGAACCTCATCGCGCGGGATGACGACCACGCCGTCGATATCCGCGACAACCAGATCCCCGGCCTGAACCGTCGCCCCGGCGACTGAAATGGGATGATTAACCCGGCCAGAAATTAACTTTGTCGGACCGCAGGGGTTCAGACCGGCAGAAAAGACAGGGTAGTGACCTTTGCTCAGGGAATCGGCGTCACGTACAGCACCGTCAATAATGATGCCCGCAATGCCGCTCGCCTGAGCCTGAGTGGCCATGATTTCGCCCAGCAGCGCGCAGCTCAGGTCGCCTTTGCCATCGACGATCAGGACATCGCCGGGTTGCGCAACCGCCATCGCGGCATGAATCGCCAGATTATCACCCGGACGGACTTCCACGGTGATGGCCGGACCCGCAACGGACATGTGAGGAGCCAGCGGTTTGATGCGGCCGTGAAGCGTACCGCGGCGACCGGCGACGTCGGCCAGAATGGCTGCCTGATACTCGGCAGCCCGACGAACGTCCTCGGCAGAAACGCGTTCGAACTGGCGATTAATCGCTTTTTTTTCAGAAACGGACATGAATGCCTCCATATTGTTTTACTAAGTACAACGCAGGTGTACAGAACAAAACAACTATAGCGGTGTTGCTTTCCTTTTAGCCAGACCCGAGGTGGCGTTTGTGATGTAAACACGAAGTGACTCACAAAATTTGAGGTACACTCACTGCCGGGCTAACAAGGAGATAATGATGGGGAATGAAGGCGTTGTAGCGGTTGAAAAAGCGCTGGCTTTACTGGATTGCTTCCGTCCTGGAGAGGAGAGCCTGACGCTGACCGCGCTGGCACAGCTGTCGGGTTATCACAAAACCACGGTTTACCGCTTGATGAATTCTCTTGAACGGATGAATTACGTCGTCAGGCATGAAGACGGCAATTATGCGCTTGGCCCACGTCTGCTTTACCTCGGCAAGCTGTATGAACAATCTTTCCATCTTTCGCGGGTGGTTCAGCCAGAGCTTCAGGCCTTATCCCTGGCGTCTCAGGAGAGCGCCAGCTGGTATGTGCTGGAGGGCGGGCAGCGCCTTTGCCTGTTTCGCGCGGAAGCGTCGCACGGCCTGCGACACAGCAATCTTCCCGGCAGCCAGTTCCCGCTCGATAATTCGGCCATCAGTAAGGTCTTGCGCCACTGGGGGCTCAATGAGAGCCTGCCGGAGGGCGACGCTGAACTCCCTTTCTACACGTCAGGCGCACGCGATCCCCACACCGCGGCGTTTGCGATGCCTGTCTTCGGCGTTCACGACAAGCTGGTTGCGGCGTTAGCCCTGACCGGCCCCATCTCACGGCTGACGGAAGATCGTCGTGAGAAGGAGATAGGCCCGTTGATGAAGGCGGCGGCCAGCCGTCTGTCGCAGAAAATGGGAGCCAGTAAGCCCTTCTGTCAGCAGTTCTTTGGTGAAACGAGCGACGCGGCGGAAGAAAATCTTTAAACGCAGAAGCGGGACATGTGTCCCGCTTCTGTCATCATGAATGTGTGACCTGTTTTTCGTGTAGCTGAGCGTTGCGGGCCTGCCGTCCCATAATGAGTACCGCGATACCCCCGGCCAGGCACAGCACGGCCAGCGGAAGCATAGCCAGCGTGTGGCTGCCCGTTTGCTCGCTGATCATGCCGTAGGCATTTACCATGACCGCCCCGCCAATCAGGTTCGCGATGGCGCCAATCGCGGCCAGCCCTGCCGCCGCCGAGGAGCTGCTCATCCAGCCGGACGCCAGCGCCCAGAAAGGCCCTTTCATCGAATACGCGCCCGTCAGGATAATGCTCAGGATCGCGAGAGTGGCAAAGAGCGAGACGCTGACAAAGGCAGCGAACACGCCGGCGGCAATCATGAACAGCGTCAGCGCAGTATGCCAGCGGCGTTCATTGGTGCGATCGGAGTGTCGTCCCCAGACAATCATCAGAACCGATGCCAGACCGTAAGGAATGGCGTTAAACAGACCGGTTTGCAGATTATCAAGATGGAAGGATTTCAGCAGCTGAGGAGACCAGACGCTAATAGTGGTGCCCGCGGACGATGCGCCCGCGTAAATCAGCGCCATCAGCCAGATTTGGCGATGCTTCAGCAGCTGCCACGTCGTCTGGTGTCCAATGTTCTTTTGCTGGCTACGCTCGGTCTCAAGGGTGGTTTCCAGCCACTTTTTCTGTTCATCGCTGAGCCATTTCGCCTGATGAGGGCGATCCCGGAGAATAAACCAGGCCGCAATACCCAGCAGCACCGCAGGTAAGCCTTCAATAATGAACAGCAGATGCCAGCCGCGAAGACCCAGCCAGCCATCCAGCGACAGTATCAATCCGGAAAGCGGGGAGCCGATGAAGTTAGCGAGCGGGATGGCAACCATAAAGGACGCAATAATGCGCGCGCGGTAGCGGGCAGGGATCCACCAGGTCAGATACAGCACGACGCCGGGGAAAAAGCCTGCTTCCGCTGCTCCGAGAAGAAAACGGACGATATAGAGCGACGTGGTATTTTGAACCAGCGCCATGCCCATGGAGACGATGCCCCAGCTGATCATAATGCGCGGGATCCACAGCCGGGCGCCGACTTTCTGCATGGCCAGGTTGCTCGGCACCTCAAACAGGAAATAGGCCACGAAGTAGAGGCTGCTGGCGAAGCCAAACGCCGCTTTGCTGAGGCCAAGGTCCTCATTCATCTGCAGCGAAGCCATGCCGATATTCCCGCGATCGATAATGGAGACCAGGTAACTGACAATCAGAAACGGAAGAATACGCCAGATCACCTTCCGCATCGTCTCTCTTTCTATGTCCTCGGTGGCGGTCGCGCCGTTACGTAAATGTTCTGTCATTGTATCCTCGCAGGGTGTGTTCTTTGTTTTATTAGGTACAACTTGGTTTTATTAAACAAAACCACTATAGCGACGGCGCGTTCTTTTTATCCAGTTAATGGAAGGTTTAAATTATGTAAATAAGAGGTGACTCACAGATAGTGCGCTGCGGATATCGCTCAAGGCTGCTGGCCAGCCGCAAGCAGGACGTGCTGGCAGAGAAATAATCACGTAGCGCAATTATTGCACCAACTTTTCCTCTCCATTCAACTAAGCTTCGACCAGATGCCCCGCCGCGCTCGCGGGGCCATATCCCTTTTGGTCAGAGCACGTACCATGCAGCTACTCAGCATTATTATTTTGCTTACCCTAACCGTGGTCATTCATTCGCTGTGGATGTTTGGCGTTTTAAAATTCATCACGTTAGACGTCGATTCTGCGGTACGCATTGTTTTACGCAATGTCGGTATCGTTATCTCTATGATTTTCGCCCATCTCCTGGAGGCCGGGCTGTTTGCAGCCTTTTATTTTGTCATCGACGCGTTTAATGACTGGAACACCAGCTTCTATTTTTCACTGGTCAGCTACGCGACGGTAGGGTACGGCGACGTCACGTTACCCCAGCACTGGCGGCTCATCGGCGGGGTGGAAGGACTGGTGGGCGCGTTGATGGTAGGCTGGTCTGTGGCGGTTCTGGTCGCAGTGCTGCAGCGTTTGCGTGGCATGAGCGCCTAAACGGTAGATGTGCAATCCCCATCTGGTAAGGTAAAGTACACCCCTTACGCGGCCGTCGCGCTGCGGTTTTGAGGGTGGATGTGATAAACAGCCCACCCTTTTTCTCTGCTGGTTTACGCCAGCCTGCATGGTGCTGTGCTTTGCCTCTATAAAAGGGTTTTGTATGTCTGCTGCTCATCTCGGTTTCCCGACGGAAACCGTTGTTGTCTTTGTAGTGATGGCCGTTGGGGCGATGTTTATCGACCTCTTTATGCACCGTCACGATAAACCGATCTCGCTGAAAAGCGCCGCAATGTGGTCCCTCTTCTGGGTCATGATGGCGATGGCCTTCGCCGGGTTCCTGTACGTTCACCACGGCGCCGAGATGGCGAGCCTGTTCCTCACCGGTTATGCGCTGGAGGAGGTGCTCTCCGTCGATAACCTGTTTGTGATGATGGCGATCTTCGCCTGGTTCGGCGTGCCGGATAAGTACCGTCACCGCGTGCTCTACTGGGGCGTGCTGGGGGCGATTGTCTTCCGCGGTATTTTCGTGGCTATCGGCACCAGCCTGCTAAGTCTGGGGCCTTACGTCGAGGTGATTTTCGCGCTGGTCGTCGGCTGGACGGCGGTAATGATGCTCCGACGCAATGAAGAGAGTGACGAAGTGGAAGATTACTCGGGTCATCTCGCCTATCGCCTGGTAAAACGCTTCTATCCGGTCTGGCCGAAAATCAGCAGCAACGCCTTTATTCTGACGCAGAAAGAGGTGGATGCGGAGCTTGAAAAGCCGGAAAACCAGGACGTGATGGTTGGGCGCGTGAAGAAGGCGAAGCGCTATGCAACCCCGCTGCTGCTCTGCGTGGCGGTGGTGGAACTCTCAGACGTGATGTTCGCGTTTGACTCCGTGCCGGCCATTATCGCCGTCAGCCGCGAGCCGCTGATTATCTACAGCGCCATGATGTTCGCTATTCTCGGCCTGCGTACCCTTTACTTCGTGCTGGAAGCGCTGAAGCAGTATCTGGTGCATCTCGAGAAAGCGGTGGTGCTGCTGCTGTTCTTCGTGGCGTTCAAGCTGGGGTTAAATGCCACCGATCACTTCTGGCATCACGGTTACAGCATTGGCGCGACGGCCAGCCTGTTTGTGGTATTGGGCGTGCTGGCGCTGGGAATTATTGCGAGCGTGATGTTCCCGGGGAAACGAGAAGCCTGATGTACCGCCCGGTGGCGCTTTCGAATGTAGGCCGGGTAAGGCGCAGCCGCCACCCGGCAAAAAGGCTACTTGATGGGTGAATTCCGGCGCTTGCGCGGCGGGTGGAAGTGCCGCCAGTGCGGATCCTGCGCCGCCGCCAGCAGCTCGTGGTCACCGCGGGTGTCCCCCCAGGCGCGCAGGTGATAGGCGTTCAGATCGCCATACACTTTTTCCAGCCTGGCCACCTTCTGGGCGCAGCGGCAGTTATGGCCCGTGATGCGCCCCGTCAGCTTGCCGTCTTTCACTTCCAGCTGCGTGCCAATCAGCTTAATGCCCAGTTTGTCAGCCCACGGCTGGAGCACCAGCGCCGGAGACGCGGAACAGATGGTCACCTCCGCACCGGAATTCACCTCTGCCGCCACGGCCAGAACCCCTTCGGGGCGCATCAGCTTGCTCCAGTATTTTTCGCAAAACGCTTCCGCCTGCTGGCGCAACCAGTGTTCATCCACGCCCGTCAGGAACGTTTTGATCAGCACTTCCTTTAGCTCATCGCGCGTCAGCTTGCGACGCACGCAGTGGAGCGTGGGCAGCGCCATACGCACCAGACGGCCCGCGAAGTAGCGTTTCCCGAAGGCAAAGCGCAGGAAAGGAATAAAGCTGTCGTGGTGTGTTAACGTCCCATCAAAGTCAAAGACAGAGAGCACGCTGGATTTCGCCACCGTCTCGTCGGCAATCATATTGGTCATAAATACGTCTTAGCTGAAATACACATTCTGTGGATCAGTTTACCTGCTTTACCAGGACAGTCCTTACATCACCACCATTTTTTTCTCGATCTTGCGATCTCAAAGTGAGTCCATTTTTGGCCTCGATAAGAATTGGTGAAAAAACGATCTGTCTATATTATCGCCACATCGCACGATATTCAGGGGAACCCTTTGGCCCCCACAGGTAAGGAAAAACTCACTCACTACTGCTTTCTTGATATGACTCTTAGATCGTTTATTTCAATCCTGACGTTAAGTTTTGCGTCGTTTTCTGCATTCAGTTTTCAACTCCCCGCGTCGATGCTATCGATGAACAGTGCCCTGGCCGTCTCGCCAGCGAAATCTGCGCTGATGCAACAGGATACGGGCCCGCTGCGCGCGCGCATCCTTGATCAATACCAAAAGTGGAAGGGGACCCAGTACCAGTGGGGTGGAACCACGCGCCGCGGGGTGGACTGCTCCGCGCTGATGCAGCACCTGTTCAGCGATGTGGCGCATCTTAATTTACCGCGCACGACCGGCGAGCAGATCCACCGCGGGGTGCAGGTGACGCAATACCGCCTGAGGCCCGGAGATCTGGTGTTCTTCCAGACGGGTCCGAACCGCAGGCATGTCGGCGTGTATATTGGCAATAGCCAGTTTATTCATGCCTCAAGCAGCCAGGGCGTCACGGTCTCAACCCTGACGGATGCTTACTGGCAGGCGCACTACATTACTGCCCGTCGGGTTGCAGGCAGTGCGGCCTGACAGCCTCAGATGATGTCATCTACCACGCCGCCATCGACGCGCAGCGCCGCGCCCGAGGTGGCGGAAGCCTGGGGCGAACAGACATAAATCACCATATTGGCCACCTCTTCTACCGTGGCCGCGCGCTGGATCACCGAGCTGGGGCGGTTGGCCATCACAAACTCTTTCGCCAGCTGCTCCAGCGATTTACCGGTTTTTTCGATTTCATCCTTCATCATCTCTGCGAAACCGTCCGACATCGTTGGCCCCGGCAAGACGCTGTTGACCGTCACGCCGCTTCCCGCCACGAACTTCGCCAGCCCGCGCGCCAGGGAGAGCTGCGCCGTTTTGGTCACGCCGTAGTGGATCATATCCGCCGGGATATTGCAGGCCGACTCGGAGGAGATAAACACCACCCGTCCCCAGCCCTTTTGCACCATGCCCGGCAGGAGGGCGCGGGAAAGACGCACGCCGGACATCACGTTGGTCTGCCAGTAACGCTCCCAGGTCTCATCGTCGGTGGCATAGAAATCCTGCGGGCCGTAAATCCCGGCGTTGTTAACCAGAATATCGACGTTATTCGCCACCTTCAGCAGCGACTCGACCCCTTCCGCCGTGCTGAGATCGGCAATCGCGGCGCGCACCTGCACGCCCGGCACCACCTGCTGCAGCTGCTGAATGCCTTTATTCACCGATTCCGTGCTGCGGCCATTAACGATCACCTCGGCACCGCTTTCTGCCAGCCCTCTGGCAATGGCGAACCCGATCCCGCCGGTTGAGGCGGTCACCAGCGCCACTTTCCCCGTAAAGTCGATTTTCATCATCCGCTCCTTATCGTTTTAACGTTCGGACCTTAAAGCGTAGCAGGTGAGGATGACGGCTCCTGGCTAAAAAGGCGCAGCAGCGTCTCCACCTGCTCGTCAAGCGGGGCGAGGGAGCGCTTAACAATCAGGTGAAGCGGCGTCGCTCTGCGTGCACCGTGGCTCAGCGGCAGGCGTTTCAGGATGCCTTGATCCAGCTGGGTCTGGATGCGTTCCTCCGGCAGCCAGCCATAGCCGACCTGAGAGAGGACGGCCTCAATGGCGGCATCGATGGTGGAGAAGGTCCATGACTCACCGGCCGCGCGCGCGGCGGGCTGACTGTCCGCAATCTGAATGAGCGGCCACGGGCGTAGCATGTCGTCGTTAAGCGGCGCGTCGAGGTGAAAGAGAGGATGCTGATGGTGGGCCACGGCAACAAAGTCGATATTCATCAGCCATTCGCCGAGCCCGGTCATGTCCTGGCGGCGGGTGAGGACCATCACATCGGCTTCGTCGTTAATGGCATCGTCCCGGGTGTTTTCCAGCACCTCGGTGAGGCGTACCTGGGTTTGCGGATACTGCTGCTGGAACTGGCGCAGAATGGCAAACAGGCGGCGGCGCGGGAAAATGGAGTCCACCACCAGATCCAGCCGCGTGCGCATCCCGTTGCGAAGGGTCGCTGCGCGCGTCTCAACGTACGAAAAGGCTTTCAGCAGCGGTTTCACCTGGTTGAGCAGCAGTTCTCCTGCCGGCGTTAACACCGCCCGTCGTCCTTCCGGCACCAGGAGGGCCACGCCCAGCCGCTCCTGCAGCAGCGACAGGTTATAGCTCACCGAAGACTGGCTGCGGTGGGTCTCTTCTGCGGCTTTGGCAAAGCTGCCCGCCTCGACCACTCTTTCCAGTAAAGACCATTGTTCCAGCGTCGTCTTATGCATAATTTATCTAAAATTTGGATGAATTTGATTAAAACATAGCGTTATTCATTCAATTTTTGAAGGGGTACGATCGTCTCATCAAAACAAAGGAGACATCTTATGAACACCTTCGACAAACACGACTTAAGCGGCTTCGTTGGCAAACACCTTGTTTATACCTATGACAACGGCTGGAACTACGAGATTTACGTCAAAAATGAGACGACCCTGGATTACCGTATTCACAGCGGTCTGGTGGCCAACCGTTGGGTGAAAGATCAGCAGGCTTACATCGTGCGGGTAGGGGAGAGCATCTATAAAATTTCCTGGACCGAGCCAACCGGCACCGACGTCAGCCTGATTGTGAACCTGGGCGACAAACTGTTCCACGGCACCATTTTCTTCCCGCGCTGGGTCATGAACAACCCGGAAAAAACCGTCTGCTTCCAGAACGATCATATTCCGCTGATGAACAGCTACCGTGATGCGGGCCCGGCGTATCCAACCGAAGTGATTGATGAATTTGCCACAATCACCTTTGTACGCGACTGTGGTGCCAATAATGAAAGCGTGATCGCCTGCGCGGCCAGTGAATTACCGAAAAACTTTCCAGATAACCTGTAATAAGCGCGACAATTAACTAAATAGAAAAGTTCCCGGCTATTTCATATTATTTTGAAATAGCCGGGATTTTTTTTGTTTGTTGAGGATTGGTTTAAATGTTTCCATTTCAAAATGTTGCGGAAGATCACATCAAAAATATTTAATATAAAATTAACTTGTTGTTTTTCAATTGGCTGCTAGTTGTCTTATAGCGTTGTAAACGCTGTCTTAATTTTTCCCTAAGGAAAGAGAGCTACTTTGATATGAGTTTATGGTTCGTTGAAATAAGCGGGCTGGCATTTGGTTAATATCAAAAACATGCCATTTTGATTGCAAGGAAATTAATAATGAGTGATTTTCTGCCTTTTTCGCGGCCGTCGATGGGCGCTGAGGAAATTGCGGCGCTTCAGGACGTTTTGATGTCGGGCTGGATCACCACGGGGCCTAAGAATCAGCAACTTGAAGAGGCATTCTGTCAACTTACCGGGAACCAGCATGCGATTGCCCTCTGTTCAGCCACCGCGGGCATGCACGTTACGCTGATGGCGCTGGATATTGGCCCGGGCGATGAAGTTATTACCCCTTCCCAGACCTGGGTCTCCACGCTGAATATGATCGTATTGCTGGGCGCCACGCCGGTCATGATTGATGTGGACAAAGATACATTAATGGTGACGCCAGAAGCCGTGGAAGCCGCTATTACCCCGCGCACTAAAGCCATTATTCCCGTTCACTATGCCGGCGCGCCGTGTGATATCGACGCAATTCATGCCATCGGTGAACGTCACGGTATTCCGGTGATTGAAGATGCGGCCCATGCCGCCGGAACGTATTACAAAAACCGTCACGTGGGCTGGAAAGGAACGGCAATTTTCTCCTTCCACGCCATTAAAAACATGACCTGCGCGGAAGGCGGCCTGGTGGTCACGGATAATGCCCAGCTGGCACAGCGGATCCGCAGTCTGAAATTCCATGGCCTCGGCGTAGACGCCTATGATCGCCAGACGCACGGTCGCGCGCCGCAGGCGGAAGTGATCGCGCCGGGCTATAAATACAACCTGGCGGACATCAACGCCGCGCTGGCGCTGGTGCAGCTAGGCAAACTGAAAGAGGCCAACAGGCGCCGTGAGGAAATAGCGCAACGCTACCTGCGGGAGCTTGCCGATACGCCGTTCCAGCCGCTCACCATTCCGTCATGGCCGCACGTGCACGCCTGGCACCTGTTTATTATTCGCGTGGATGAAGCGCGCTGCGGGATCTCACGCGACACCCTGATGGCGGCGCTGAAAGAGAAAGGCATCGGTACCGGTCTCCACTTCCGCGCGGCGCACACCCAAAAATACTACCGCGAGCGTTTTCCTGATGTATCGCTCCCGAATTCTGAATGGAATAGCGCGCGTATTTGTTCTCTCCCTCTTTTCCCGGACATGACTCATGACGACACAACCCGCGTCATTACCGCACTCCATCAGCTTGCAGGACATTGGTATGTTCAGTGCACCGCCTGTACAAAAAGTATCCGTGGTCATCCCGGTTTATAACGAGCAGGAGAGCCTGCCCGAACTGATCCGCCGTACAACGGCCGCCTGCGACACGATGGACAAGGCCTACGAAATTCTGCTGGTGGATGATGGCAGTAGCGATAATTCCGCGCTGATGATGACCGAAGCCGCGCAGGCTGAAGGCAGCCACATCGTTGCCGTGCTGCTCAACCGTAACTACGGCCAGCACTCGGCGATTATGGCGGGGTTTAGCCACGTCACGGGCGATCTGATTATCACCCTGGACGCGGACCTGCAAAACCCGCCGGAAGAGATCCCGCGCCTGGTGGCCAAAGCCGACGAAGGCTATGACGTGGTCGGCACGGTACGTCAGAACCGTCAGGACAGCCTGTTCCGCAAGCTGGCCTCGCGCACCATCAACCGTCTGATCCAGCGCACGACCGGTAAAGCGATGGGCGATTACGGCTGCATGCTGCGCGCCTACCGCCGCCATATTGTCGACGCCATGCTGCATTGCCACGAGCGCAGCACCTTCATTCCGATTCTGGCGAATACCTTTGCCCGTAAGGCAACGGAAATCCCGGTCCTGCACGCCGAGCGCGAGCACGGGGAGTCGAAGTACAGCTTTATGCGCCTCATCAACCTGATGTACGACCTCATCACCTGCCTGACCACCACGCCGCTGCGTCTGCTGAGCGTGTTCGGCAGCATCATCGCCGTGGCGGGTTTCGCGCTGTCCGTTCTGCTGGTGGTGCTGCGCCTGGTCTTTGGCCCGCAGTGGGCGGCGGAAGGGGTCTTCATGCTCTTTGCCGTGCTGTTTATGTTCATCGGCGCCCAGTTTGTCGGGATGGGGCTCCTCGGTGAATACATTGGCCGAATCTATAACGACGTTCGCGCGCGTCCGCGCTACTTTATTCAACGTGTTGTCCGTCAGGAACACAAAGCATCTCAAGAGGAAATTCACCCATGAAAGCTGTTGTATTTGCCTATCACGATATGGGGTGCACGGGCACGCAGGCCCTGCTGGAAGCGGGCTATGACATTGCGGCAATCTTTACCCATCCGGACACGGCTGGAGAGAATAACTTTTTCGGCTCCGTGGCGCGTATCGCCGCCGAGCGTGGTATTCCGGTTTATGCGCCAGACGACGTCAACCACCCGCTGTGGGTGGAGCGCATCCGCGCCCTCGCGCCTGACGTCATCTTCTCGTTTTACTATCGCAACCTGCTCTCCGACGAGATCTTAGGCCTGGCCGCGAAAGGCGCCTTTAATCTTCACGGTTCTCTGCTGCCTGCCTACCGTGGCCGCGCCCCGCTGAACTGGGTGCTGGTGAACGGTGAAACGGAAACGGGCGTGACGCTGCACCGCATGGTGCGCCGTGCGGATGCGGGCGCTATCGTGGCGCAGCAGAAGGTCGCTATTGATGCGGACGACACCGCGCTTCAGCTGCATCAAAAGCTGAACGCGACGGCACAGACGCTGCTGCGCGATGCGCTGCCGGGCATCCTTAACGGCACCTTCAGCGAAACCGCACAGGACGAGAGCAAGGCAAGCTGCTTTGGCCGTCGCGCGCCGGAAGATGGTCGTCTGGACTGGAACAAACCGGCCCGCCAGCTGCACAACCTGGTGCGCGCCGTGACCGACCCGTGGCCGGGCGCCTACAGCTTTGCGGGCGTCAGCAAGTTCATCGTCTGGAAATCCCGCGTGCGTGACGACATTCCGGCGGCAAAACCGGGCACCGTCGTCTCCGTCTCCCCGCTGATTGTGAGCTGCGGCGAGCAGGCCCTGGAGATCGTTACCGGCCAAACCGACAACGGCCTGTACGTTCAGGGCACCCAGCTGGCGCAGTCGCTGGGGCTGGTGGCCGGGGCGCTGATCACCAGCGCGCCGGTGGTGGCCATCAAACGCCGCACCCGCGTGCTGATCCTCGGCGTGAACGGTTTTATCGGTAACCACCTGACCGAACGTCTGCTCAAAGACGATAACTACGAAATCTACGGCCTGGATATTGGCGCGGATGCGATCAGCCGTTTCCTCGACAACCCGCGCTTCCACTTCGTGGAAGGGGACATCAGCATCCACTCCGAGTGGATTGAATACCACATTAAGAAATGCGACGTGGTGCTGCCGCTGGTCGCTATTGCCACGCCAATCGAGTACACCCGTAACCCGCTGCGCGTGTTCGAGCTGGACTTCGAAGAGAACCTGAAGATCATCCGCGACTGCGTGAAATACGACAAGCGCATCATCTTCCCGTCCACCTCTGAAGTGTACGGCATGTGTACCGATAAGAACTTCGATGAAGACACCTCCAACCTGGTGGTCGGGCCGATCAACAAGCAGCGCTGGATTTACTCCGTCTCCAAACAGCTGCTGGACCGCGTGATTTGGGCCTACGGTGAGAAAGAGGGCCTGCGCTTTACCCTGTTCCGTCCGTTCAACTGGATGGGGCCACGTCTGGATAACCTGAACGCAGCGCGTATCGGCAGCTCCCGTGCGATCACCCAGCTGATCCTGAACCTGGTGGAAGGCTCGCCAATCAAGCTTATCGAAGGCGGGAAACAGAAACGCTGCTTTACGGATATCAGCGACGGTATCGAAGCGCTGTTCCGCATCATCGAAAACAAAGATAATCGCTGCAACGGTGAAATCATTAACATCGGCAACCCGGACAACGAAGCGAGCATTCGCGAGCTGGCCGAGATGCTGCTGGCCAGCTTTGAGCGCCACCCGCTGCGCGATAAATTCCCGCCGTTTGCCGGTTTCCGCGAAGTGGAAAGCAGCAGCTACTACGGTAAAGGGTACCAGGACGTTGAGCACCGTAAGCCAAGCATTCGCAATGCGAAGCGCTGCCTGAACTGGACGCCGACGGTGAAGATGGAACAAACCATTGATGAAACGCTTGATTTCTTCCTGCGCACCGTGGAGCTGTCGGAACAGGTCTCATGAAAAAAGTCGGTTTACGCATTGATGTCGACACCTTCAGGGGAACGCGTGACGGCGTACCCAAACTGCTGGAACTGCTGAGCAAGCACGGCGTGCGCTCCAGCATTTTCTTCAGCGTGGGGCCTGACAACATGGGACGCCATTTATGGCGTCTGGTTAAACCGGCATTTCTGTTCAAAATGCTGCGCTCGCGCGCAGCATCCCTCTACGGCTGGGATATTTTGCTGGCCGGCACCGCCTGGCCCGGCAGACGCATCGGCGCGGGTAATGAAGCGGTTATCCGCGAGGCGGCGCAGCATCATGAGGTGGGTCTGCACGCCTGGGATCACCATGCCTGGCAGGCCTGGGCGGGCGTCTGGGATATCCCGCGCCTGTCCCGTGAGGTTGAGCGTGGGATGCTGGAGCTGGAGGCCATTATCGGTCAGCCCGTGTGCTGCTCCGCCGTGGCGGGATGGCGTGCGGATCAGCGCGTCGTGAAGGCCAAAGAAGCCTTTGCGTTTCGCTACAACAGCGATTGCCGCGGAACCGGGCCCTTTTTGCCGCTGTTGGGCGAAAATCGCTACGGTACGGTGCAAATTCCGGTCACGCTTCCCACCTGGGATGAAGTGGTCGGGCGCGAGGTGAAAGCTGATGAGTTCAATCGCTACATCCTGGACCGCATTCATCGTGACGCCGGTACGCCGGTGTATACCATCCATGCCGAAGTGGAAGGGATTGCGTATCAGCATGATTTCGACGAACTGCTGACGATGGCCGCTCAGGAAGGCATTGCGTTTTGCCCGTTAAGCGAGCTGCTGCCAGACGACCTCAGCACCCTGCCCGTGGGCAAAGTGGTCCGCAATGAACTGGCTGGCCGGGAAGGCTGGCTTGGCTATCAACAAACCGTGAGTCCGGTCCAATGAAAACAGCCCGTTATGGCTTAGCGCTTCTCGCACTGTTTATCGTTTACTACCTCATCCCGGTCGATATCCGCCTGCTTTGGCAGCCTGATGAAACGCGCTATGCGGAAATCAGCCGCGAAATGCTGGCATCGGGTGACTGGGGTGTCCCGCATTTCCTCGGGCTGCGTTACTTTGAAAAGCCGATTGCCGGCTACTGGATCAACAGCATCGGGCAGATGCTGTTCGGGCACACGAACCTCGCCGTGCGCGCCGGGTCTATCTTCTCCACCGGTTTAGCGGCGCTGCTGGTCATCTGGATGGCCTGGCGTCTCTGGCGGGATAAGCGGACAGCCATTTTCTCCGGCCTGATCTTCCTGACCCTGTTCCTGGTGTATGGCATCGGCACGTATGCGGTGCTGGATCCCATCATCACCCTGTGGCTGGTGGCGGCGATGTGCAGCTTCTGGCTGGCGTCACAGGCCCAAACCGTTGCCGGAAAAGCGGGCGGCTATGTGCTGCTTGGGCTGGCCTGCGGGATGGGGGTGATGACCAAAGGCTTCCTGGCGCTTGCGGTACCGGTGATTGGCGTGCTGCCGTGGGCGATCGTCCAGAAGCGCTGGAAAGAGGTGCTGATTTTTGGCTGGCTCGCGATCCTGAGCTGCGTGCTGATTGTTCTGCCATGGGGGCTGGCGATTGCGCAGCGTGAGCCTGACTTCTGGCGTTACTTCTTCTGGGTTGAGCATATTCAGCGTTTCGCCCAGAGCGACGCGCAGCACAAAGCCCCGTTCTGGTACTACGTGCCGTTCCTGATCGCGGGTAGCCTGCCGTGGCTGGCGCTGCTGCCCGGCGCGTTCCGTCTCGGCTGGCATGACCGACAAAACGCGGGCGGCGGGTTCTATCTGCTGGGATGGGTGATAATGCCGCTGCTGTTCTTTAGCATCGCCAAAGGCAAGCTGCCGACCTATATCCTGCCGTGCTTTGCCCCGCTGGCGATCCTGATGGCGCGCTATGCCTGCCTCGCGGCGGAGAAGGGCGCCAGAGCGTTACGCATTAACGGCGGGATCAACCTGGCGTTTGGCGTTATCGGCATGGTGGCGGCGCTGGTGGTCTCCCCGTGGGGACTGTCTAAGCATCCGGTCTGGTCCTCGGTTGAACTGTATAAAGTGTTCTGCGCGGTGGTCGCGTTCCTCATCTGGGCCGCGGTCGGCTGGTTTACGTTCAGGCAGAGTCAGCAGCGCTGGTGGCTTGCGGCGCTCTGCCCTGCGGGCCTGGCGCTGCTGATCGGTTTTGCCATTCCTAACCTGGTGGTGGATTCCAAACAGCCGCAGTCGCTGGTCGACACCGTGCGCGAGCCGCTTCAGGACAGCCGATTTGTCTTGGCCAATAACGTGGGCCTGGCTGCGGGCCTGGCGTGGGAGCTGAAGCGCAATGACATCACGCTGTTTGGTCAGAGTGGCGAACTGCGCTACGGGCTGGATTATCCTGATGTGAAAGATCGTTTTGTCGGTAAAGATGACTTCGCGCAGTGGCTGGCTGAGCACCGTCAGCAGGGACGCGTATCGCTGGTGATTCTGCTATCAAAACGCGATGACCTTTCGCGGGCGAATTTGCCAGAACCGGACAGCCTGTATATCCAGGGCCGTCTGGCCTACCTGCAGTATCTGCCGAAGTGATGACCTGGATCTGGCTGATACTGGCAAGCCTGCTCAGCTGTGCAGGACAGCTGTGCCAGAAACAGGCTACCCGTCCGGCGAAAGCCGGGCGGCGTGGCGTGCATATCGCGCTGTGGCTTGGCCTGGCTCTGCTGGCGCTGGGCAGCGGGATGCTGGTCTGGCTGGTGGTGCTGCAGCGCCTGCCTGTCGGCATTGCCTACCCTATGCTGAGCCTCAATTTTGTCTGGGTGACGCTGGCGGCGAAGGTATTCTGGCGTGAAAACGTCGCCTCGCATCACTGGCTAGGGGTGGGGTTGATCATCATTGGGATTGTTATCCTGGGAGGGAGCCTGTGAAAGGGGCGTTCTGGGCCTTATGCAGCGTGCTGTTAGTCAGCGCCGCGCAGCTGCTGCTGCGCGAGGCCATGCAGGCTCTGCCTCCGGTCAGCGAGATTCTGACGTTTATTTCCGCGCTGTGGCGCGTCTCGTCCGGCACGGGCGCGCTGCTGCTGGGGTTGATGGGGTATGTGGCTTCTATGGGCTGCTGGTACCTGGCGCTGCATCGCATGGCGCTCAGCAAAGCGTATGCCTTGCTGAGTCTTAGCTATATCCTGGTGTGGGGCGCCGCGATCCTGCTGCCGGGCTGGGGAGAAAGCTTCTCCTGGCACGGGCTGGTCGGCGTCGTGTTTATTATGTTGGGTGTACTGGTGATTTTCCTGCCCCGACGTGGATAATCGACTCGGTGGTCAGGGTGTAAGGGGTCGACGTACAAACGGCCAGGCTGAGTGAGCCGATCTGCACCTGGCTGACCGAGTGCGACGGCGCCGTGCTGTCGATGCTGACAATCTGCCAGGCGCTACCGCCACGCTGTTTGATGATTGCCTCTTTTCGCGTCCAGATACGCCAGAAGGCGGCAAGCCGTTCCTCTGGCGCTTCGCGCTCAAGCTCATCATGCTCCGTCATGCTGAAGACGGCATTCGCTAACGCCTGCCAGTTCTTCCTGGGGCGAATCACTTCGATATCACAGCCGACTTCGCCTTCATCGCTCATCAGCAAGGCGATATCGTCACCGCTGTGGCTCAGGTTGAACCACAGCGGATGGCCCTCCGCAAAGGCCGGTTTCCCCTGCTCGCCGTAAATAATGTCGGGGAGCGGATGAGGGGATAACGCTCTGGCGAGCAGCATCCTGCCAGCCAGCCATGAGGCATTGCGAGCACCCTGAGGTGCGCTGTCTGCGAGCGTTGACGCCAGCGGGTCCGCGCAAAGGGTGGATATTTTTCCCAGTACAAACTGGTACATAGTTACGCCCAGCGTTTAATGATAATCGAGGTGTTGATGCCGCCAAACGCGAAGTTATTGCTCTGCAGGTACTCGCAATCGATCTGGCGGGCTTCTCCCATAATATAATCTAAAGCACCACATTGCTCATCCGGTTGCCTTAAATTGAGTGTCGGGGCAAACCAGCCTTCACGCATCATCTGTAAACTCATCCATGCTTCCAGCGCGCCGCAGGCTCCGAGCGTGTGGCCAAAATAGCTCTTCAGCGATGAAATCGGCACGTTGTCACCATAGATAGCGGCAGTGGCCTGGCTTTCAGCAATATCACCGCGATCGGTGGCAGTACCGTGTGCGGAGATATACCCCATATCCAGGGCGCTTAATCCCGCCATGGCCAGCGACTGCTCCATACAAATCTGCATGGTTTCACGCTGAGGCTGGGTGATATGGGCCGCATCACAGTTAGTGGCAAAGCCCACGATTTCGCCGTAGATAGTGGCTCCGCGCGCTTTGGCATGCTCCAGCTCTTCGAGTATCAGGGTGCCCGCGCCTTCCCCAATCACCAGACCATCGCGCTGCGTATCAAATGGCGAAGGGGTGGTTTTAGGTTCATCGTTACGCTGGCTGGTGGCAAACAGCGTGTCAAACACCGCCGCTTCAGACGGGCACAGCTCCTCAGCGCCCCCCGCAACCATAACGGTCTGATAGCCGTGGCGAATCGCCTCCCAGGCGTAGCCAATTGCCTGGCTGCCTGACGTACAGGCGCTTGAGGTCGGGATGACGCGGCCACGTAATCCAAAGAACAGTCCGGTATTCACCGCGGTGGTGTGCGGCATCATCTGCACGTAGGTTGTGCCGGTGATGTTATTGGTGTGCTTTTCGGTGAGCATAGTGGCGAATTCGCTGACGGGCCCGGTACTGCCTGTGGATGAGCCATACGCGATACCCGTTTGCCCATTGGTGAGCACCGCCTCGCCAATCAGCCCCGCCTGCTCCAGCGCCAGCTCGGTGGCGCGGGTCGACATCAACGACACGCGGCCCATGGCGCGGATCCGTTTGCGGGTATAATGTTCCGGCAGCGTGAAGTCATCAATCGGCGCGCCCAGCAGGGTGTGCAGGCCATCATAGACCTGCCATTCCGGCATTTTACGCACCGCGTTTTCATACGCCAGCAGCCTGCTGGACACGGATTGCCAGTTTTCGCCAAAGGCGGTCACGCCGCCCATGCCCGTAATCACCACGCGACGCGTCATAGCATTCCTCCGTTAATGGAAATGACCTGGCGGGTGACGTAACCCGCAATATCTGACATCAGATAGCTTGCCAGCCCGGCGACCTCCTCAGCCTGGCCCATGCGTTTCATTGGAATGATGGACATCGCTTCTTTCAGCGCGGCCTCTTCCATTTCAATCATTCCGGTATCAATCAGCCCCGGCGCAATGCAGTTCACGGTGATTTTGCGTTTTGCCAGCTCAATCGCCAGCGCTTTGGTGGCACCGATAATGCCCGCTTTTGCCGCGCTGTAGTTCACCTGCCCGCGGTTACCCATCACGCCGGACACGGACGATAGGGTGATAATGCGTCCCCCTTTACGGGTGCCAATCATCGGCATAATGCAGGGGTGAATGACGTTATAAAAACTGTCGAGATTGGTGTGGATCACGCTGTCCCAGTCGTCTTCACTCAATGCCGGAAAGGCGCCATCGCGGGTGATACCTGCGTTGCTAACCACGCCATACCATGCGCCATGGGCTTCAATGTCCTGTTCCAGCACCTCGCGGCACTGTTCGCGGTTGCCCACATCAAACGAGAGTAAACGGCCGTTGCCGCCCGCCTGCGTGATGGCGTCCAGCGTCTCCTGCGCGCCTGCGGCATCACGATGGTAATGCACGCCTACGGTAAACCCGTCGGCGGCAAGCTGGCGGGCGATGGCGCGCCCTATGCCTTTGCTGGCCCCGGTGACCAGTACGGAACGACTCATGCGTTAGATCCCTGATTAAAAAGCGAGGTTAATTCTTCTGCGCTTGGCTGGAAGGTGTTGACCCGGCCCGTGGCCAGCGTCTCTTCATTAGCGGAAATTGCGCATTCAAAACTGCCGAAGCGTTCGTCCTGCATCAGCAGCTTAACGGTGATGTCCAGCGTCAAGCCTGCGGCGAAACGCCCGCTGGCGCAGATCAGTTCACGCGCGCCGAGCACCATGCCCAGCGCAATATGCTCCTGCCCCTGCTGCTGGCGATGCCAGCCGGACCAGACGCCGACGGTCTGCGCCATCAGCTCGAGCGCGTACCAGCCCGGCAGGTCGCCATCGGCATTCAGAAAGGGTGCCAGCACGCTTTGTCTGTCTATCGCGACGCGGCATACCGCCATGTCGTCCGTCACATTCTCAACGGACTCCAGCAGCATCATGGGCGCATCGTGCGGCAAATAGGCTTCGGGTGATAAATAGCTCATGACGCTCTCCCCAGCAGAATGCTGGCGTTGTTGCCGCCAAACGCGAACGAGTTAGACAGAATGACCGGCTTTGTCAGCGCGGTGCGCTGGTGCAGCAGACCGCACGGCGCCAGCGTGTCGTCCGGTGCGTAGCGGGCGAAGTCCTGCGGCGGTAAGGGCAGATCGCGCGTCAGAATCAGCCAGCTCAGGGCCGCTTCGGTGATACCGGCAGCGCCCAGCGTATGGCCGGTAAGGTGTTTGGTAGAACTACAGGGCACGCTTTCCCCAAAGAGATCGTGTACCACCTGCGATTCAATCTGATCGTTAAGCGGCGTGGCCGTGCCGTGCAGGTTGATGTAGCCGATATCTCCGGGCTGCATACCCGCTTCGTTGAGCGCCTGCGTGATGGCCCTGATCGCCCCTTCGCCCTGCGGATGCGGAGCGGAGATATGGTACGCATCGCTGGATTCACCCGTCCCGAGCAGCGCCACGTCCGCGGGCTCACGGCTAAGCATCATCAGCGCGGCGGCTTCACCGATGGTGATCCCCCGACGGTCGCGACCAAAAGGCTCGCAGAGCGTAGGGGAGAAGGATTCAAGGCTGTTAAACCCGTTGACGGGCATCCGGCTCAGGGTATCTGCTCCGCCAACAATCGCGATGTCCACCAGCCCGGCTTCAATCAGACGTTTGCCGCCGATCATCGCTCGCGCGCTGGAAGAGCAGGCTGTCGAGATCGTATAGGCCGGGCCTTCGAGCTGAAGCCAGTTGGCGAGGAAGCGGGACGGATCGCCGAGCTCCTGCTGCGGGTACTGCCAGTGCGTGCTCGCTTCGCCATGGGTCATGCGCTGCACGTGCTCATCGCCTTCATCCAGCCCAGAGGTGCTGGTCCCCAGCACCACGGCCACCCGATCGCGGCCGACGCGGGCGATAGCCTCGTCGACGGTCGACTGAATCTGCGCCAGCGCGGCCAGCAGAAGCTGGTTATTGCGGGTGCGGTGTGCGGACAGCGTTTCCGGGATGGGCGGCAGTTCGCCTTCCACACCGCCCAGCACGGCGTCGGGTGAACCCTGTAACCAGCCGGTTCGGGCATGCATACCCGGCGCTACGCCCGTCACCAGGTTGGCAGCGATTTCATCATGCGAGTTGCCCAGCGCGTTGACCATGCCAACAGCGGAAATATAAATCATCTCAGTCACCCAGATATTGAATGGTGATGTGGTATTTAAAAACGTGTTGCTCGATGCTGATCGGCTCGCGCTTGCCTTTACGCTGCAGGTAGACAATCTCCGTCACCAGCTTGCCGCTGGCGTTACGCAGTTCGCGCCGATCGCCCGTGTCAGTCAGCGTCCAGCCATTCGGCAACTGCGGCTGCCAGGCGCTAATCGGCCAGTGGCTGAGCATCACGTCGGCCAGCACCTGGCTGGCGGGCGGCAACTGCGGCACAACGATCGACTGCTCGGTATGAATACCGGTCTCATCGTACGTCGCCAGGAACAGACGAATGCCCACGGAAGAGAGCCCGGCCAGCGTCACTTTATGCGCATCCGCGTTGAGCATCACCAGCAGGGACTGCGTTTGCCCGTTAAAGCTGCCGGTCAGCAGCTGCTGGGAGCTTACCGCCGGGCTAATGCCGGGCGGCGGGAGCGTAACGCGGGTTCCCGGCTGGAGCCAGGCCTGGGGACGCGTCTCTTGGGTATCGGTCGAATGGCTGCAGCCTGCCAGCAGCAGCGCCGCGGTTAGCGCGACGGCGCGGTAAAAAGCGTTCATTTACGTTTTCTCTCTTTCTTATCCGGCATCGCCAGCGGCGCCAGCAGGAAGGCGGTAAAAATACCGCTCACCAGCACGATACCAAAGCTGCTAATGGCCTGCGTGGCGCTGAAGACGAGCATGCCCAGTGTCAGCAGCGTGGTCATCATCGCCAGCGTAATCGCCAGCATCGAGGTCAGCGGCGTGCCGCGCGGGTTGCTGAAAAACAGCGTGTAGTTAATGCCAATGCCGAGCACCAGCACCAGCGCCAGCAGTGAAAACAGGTTCACCGGGTGGCCCGTTGCAGCCAGTACCGCCAGCCCGCAGCTCAGCGAGAGCACGGACGGCACCAGGCTTATCAGCCCCTTACGCCAGCCGAGGCGCACCATCGCCCCGCAGGCAATCACCCCCAGCGCGGCAAACAGGAGCCCCGTCAGCAGCGTGCGGTAGAGGGCAAACAGGGTGTCAAAACTGGCTTTGCGATCGACCCAGACGACACCGTCATGGCGCGCGGCCAGCTCGCCGAGGGCCGCGCTGTTTTTTGCGCCGTCCACCGGCACGAGCACGCCGCTTTGACCGTCGGGCAGGGTCAGCCAGAGCAGACGCCAGCCTTCGCTGGCCGGGCTTTTAAGCCACGCGTCCACGCTGACCGGCATGGCGTCCAGATTCGGGGAGACGGCGTTGAGCCCTGCGCTTTTCAGCACGTTCGTTACCGCAGGCGCGGCGTTTTGCAGCAGCGTAAGATCGCTTTTCTGACGGGCCAGCGAGTTCAGCGGCAGGGTGCGCCAGCGGGTAATTTCTCCCGCTTTCTGCGCCTCTGCCAGCGCCGGGGTAAAGGCTTCCAGCCGCTCCAGCGTTTGCTGAGGCGAAGCGCCATGAACCACAAACCATTTCTGATCCACGCTCTGTCCGGTCAGGGCGGTAATGGCCTTCTCCTGCGCCAGAATATCTTTCGGCAGCGCCTGCAGCTGGGCGATGTCGTCGTCCACCTTCAGCGTGCTTATTCCCACGGCGGAGAGCAGCGCCAGCGCGACGGGAAGACCAATTGACAGTTTTTTACTGCGTCGCCAGGCGGCCAGCCAGCGCAGCATCAGGACCATAAAGGGAACCGGGCGCACCGGCAAACCCCGGCACAACCACGGATGCCAGAAAATCACCGTCAGGCAGGAGGCGCTCAGCCCCACGGCAGCGAACACCGCCATCTGGCGGATCCCGGGGAAGGGGGCCAGCATCATAATCAGGTAGGCGGCGACGGTCGTCAGCAGCGCCAGCAGCAGCGCATTGCGAACTTTGGCCAGGCTTTGCCAGGGAGAATGCTCCGCGCCGTGTACCATCCGTTCGGTCAGGTAGTAAAGCGTGTAATCTGCCGAAATTCCGATGATGCTCATGCTCATCACCAGCGTCATCAGGTGCAGCTCGCCAAAGAGCAGCAGCGTCACCACCGTCCCCGCCAGCGCGCCGATGGCAATGGAGAGCACGCTCAGCAGCAGCGGGCGCAGAGAGCGGAACACCGCCACGATGAGCAGGAACACGCCAAGCAGGGTGGCGATACCCAGCGTCGAAACATCACGTTTGGCCTGCTGGCTGGCGTAATCGCTGTAGAACACGGTCCCGCGGGAAAGCAGCTGTGCCTGAGGGTAGCGGGCTTTCAGCGTCTCCTGCAGCGCGTTAAGCGTCGTCACGAGCCGGTGGGTCTGCTGCATATCAAATGATGAGCCCGCCAGCTCGCCGTGGAGCAGATACCAGTAGTTTCCCGCCTCATCTTTTGCGACCAGCCAGCCGTCCATCAGCCGCAGCTTCTGGCCGTTTTGCGCCAGAGCGAGCTGCGAGCCGCGCATCAGCATCAGGGGATCGTTTTGCAGCTCTTTGCCGCTGACGCCGGAAAAGGCCGAGTAGAGCTGAGATAAAATCCACTGCGCCTGCGCTTCTCCGCCGTTTTGCAGGCGGGCGCGGGTGGCGGGGTCAATCAGGCCATTTCGGTGCTGCCAGAAGAACTCTCCCCAGGCCTTTTGCCCGGCGGCGTCCATCGGGCCTTTGACCTCGCTGAGCGAATCAGTGCTTTGCAGCAGCGCCAGCCACTGCTGTGCCACGCGCGGATCCGGCTCTTTGCCGGGGCTGACCAGCCAGACCAGCTGGCGGTCGAGACGCTGCATAAACCCGTCGTTGAGCGCCGGCGGGATCGCCCCCAGCGTCTGCTTCGGCAGCATGGCCAGCACGCTGCTGTTCAGTCGCGCGCCGGGCAGCAGCGACAGCAACACGCCCAGCAGAATCAGGCATAGCGTGGCCCACAGCAGCGCCGGGCGCAGGGATTTACGGTGCGGCAAAGCGTTGGCGTTCGTCATCGGTCAGGCTGGCGGGCGTCAGTTGGTGGCGAGAAAGGGCGATATCGGTACGGTCGCCCTGTTTGTCGTTGAGGCGAATCGTTTCCAGATAGGTTGCGCCGCCCAGATCGAGGGTGGCGAAAATCTTGTCCAGCGGCGTCGTTTTTGGCGTAAGCACCAGCGACCAGCGGCCCGCTCCCAGGTCTTTAAAATCGATGCGGAAGTTCTCTTCCAGCACCTTGCGGTCCGCCTGGAACAGGGCGCGCAGAAGATGGTTGAACTGGAACATCTGCGGATTATTGTCGGCAGTGATGGTTTGCGGCGGCTGGCCGTTAATCGCCTGAACCATCCGCTTGTCGTCCAGCAGGAGCGTCATCGGAAACGGCGCTTTTTGATCCCACAGCAGGCCGCTGTCGCGGGCGATCAGCATTTCGCCCTGCGAGCGCAGCGGCTGCGGCATATCTTTTATCGTGCGAACCTGTTCGAAATGCGCGCGCACCACGGGCTGCTCGGTGAAGCGCTGCTGCAGCTCATCCAGCGTCACGGCGCTGACCAGCGGGCTGACGATCAGCGCCAGTAAAGGCAACCATCTCATGGTGTTACTCCCATACGTTCAAACAGTATTGCCGGGCTTACAAAGCACATTTCGCGGGTCGCTTCTTCCACCGCCACCTGAATGGTGTAACCGGTGGTCGTGCGTTTGCCGGTCTGCGCATCGAAAATTTGATAGGCAATGCGCAGGCGGTTTTCATACTCTTCAATGTGCGCGCGGACGCGAATACGCTGCTCAAAGGTCACCGCATCGCGGTATTTCACCCGGGTGTCGACGACGGGCCAGACGTAGCCGGAGGCCTTCATCTGGCGATAGCCATAATCAAACTGATTGAGCAGCGCCTCGCGGGCGATCTCAAAGTAGCGGAAATAGTTACCGTGCCAGACCACGCCCATCATATCGACGTCGTGGAACGGAACGGTGATCTCGACTTCAGTCGTAAAGCGGGGATCGGTCAGCACCCTTTACTCCTTCTCACTGGACTCTGGCAGATGCCAGAAATCGAAAAAATTAAACCAGTCGAGCGGCGACATGAGGGCGTAATGTTCCAGCCGCTGCGCATAGCGATCGACGGTATCTTGCAGTGCCTGCTGGCGTTCACCGCGCGGCAGGCGCAGCGGGTCGGCAAACGGCTCGCAGTGCAGGACGAGCTTACCCTGCTGGCGCAGGGCGAAAATCAGCACCACCGGGCAGCGGAGGATGGAGGCCAGGATAAACGGCCCCTGTGGGAACGGTGCAGGCTGGCCCATGAATCGGCTCCAGATCACGCGCCATTCGCCGCCGCGCTGCGGATTCACCGCGATGCGATCCCCCACAATCGCGACCCATTCACCGCGCTCAAGCTTCTCTTTGATGGCAATGGCGGTATCCGGGCCGATGTCGGTGACCGACATCAAATTCACGCCAGCTTCGGGCGCCATTTCGCTCATGATTTGCTTAAAGCGCTGGGCGTTCTCGCTGAAAACCAGGGCGTTGATGATTTTACTGCCTTCCAGCTGAGCCAGGGCCCGGCAGGCCTCTACGTCGCCAAGGTGCGAGGCCAGCAGCAGTTTGCCCTGTGGAGCCGCGATGTTTAACGCTCCGCTCGCGCCGGGGGCAAAGACAATATCGCGATGAAGCTTCAGCTCGCCGCGCCAGCTGGCGACTTTATCCAGCATCGCGTTGCCGAAGCGCATGAAATGGAAAAAGCTGTTAAGCCGTGAGGGAACAGGCATGCTCCGCTGACGCAGTTCTTGCTTCACTCTCGCCATCCACTGCCGCGAGGCCTGCCGCGCCGGACGCGCGATAAGCCAGTACACGCCGATAACCGGCCACAACAGCACGGTAAAGGCCCGCCGACCCAGCCGTTCCCAGACGCGCAGCATCAGGCGCATCCCCCACAGACCCTTGACCTCGTCCTGCTGCGCCCAGTGCTGGCGGCGTCGACGGAAAAGCAGGCCGGGCATGCGGGGCAGCATGCCGAAGAAGAGCCGGGTATGCATCAGGGAGATCCGCACGTTATCTTTTAGCGCGTCGAAGTGGGACAAACCGTCCTGCGGATAGGTCACGCGCGTGGGTAGAAAGACGCTGGTGTTGCCCTGCCAGTAGAGACGAACCATCACTTCGGTGTCAAAGTCCATCCGCTTGCCGAGCGGTTCGCGCGCTGCCAGCCGCAGCGTGGGTGAAACCGGATAGACCCGAAAGCCGCACATGCTGTCTTTAAGCTGCAGCGATAAGGTTTCAATCCATACCCAGACGTGGGTGATCCAGCGCCCGTAAAGTCGTGAGCGCGGAATAGAGTCATCGTAAATGGGCTGGCCGGAAATCAGCGCGTCCGGGTGGCGCTCCGCCAGCGCCAGCAGTTTGGGGATATCTTCGATGGCGTGTTGACCGTCCGCATCCACCTGCACGGCGTGGGTGTAGCCCGTCCGCGCGCACTCCTCCAGCCCTCTGATGACCGCGGCACCTTTTCCGGCGTTTTGCGCCAGACGAACCAGCGTCATCTGCGGCTGCTCCGCCGCCAGGCGCTCAAGCTCCTGACGGGTGACTGCGTCGCTGCCGTCATCCACCACCAGGCACGGCAGGCCGAACGGCGCGAGACGTGACAATACGCTGGCAATCATCGCGCCGTGGTTGTAGCACGGGATCAGCACGCAGGGACGAAAGATTACTGACATAGACGAATTTTCCCGCTGCTGGCGGTGTGGCGCTCAGCCCCGGCATGGCGTTGATAGCTGAAGGTCAGCATCTGACGTTCGGCATGCCACTCAAGCATCAGCGTCACCGTGGTTTCCGGCAGCAGTGGTGCCTGAAACTTCACGTTTTGAATGCTGTGAAAGCGATAGCCTGGTGCCAGTAACGTCGTGGCGTAGTGCATCACCCAGTCAAGCTGCGCAACGCCGGGCAGCAGCGGTTGTACGGCGAAATGGCCCTGAAACCAGAACAGCGTTGCGTCGAGATGCAAAACGATCTCCAGCTTCTCCGGCTGTGTCTGGTGGCGCTCAATTTCATGAATTTTCATGAAATAACTCCTCTAACTGCGCATAGACACGCTTGTTCATACTGTTTACCGGCATTTCATCAACGATGCGCCAGTAGCGCGGCACCGCGACAGGTTCAAGCCACGGCAGCAGGGCGCGACGCCAGGCGAACTCCTGCGCTTTTTTATCCTGCACATACCCGCGCTGACGGGCCGTTTCATCCAGAACCAGCAGGGCGCCAATCCCCTGACGACCCCCGCGCGTGACCGGCAGTGCGGCCGCTTCGCAAATACCGTCGAGCTCCAGCAGGCGGCGTTCGATCTCGTTAAGCGAGATGCGTTTTTCTTCAATTTTGACCACCCGCCCGCGGCGACCGGCGATGCTGAAAAGCCCCTCGCTGTCGAAGTGCAGGATATCGTCGAGCTGGAGCCCTTCTGGCTCATGGATCAGTGGCGACGTAACGCGACAGGCGTCATCTTCCTGATGGAAGATCACGCCGGGGAACGGTAGCCAGGGCACGTTATCCTCCTGACGATGGCGCCAGGCGAGGATCCCGGTTTCGGTACTGCCATAAATTTCATCCGGCCAAAGGTTAAGCCAGCCGGAGGTGGTCGAGACGTCACGCCAGGGCAGCATTCCACCTGCTGAAATCAGCATCCTGACGGGCGGCGCGGCAAGCTCGGTATCCAGGCGCTTCAGGAACGCCGGGCTGCTGATGAACAGGTATTGCCTGTCAGGAGGCAGGGCGGCCAGCTGTTCTGCGTAATAGAGCATCGCGGCATGCAGCGGCAGGCCCAGCGCCATCGGCAAGACGATACGGAATGTCAGGCCATACAGATGTTGCGGTACGACCGAGGCCACAATGCTGCATCCGGCCAGACGCTCACCAAAGCGGTTAGCCAGCAGGCGGGCTTCGCGATCCAGACTGACGATGTGCTTAACCACCCGGCGCGGTGTGCCCGTGGAGCCTGAGGTGAACAGTTCAACGAAGCGGTTTTCGTCAATGGCCGGCAGAGGCACCCAGTGGCTGGCTGTCTGGTGGCTGGAGGCCACCACAATCTGTTTCCCATGAAAACCAAGAGTGCGATCGCTCAGAACGCCGCTAAACAAAGATTGCTGTTCTTCAAGCTGCGAGACGCGGCTATGGCCGGGAATGACCGGTGTTTTACCGGCGTGCAGCGAGGCCAGCAGCGCAACAATAAACAGGTAGCTGTTTTCAAAGCACAGCGCCCAGCGCTCGCCTTCCTGCTGACGCAGGGTCTCGACCAGTAAGGTTACGTCGTGGCGCAACTGGCCCAGCGTCCAGGTACGATCGTCAAGCCATGCAACAGGCGTGTCGTCAGGGCGCGGCGCATTTAACCACTGGCCCAGCGGAAGGGGGTTAGTCATTGTGCATCTCTTTTTTTATCACCCGCTGGCGCACCAGCCACTCTGCTGCCATCAGCATCCCCATCAGGATGTAAGCCACCATACCGTTCCATAGCGTCCACAGATGCATGTCGCCGTGGAGGACGGTAAACAGCGCCATCGTGCCGTTGCCGACGAAAAAACCGCACCAGACGAGGGTCACCTTACGGGTATAGCGCACGCCCTCCGGGGGCAAGTTTGGCTCGCGCAAGCGCGCCAGTCGTTCGACAAGCGGCATCGCTGTCCACAGCGAACCGCCAAACACGGCCAGCATGACAAGGTTGACGACCACCGGGTAGAGCAGCAGCCACTGGTGGGCTTTCAGCAGGTAGCTTGCCGTGCAGAGGGCGATCCCCGCCAGCGCCACGCACTGCACCACATACCGCATAGGGCTTGTGTTCCGCTGCGCCTGACGCAGCCGCAGCAGTAACACCAGAGCCATCACGGGTAATAGCCACTGCAGGCTGTTATGCGCCAGCCCAAATCCAATCAGGAAGGGCCACGCCAGCAGCATCAACCCCGTCAGAAGTGGGATGATCGGGAATGTCCGTCCGCCGCGCACGACGTCTTACTCTTCGCGCAGAAGCTGTTCGACGGCGTCTACCACATCCTGAACGGTACGAACCGATTTGAAGGTTTCCGGCTTGATTTTCTTGCCCGTTTTCTTCTGCAGATGAACAATCATGTCCACCGCATCAATGCTGTCCAGCTCCAGGTCTTCGTAAAGACGGGCTTCAGGGGTAATATCCTGCGGGTCGATTTCAAACAGTCGGGTCAGAAGGCCACAGACTTCCTGATAAATGGTTTCTTGTTCGGTCATCGTGATCACATCTCAGGCGCGTTGAGCGTTGATAAAGGACGCCAGCGTGGCGACGGAAAAGAAGTGCTGGCGCATCTCTTCGCTTTCAGCAGAAAGCACCACGCCATACTGGTTTTTCACGGCCAGACCCAGTTCCAGCGCGTCGATAGAGTCGAGACCCAGCCCATCGCCAAACAGCGCGGCATCGGTATCAATATCCTCTGCGGTAAGCTCGTCCAGATTCAGCGTGGTGATAATGAGATTCTTAATTTCAAGATAAAGCGCTTGCATCATTAATTCCTGACAAAGATTGAAGGCCTGATGTTAATCGATGCTGTAGATGCCGGTTTAACTGCCTTGCCGCCAGCGCCGGTTCTTGTTCATTTGCATCGTAAAATTCGTCGATGTTCACGCGGTCGCGGACATCCACGGTGAAGACAGGTTTTTCTGGCGGCACATCATACCAGCGACTTTTTTTATCCAGCAGATGTTCGCTACAGTGGATCAGCACCACCCGCAGATCGCTGTTACAGCGCACGGCGATATTTGCTGCGCCGCGCTGGAGGGAAATAGCTTCGCCAGACCGGGTACGTGTGCCTTCCGGGAAGATTAACAGCGTGTCGCCCTGAGCCAGACGCTGCTGGCTTGCAGCCAGCAGAGGCTCGGCTTCGCTGTTAATCAGGTAATCCGCCGCGCGGATGACGCCGCTGACAAACGGATTGCGCAGCAGCGCGCTTTTCACCAGACAGTCGGTTTCTGGCATCACCGATGCCAGAATCACGTAGTCAATTAACGTGGGGTGGTTAGCCACCACCAGACAACCCCGATCGTTGCGCAGGGCGTCAAGATTGTGAATGCGATAGTCCAGTACCCCGAGGCCACGGGCAACGGTCAGGAAGAAGCGGAAGCTGGCCGCAATGCTGCGCCGCGCAAGGCGACGGCGGTTGGTGCGGTCGCGCTGGACGATCAGCAGCAGGTTGAACCATACCAGTGACAGCAGCAGCCCGCCCACGCCAAACAGCACGAAGCAGAATCCGGTCATCACCAGACGCCATAACCAGTTAATTCGGGCAGTCAGGCGGTTCATGCGCGCGTCCATTGCCACAGCAAACGTTCGCCGGGTACCACAAACTGGCGTGCCTCGCTGAGATAGCGTTGCAGGAACACCAGGCTTTGCGGAAGGGCGGGTTCATCCCCCGTGCTGCCGCTGCGGGTTTCACACTGCAATTCCTTGCCGGATTCAATCACCAGCGCCAGCGCGTAGGGCCAGGTGGGCATCTGGTGCGGTAACGCCGGGTGGTAAAATTCCGGCAGTGCGCCGTCAAAATCGACCAGCAAGACGCGGGAGTAGCCCGCCTGCAGCAGGCTCAGGACTTCACATAATGCCTGCTGGAAGGTGTCCAGCCCGGCAGAAATGGATGACGAGACGATTGCCTGGCGTGCGGTAATCGTGAGATTGCCCACCGCCGAGTTGTGCACGGACATGGCGAAGTCGGTAGGCGATACGGATTGCCCCGTCGCCAGTGCATGCAGAATACGGTAGTTGCGCTCCAGCTCGCCGTGGCGGCTGGAATAGACGACGGCATCAATGGCGTGGTGTTGCAGCATAGCGAGACCAATGTCCACCGCCAGCTTACTGCCTGAATTGAGGCGGCGCGCGGTCATCATGGGTAAAGCGGTCAGCCGGGGAAGCGGGGCCGCTGGATCGACGGGCAGCTGCAGGCGTGACCACGCCTGCCACTCTGTGGCATCGCTGAGTCCTGGGGCTCTCGCCTGCCAGTCGATAATGTTCAGTGAAAATTTCATCTACGCGCGTCCGCGAAAAAAAACCGTATTCAAAGGGCAGACCTGGCCACCCGGGCAGCTAAGCTGCTCTATTGTTCACGTTTGGTGCATATCAGCAGGGTATGACCGACCCCAAGGTTATCCAGACGCTGTTCAACGCTGAAACCTGCGCTCTCCAGGTAACGATAAAACGCCTCTACGCTGTAAAACCGGCTATTGCCATTCGCCATACAGGTGAAATAGAGCGAGGTGGCATTCAGGCTGAAAGAGGCCGCTTCAAACTTCTGGGCATCCCAGAAAAGCTCCATGATGCACAAACGTGCGCCTGGCTTCATGACCTGTGCGACGCGCGTCAGCATGGCGACAATCTGATCCGGAGAGAAACAATCCAGGAACTGGCTCATCCACCAGACGTCAGCCTCACCCGGCAAGGCTGCTGGGCTAAGCATATCGACAGCATGGAATCCAATACGATGAGAAAAACCTGCTTTTGCGATGTTTTCCTGCGCCAGCGCTATCTGCTGCGGCAGGTCGAGGATCGTCACGGCAACATTTTCGTCATAGCGGCAGCAGCGTAACGCCCATTTACCCGTATTTCCGCCCACATCGTACAATTTTGTCGGCGAGCTTGCGAATATATATGGCAAAGCGGCATCAAACGCGGCGTCGGAATAGTAATGATCAAAGGCGAACCAGCTCTCTTTCGCCTGAGCCGGTAATTGGGATAATGCCGGATAGATGGTTGGCCAGTTGCCAAACACCGCTAATCCCGCAGGTTTTTCTTCCTTCAGGGCGTCCGCCAGGTGAAATAGCCCTTTGTAACAAACGTCCTGAGTGAAATCCATATTTACGCGGGTCATTTCATCGTGCAGTAAAAAGTGGCCCACTTTCGCCAGAAAATAACGTCCATGCTGTTGGGTAACGATCCGCCCGCTTAATCCCATATCCAGCAGTACGCTGACGCCATAGCTGCCGAGCGTGCTGTGTTCGGTTATTTCCTCGAGGTTGGCACCCTCTTTACCTTGTTTATCGAGCCAGGCGAGAATGCCTGAGTTACGCAGACAAAGCGCGGTCTGAAATAACATCGGAGCAAAAGCGATGCGTTGCGCTTCGGTAATGGCATCCAGTGCGCTGAGCGTATCCTTTTCGTACATTGCTGCGTAACCTTTCAGGGCAAGAAATAAGGGTTATCGGGCCATATGCGGCCCGACTTTAGAAAAATATTACAGTGCGGCGCCCGCGGAGAGGTTCAGCTGAATATCGTGGTCGAGGTTATTCACCCAACGGTTATAATTTTTGTGAATTTTACCGTCAGCCGCTTTCAGGTTCATACTGCTTTCGTAGTTAATGGAATAGCTTGTTGCGGAATAAGGAATACGAACGTCGACCGAGTGGTCGCGCGCCTGCAGACGACCTTTGATAACGCCCGGACCGGCTTCCGTCATGATCCAGTCACGTTTTTGTCCTGCTTTCAAAATCGCGGTTTTTACCTGGTCGGCGGTATGACCCGCGCTCACAGTAGAGTGAACCTGAGCGATTGGGGCAGTACGCGCACAGCCTGCCAGTGCGCCAACGAATACGGCGGCAGCACACCATTTAACGATCTTTTTCATCAACAACTCCATATCAATAATAACAATTAAAGGTAGTGGTTTTTACAAATAATATTCATCCGGCGTTTCTTATATGCCAGATGTTTTTTTAATCAATATTAAGGTTTGCATTACGTTGACGCGAAGGCGGGCATAATAACATGGAAAATAATTAACAATTTCATTTTTTTTAATTTGCGTTAAATCATGATTTGCGTTTCAACGTAATGCGACCGACGTAAACAAAAACAGAATTAATATTTCCTTAACGCAAATAAAAATACCGCGACAGGTTATGAACGCGGTAATTTAAGGCGGATTATTGGCGGTTTAAACCTACCTATACAGGTAGGTCAGCTACCCGGGCAACCGGCTTTTCGGCCTTCCCGGCCCGAGCAAAATGGCCAGCTTGCTGCCGCCTTTGGTGGTCTCCATCCAGATCTTACACACGCTGGTCAGGGGGACCGAGAGCAGCATACCGACCGGGCCCAGCAGCCATCCCCAAACCAGTAAGGATAAAAAGACGACCAGCGTCGACATGCCGAGCCGGTGCCCCATCATGCGTGGTTCGAGAATATTGCCCAGCACCATGTGAACGACGAGGAATAACGCGCCGACCAGCATACATTCGTAGAAACCGTTAAACAGAAACGCCTGAATCATCGGCGGCACGGCGGAAAGCACCGCGCCAATGTTGGGCACGTAGTTCAGCAGAAACGCCAGCACGCCCCACATCAGCGCGAACTGCACGTTCATCAGCATCAGCCCCAGCCAGACGATGATCCCGGTCCAGACGCTCAGCAGCGTTTTCAGCGCCAGATATTTAGAGACGCCCTTCAGCGCCCGGTGTAAGCCAGCAATGTGAATTTGTGGGTTATTCAGTGCAAAGCGCAGCTTATAGGGGACGTGGCGGACTTCAAACAGCATAAACACCACCGTCATGACCAGCAGCAGAATGCTGGCCATCGCGCCGGAAAGCCCCGTCATCAAGGTGGTGGCGTAGGTCATGACCTTCTCGGAGTCCATCCTGCGCAGCATCCGTTCGGGTGAGATATGCAGATTAAGGAAGGGCACCATCTCCTGGAGTGCGACGATCTTACGCGTCAGCTCTTTGTTGTACTGCGGCAGCATGGTGGAGAATTCACTCAGCGAGGCCGCCAGCACGCCGAAGAGCGCCGTCAGGGCAATCAGCATCACGATGACGACGATAGTGATGGCGACCGGGCGGCTAACGCCCCGGCGCAGAAACCAGGTGACCAGAGGATTAAGCACAATGGCAAAAAAGAGCGCCAGCAGGAGCTGAACTATGATGTCGGCGGCCGCATGGATACCCGCAAGGATAACCACCAGACAGGCGAGCTTTAATAAGATGTGGAGTCCTGCTTTGTCGGACGGGTTAGCGATCATGCGCGTTCCTTAGTGTGATGACCCGGTAAGTGTAGTGCCCGGGCCTCGCTTCGTCTGGCACCGTTAATCTGAAAGTCGCTGCTGATTTTCTTATTGGGGCGTGGTAATAGTGAAACACTGTTGTAAAAAATCCAGGTAGAACCCCATGCCCGAACCTGCCGCTGAACCGGCACTGAGCGGACTGCGCCTCAATCTGCGCATCGTTTCCGTTGTGATTTTTAACTTTGCCAGCTATCTCACCATCGGCCTGCCGCTGGCGGTTCTGCCGGGCTATGTCCATGACGTCATGGGCTTCAGTGCCTTCTGGGCGGGGCTGGTGATTAGCCTGCAGTATTTCGCCACGCTCCTGAGCCGCCCGCATGCCGGGCGCTACGCGGACACGTTCGGTCCAAAAAGCATCGTGGTGGTGGGATTGTGTGGCTGCTTCCTCAGTGGCCTGAGCTACCTGCTGGCTGCCTCAGCCAGCCACTGGCCGCTGGTCAGCCTGGCGCTGCTCTGCCTGGGCCGCGTCATCCTCGGCATTGGGCAAAGCCTGGCGGGAACCGGCTCGACGCTCTGGGGCGTGGGGGTTGTCGGGACGCCACACATTGGTCGGGTGATCTCCTGGAACGGGATTGTCACCTACGGCGCAATGGCGCTCGGTGCGCCGCTCGGCGTGGCCTGCTATGCCTTTGGTGGGCTGTATGGCCTGGCCGTCACCATTATGGCGGTCGCGCTTGTGGCGATACTGTTTGCGCTGCCGCGCCCGACAGTGAAGGCCAGCAAGGGCAAGCCGCTGCCGTTCCGGGCGGTGCTCGGGCGGGTCTGGCCATACGGGATGGCGCTGGCGCTGGCGACCACCGGCTTCGGGGTCATCGCCACCTTCATTACCCTGTTCTATGACGCCAAAGGCTGGGACGGCGCGGCCTTTGCGTTAACCCTGTTCAGCTGTGCGTTTGTTGGTGCGCGCCTGCTTTTCCCTAACGGCATCAACCGTCTGGGAGGGCTGAACGTGGCGACGATCTGCTTTGCGGTAGAGATTGTCGGGCTGCTGTTGACCGGCGTAGCCAGCGCGCCGTGGATGGCGAAAATGGGCGTATTTCTCGCGGGAGCCGGTTTTTCACTGGTCTTCCCGGCGCTGGGCGTGGTCGCGGTGAAAGCGGTGCCGCAGCAGAACCAGGGGGCGGCGCTGGCGACCTATACGGTATTTATGGATATGTCGTTGGGCATTACCGGGCCGCTGGCAGGGCTGGTAATGGCCCGGGCGGGGGTACCGGTGATCTATCTTGCCGCGGCGGGTCTGGTCATGATGGCATTGCTGCTGACGTGGCGGCTAAAAAAATGGCCCCCGGTGCAGGCACCGGAGGCCACGTCATCATCGTGAAACGTTACTGGATTACGATGGTGTTAATGATGTTTTCAGCAGCCGTCTGCGCTTTCTGCTGATCTTCCGCTGGCAGGGTGATCTGCAGGGTCAGGAGTTTGTTATCGACCTTGCCCAGCACGACAGAGGAGTACGCGGTCTGGCCCTTCGCGGAGATGATGCTGTCCAGCTGCTGCAGCTTATGGCCTTTCAGCTCGATGGATTTATTGGTCACGACCTGCAGCTGCGGGTCGCGGCCGCGCTGCTGATCTTCCAGACGTTTGGACAGGACGGCCAGATCTTCGCTGGTGTCGTCGCCCACAATCACAATGACCGCTTTCTGCCCGGTTGCGTCGGAGTAAACGTGCATGTTATTCGCCTGAGTGCCCAGCTTGCCGCTCTGGTCAGTCATATCGGCTGGCAGAGAGAAGCTGAGTTTGCCATCCATCAGATTCACCGGCTGGCCGGTCGCATTGCTTTCTGCGGATGCGCCCTGAGCAGGCGTTTTCGTGTCGCTGTTATCACAGGCTGCAAGACCCACAACCAGCAGGCCAATCCCGACATATTTAACCAGATTGCGCATTGACTTCTTCCTTTCGATAAACGGCCATAACGGCTCATTCGCTCATCTTATCACAACTGATAAAGCGAACCCTTAACCAGCCTGCAATGCCGTGATTTCAGATTTATCTGCCAGCCTTTTCAGCAGCATATTCAGCAGCACGCCGTACATGGGCAGGAAGAACACAATGCTGATGAGTACCTTGAAGCAGTAGTCCACCAGCGCGATTTCCATCCAGTGTTCGGCCATGAACGCATCCGGGCTACGCCAGAAGGCGATGAAGAAGAAGGCCAGCGTATCGCTCACGTTACCGAACAGCGTGGAGGCGGTGGGTGCCATCCACCAGCGATGATTCTCACGCAGGCGATTAAACACGTGCACGTCCAGAATCTGCCCCAGCGCGTAGGCCATAAAGCTTGCTGCGGCGATACGGGCGACAAACAGGTTGAAGTGGGTTAACGCCTCAAAGCCCTGCCAGCTTCCCATATAAAACAGGGACGAAACCCCGTACGAGATGAACAGCGCCGGGAGCATGACCGCAAAAATAATGCGGCGAGCCAGCGGTGCGCCAAAAATACGCACGGTCAGATCGGTGGCGAGGAAAATAAACGGAAAGCTGAACGCGCCCCAGGTGGTATGAAAACCAAAGATGGAGATAGGGAGCTGCACCAGATAGTTGCTGGAGGTGATCACCAGCAAATGGAAAAGCGAAAGCCAGAACAACGCTTTTACGCGCTGTGATTCAGAAAACTGCGTCATATTGTGACCTTTTTATACGTTGGGGTGAGGGAACCCAATAAAAACCGCAGAATGATACTGCTTTGGCGGGACATTGCAATGGTTAGTTTTTACGCAATCGTTAACCTGGTTTGCATTGACCGCAACGGGGCGTAAACTACAGCCGTTTTTACCTGACCGAGAAGATCATGATCGACCTGTTTTCCAGCCCAGACCACACTCTTGATGCCCAGGGCCTTCGCTGCCCGGAACCGGTAATGATGGTACGTAAAACCGTGCGCAACATGCAGACCGGTGAAACGCTGCTGATCGTTGCCGACGACCCTGCCACCACGCGCGACATTCCCGGTTTTTGTACCTTTATGGAGCATGAACTGGTGGCGCAGCAGACGGAAACGCTGCCGTACCGGTATTTGATTCGTAAGGGGTAGCCCTCACTTATTTGGGGGGAGGTTGAGGGTATCAGGCCGCACCCATGCTTGAACCTGTTCCTGAATATTTAAAAGCGAGTTTAACGGTAGATGACCTGCCTCTGGACGTCCCTGCCTTCGAACCGGAAGTTGATCAGTTGGGAAGCTATTGCCCGCTATTAACGCAGTTGCTGTTGGCTCGTTCACTTTCAGAGAGTGATGAAAGAGTGGCTGGAGATTTGTTGCAAGGCTTAGTTGGGCTGTATAGCGGTATGTTGAAAGCACCGCGCTGGTTGCGTACAAATGAAGGCATCTTGCCACTGTGAAAAAAGTCGGGTGGCGCTAACGCTTACCCGACCTACGGGACTAGAGCCGTTGTAGGCCGGGTAAGGCGAAGCCGCCACCCGGCAAGAATACGGCCTCTGCGGCCTGATGCCCTCTCCCACAGGGAGAGGGAGAACGTCATCCCTTCATCCACGCCCTGATCCCATCCAGGAACATCTGCGTTGCCATCATCACCAGAATGAGCCCCATCAGGCGCTCCAGCGCGTTTACCCCTTTTTCGCCCAGCAGGCGCAGGAACAGGGACGACTGCAGCAGGATGATAAACGTCCCGCCCCAGGCAATCAGCAGGGCAATGACCAGATGGCTCATCTGATTCGGATACTGGTGCGACAGCAGCATCAGCGTCGCCAGAATGGTCGGCCCCGCGACGAGCGGGATCGCCAGCGGCACAATAAACGGCTCTTCACCCGCAGGCAGGCCGCTGCTGCTGCCTTCCGCGCTCGGGAAAATCATCTTAATCGCAATCAGGAACAGAATAATCCCGCCGGAAATCGACACGGTTTCAGCGCGCAGGTTCAGGAAGGCGAGGATTTTTTCACCCGCAAACAGGAAGATAAACATCACCAGCAGGGCGATGAGCAGCTCGCGGATCATGATCGCCCGGCGGCGCTTTGGCTCGGTGTGCTTCAACACCGACATGAAGATCGGCAGGTTACCCAGGGGATCCATTATCAGGATCAATAAAACCGCGGCGGAAATGATTTCACTCATGTAAATTATCCCTGAAACTCTCTATGGTTATTATGATGATTAGCTGTATTTCTGATTGCCGGGCAATCATCGATTAATTTCGCTTGCGACTTTGGCAGCATTTTGTAATGTGAAGCATATCCCAGTTCAATACTGGCTTGCACAATCAGCACACACCCTCAGCAGGAAAAAAATGCTATGAAAAACGTTGGTTTTATCGGCTGGCGCGGTATGGTCGGCTCTGTACTCATGCAACGCATGGTTGAAGAGCGCGATTTCGACGCTATCCGCCCGGTCTTCTTCTCCACTTCCCAGCTCGGCCAGGCTGCTCCGTCCTTTGGTGGTACCACAGGCACGTTGCAGGATGCTTACGATCTGGAAGCGCTGAAGGCACTCGACATTATTGTGACCTGCCAGGGCGGCGATTATACCAACGAAATCTATCCAAAGCTGCGTGAAAGCGGCTGGCAGGGCTACTGGATTGACGCGGCCTCGTCGCTGCGCATGAAAGACGATGCCATTATCATTCTCGACCCGGTTAACCAGGGCGTGATCGCCGATGGCCTGAACAACGGCGTAAAAACCTTTGTTGGCGGTAACTGCACCGTCAGCCTGATGCTGATGTCCCTCGGCGGCCTGTTCGCGCAGGATCTGGTGGAGTGGGTCTCCGTGGCGACCTACCAGGCGGCGTCCGGCGGCGGCGCGCGTCACATGCGCGAGCTGCTGACCCAGATGGGCCAGCTGCACCAGAGCGTTGCGACCGAGCTGGCAAACCCGGCGTCGGCTATTCTGGATATCGAGCGTAAAGTGACCGAGCTGACCCGCAGCGGCGAGCTGCCGGTGGATAACTTTGGCGTACCGCTGGCCGGCGGCCTGATCCCGTGGATCGACAAACAGCTGGATAACGGCCAGACCCGCGAAGAGTGGAAAGGCCAGGCCGAGACCAACAAAATCCTCAATACCGCGAACACCATTCCGGTTGACGGTCTGTGCGTGCGTATCGGCGCGCTGCGCTGCCACAGCCAGGCTTTCACCATTAAACTGAAAAAAGATGTGTCTATTCCGACCGTGGAAGAGCTGCTGGCCGCGCACAACCCGTGGGCGAAAGTGGTGCCAAACGATCGCGATATCACCATGCGCGAGCTGACCCCGGCAGCGGTGACCGGCACGCTGACCACGCCGGTTGGCCGTCTGCGTAAGCTGAACATGGGGCCGGAGTATCTCTCCGCGTTCACCGTCGGTGACCAGCTCCTGTGGGGCGCCGCTGAGCCGCTGCGCCGCATGCTGCGCCAGCTGGCGTAATAATTTGTTAAATACCGGGGGTGATTTTCACCCCTTTTTTTTGCGTACTACATGGAGTAACACGCGTATGTCTTATTTTTTATCAGGAGTCATTTAGAGCGTTGGCTATGCTTTAAGGAAGAGTCATTTCTTACCTGAGGTTCGAACGGAGCAGAATGGATGCACATTTTTGTGCTGTCCCGTTCAGGTCACATTAAAAGTCGTCCCGGAGCGCTTAAAAAGGACGACATAAAAACAGGATGAATACCATGTCCGATCGTGTGGATAGAGACGTGATTAATGCGCTTATTGCGGGTCATTTCGCTGACCCCTTTTCTGTGCTTGGGATGCACCGTACTGAGGCAGGTCTGGAAGTTCGTGCCCTGTTGCCGGATGCCACAGAAGTCTGGGTGATTGAACCCAAAACCGGCCGCAAAGTCGGTAACCTTGAATGCCTCGATTCCCGTGGCTTCTTCTCGGGCGTGATGCCCCGTCGTAAAAACCCTTTTCGCTATCAGCTCGCCGTTCTCTGGCACGGCCAGCAGAACCTGATTGACGATCCCTACAGCTTCGGCCCTCTGCTTAAAGAGATGGATGCCTGGCTGCTCTCCGAGGGGACCCATCTGCGTCCTTATGAAACGCTGGGCGCCCATGCCGATACCATGGACGGCATCACCGGCACGCGGTTCTCCGTGTGGGCGCCCAATGCCCAGCGCGTCTCCGTTGTCGGCCAGTTCAACTACTGGGACGGCCGCCGTCACCCGATGCGCCTGCGTCGGGAAACCGGCATCTGGGAGCTGTTTATCCCCGGGGCGCACCACGGGCAGCTTTATAAATTCGAGATGATCGACGCCCACGGCAAGCTGCGCATTAAAGCCGACCCGTATGCCTTCGAAGCGCAGATGCGCCCGGATACCGCGTCGCTGATCTGCGGCCTGCCGGAGAAGGTCGTCCAGACGGAGGAGCGTAAACAGGCCAACCGTTTTGATGCGCCAATATCCGTCTATGAAGTCCATCTCGGCTCCTGGCGCCGCCATACCGATAACAACTTCTGGCTGAGTTACCGGGAGCTTGCCGACCAGCTGGTGCCATACGCCAAATGGATGGGCTTTACCCACCTTGAGCTGCTGCCGGTCAACGAGCATCCGTTCGACGGCAGCTGGGGCTATCAGCCCACCGGGCTGTATGCGCCGACCCGCCGCTTCGGCACCCGCGACGACTTCCGCTATTTCATTGATGCCGCGCACGCCGCCGGGCTGAACGTGATCCTCGACTGGGTGCCGGGCCATTTCCCGGCGGATGATTTTGCGCTGGCAGAGTTTGACGGCACGAAGCTGTACGAGCATAGCGATCCGCGCGAGGGCTATCACCAGGACTGGAACACGCTGATCTACAACTACGGTCGCCGTGAAGTGTCGAACTACCTGGTCGGGAATGCCCTGTACTGGATCGAGCGGTTTGGCATTGACGCCCTGCGCGTGGATGCGGTGGCGTCAATGATCTACCGCGACTACAGCCGCAAAGAGGGGGAGTGGATCCCGAACGAGTTTGGCGGCCGTGAAAACCTGGAAGCCATTGAATTCCTGCGTAATACCAACCGCATTATCGGCGAGCAGGTGGACGGTGCCGTGACCATGGCGGAAGAGTCCACCGACTTTGCGGGCGTCTCCCGTCCGCCGTCATCAGGCGGCCTGGGGTTCTGGTATAAGTGGAACCTGGGCTGGATGCACGACACGCTCGACTACATGAAGCTGGATCCGGTTCACCGTAAGTATCATCACGACAAGCTGACGTTCGGGATGCTCTACAACTACACCGAAAACTTCATGTTGCCGCTGTCGCACGATGAGGTGGTACACGGTAAAAAATCGATTCTCGACCGCATGCCGGGCGACGCGTGGCAGAAGTTTGCCAACCTGCGCGCCTATTACGGCTGGATGTTTGCCTTCCCGGGCAAGAAACTGCTGTTCATGGGCAATGAGTTCGCCCAGGGGCGCGAGTGGAACCACGACGCCAGCCTCGACTGGCATCTGCTGGAAGGCGGCGACAACTGGCACCACGGCGTGCAGCGTCTGGTGCGCGATCTGAACCTGACCTATCGCCACCACAAAGCGCTGCACGAGCTCGACTTCGATCCGTACGGCTTTGAATGGCTGGTGGTGGACGACCACGAGCGCTCGGTGTTTGTCTTTGTGCGTCGTGACAAAGCGGGTAACGAGATCATCGTCGCCAGCAACTTTACGCCGGTGCCGCGCGAACATTACCGCTTCGGCATTAACCAGCCGGGCAAATGGCGCGAAATTCTGAATACCGACTCGATGCACTACCACGGCAGCAACGCCGGTAACGGTGGGCTGGTACAGAGCGACGCCATTGAAAGCCACGGGCGACCCAACTCCCTGAGCCTGACGCTGCCGCCGCTTGGCACCATCTGGCTAATGCGGGAGGGCGAATGACGCAGCTTACGGCAGGTAAACCCGAACCGCTCGGGGCGCATTTTGACGGAAAAGGGGTGAACTTCACCCTCTTTTCCGCTCACGCCGAGCGGGTTGAACTGTGCGTGTTTGACGGGGAAGGTAACGAGCACCGTTACGATTTACCCGCGCGCACGGGGGATACCTGGCACGGCTACCTGGCCGGAGGACGGCCCGGTATGCACTATGGCTTTCGCGTTCACGGTCCGTGGGATCCCGCGCAGGGGCACTGGTTTAACCCGGCGAAGCTGCTGATTGACCCGTGCGCGCACCGCGTGGACGGTGAATTTAAAGATGACCCGCTCTTCCACGTGGGCTACGGCGAGCCCGACCACCGCGACAGCGCGCCCGTCGCGCCAAAAAGCGTGGTGGTGAACGATCTTTATGACTGGGAAGACGATGCCCCGCCGCAGACGCCGTGGGGCAAGACCGTTATTTATGAAGCCCACGTCAAAGGGCTGACGTACCTGCATCCGTCGATCCCCAAAGAGATGCGCGGCACCTACAAGGCGCTCGGGCATCCCACCATGATCGCCTACCTGAAACACCTCGGCATCACCGCCCTGGAATTGCTCCCCGTCGCCCATTTTGCCAGCGAGCCGCGTCTGCAGCGGCTGGGGCTGAGCAACTACTGGGGCTATAACCCGCTGGCGATGTTCGCGCTCGAGCCGCGCTATGCCGTCCATCCGGAAAAGGCGCGGGACGAGTTCCGCGATGCGGTGAAGGCGCTCCACGCGGCGGGCATTGAGGTCATTCTGGACGTGGTGCTGAACCACAGCGCAGAAAGCGATCTCGACGGCCCGACGCTCTCCATGCGCGGAATTGATAACCGTAGCTATTATTGGATCAGGCACGATGGCGATTATGAGAACTGGACCGGCTGCGGTAACACGCTCAATCTCAGCCATCCGGCGGTCACGCATTTTGCGTATGAATGCCTGAAATACTGGGTGGAGACGTTCCACGTCGACGGTTTTCGTTTCGACCTGGCGCCGGTGATGGGACGCACGCCGGCGTTCAGCCAGCAGGCGCCATTGTTTGAGGCGATAAAAAACTGTCCGGTGCTCTCGCAGGTGAAGCTGATTGCCGAGCCGTGGGACATTGGTGAAGGCGGTTATCAGGTCGGGAATTTCCCGCCGCTGTTTGCCGAGTGGAACGACCACTACCGCGACGCCGTACGCCGCTTCTGGCTGGAGCGGAACCTGTCGCTGGGGGAATTTGCCGGGCGCTTTGCCGCGTCGAGCGATCTCTTTAAGCGCGACGGCAAACGCCCGTCGGCCACCGTTAATCTGTTGACGGCGCACGACGGTTTTACGCTCAGGGACTGCGTTTGTTTCAATCAGAAACACAATGAGGCGAACGGCGAAGAGAATCGCGATGGCACTAACAATAACCATAGCTTTAATCATGGTATAGAAGGGTTAGGCGGAAGTCTGGATGTGATAGAGCGGCGACGCGCCAGCGTTCATGCGCTGCTGACAACGCTTTTACTGTCGCAGGGCACGCCGATGCTGCTGGCAGGCGACGAGCATGGTCACAGCCAGCACGGTAACAACAACGCCTATTGCCAGGACAACACCTTAACCTGGCTCGACTGGGGTGAAGCCAACAGCGGGCTGATTCATTTTACCGCTGCGCTGATCCATCTTCGCCAGCAGATCCCCGCGCTGACCGCCAACAGCTGGTGGGAAGAGGGTGACGGCAACGTTCGCTGGCTGAATAAAGACGCGCAACCGTTAAGCGCGCAAGAGTGGCAACACGGCGTACCACGCCTGCAAATCCTGCTGTCGGATAAATGGCTGGTCACGCTGAACGCGACGGATGACGTCGCAGAGATTGTTTTACCTGACGGGGAGTGGCGAGCCGTTCCCCCCTTTGCCGGAGCGGATAATCCGGTAGTAATGGCTGTCTGGCACGGGCCTGCGCACGGAGTGTGCGTATTCCAAAGATGATAAAAAAGGAGTTAGTCATGGTTAGATTAGAGAAGAACGATCCCTTAATGTTGGCACGCCAGCTACCATTAAAAACGGTTGCCCTGATACTTGCGGGCGGGCGTGGTACCCGTCTGAAAGATTTGACCATCAAGCGCGCCAAGCCGGCCGTTCACTTTGGTGGTAAGTTCCGTATTATCGACTTTGCGCTCTCCAACTGCCTGAACTCGGGCATTCGCCGCATTGGCGTCATCACGCAGTATCAGTCGCACACCATGGTGCAGCATATTCAGCGCGGCTGGTCATTCTTCAGCGAAGAGATGAACGAATTTGTCGATCTCCTTCCTGCGCAGCAGCGCGTTCACGGCGAGAACTGGTATCGCGGAACGGCGGATGCGGTGACCCAGAACCTCGACATCATTCGTCGCTATAACGCGGAATACATTGTGATCCTCGCCGGGGACCACATTTACAAGCAAGATTACTCCCACATGCTCATCGACCACGTCGAAAAAGGGGCGCGCTGCACCGTGGCGTGTCTGCCTGTGCCCGTTGCTGAAGCGACGGCGTTTGGCGTCATGCACGTGGATGCCGACGACAAAATTATCGACTTCGTTGAAAAACCGGCGAACCCGCCAACCATGCCGGGCGATGACACCAAATCGCTCGCCAGCATGGGGATCTATGTCTTTGACGCAGATTATCTTTATGAGCTGCTGGAAGAAGACGACAAAGACGAAAACTCAAGCCACGACTTCGGTAAAGACATCATTCCGAAAATCACCAAAGCTGGCATGGCGTATGCACATCCTTTCCCGCTGTCCTGCGTGCAGTCCGACCCGAATGCGGAACCGTACTGGCGCGATGTGGGCACGCTGGAAGCGTACTGGAAAGCGAACCTCGATCTGGCATCGGTCACGCCTGAACTGGATATGTACGACCAGAACTGGCCGATTCGTACCCATATGGAGTCGCTGCCGCCAGCCAAATTCGTGCAGGACCGCTCCGGTAGCCACGGTATGACGCTGAACTCGCTGGTGTCCGGCGGGTGCATCATCTCCGGTTCGGTCGTGGTGCAGTCGGTGCTGTTCCCGCGCGTGCGGATAAATTCATTCTGTAATATCGATTCGGCAGTCTTGTTGCCGGACGTCTGGGTAGGGCGCTCGTGTCGTCTGCGTCGCTGCGTGATCGACCGTGCCTGCGTCATCCCTGAAGGGATGGTCATTGGGGAGAATGCGGAAGAAGACGCGCGTCGTTTCTACCGTTCGGAAGAGGGGATCGTGTTAGTCACACGGGAAATGTTGCGGAAGCTGCAAATCAAACAGGAGCGATGATGCAGGTTTTACACGTATGTTCTGAGATGTTCCCGTTATTAAAAACGGGCGGTCTGGCAGATGTGCTTGGCGCATTACCGGCGGCGCAAATCGCCGGAGGCGTGGATACCCGAGTCCTGCTGCCCGCCTTTCCGGATATCCGGCGCGGTATACCTGATGCAAAAGTGGTGACCCGCCGTGAAACGTTTGCCGGACGCATTACCCTGCTGTTTGGACATTACAATGGCGTAGGGATTTACCTGATCGACGCGCCGCATTTATACGATCGCCCGGGTAGCCCGTATCACGATACGAACCTGTTCGCCTATACCGACAACGTGCTGCGCTTTGCGCTCCTCGGCTGGGTTGGAGCAGAAATGGCGACGGGGCTGGATCCGTTCTGGCGTCCGGATGTGGTGCATGCGCACGACTGGCACGCCGGGCTTGCTCCGGCGTATCTCGCCGCGCGCGGCCACCCGGCGAAATCGGTCTTTACCGTGCATAACCTGGCCTATCAGGGGATGTACTACGCCCATCACATGAATGACATCGATCTGCCATGGTCGTTCTTTAACATGCACGGTCTGGAGTTTAACGGGCAGATCTCGTTCCTGAAGGCGGGACTGTACTACGCCGATCACATCACGGCGGTGAGCCCAACCTACGCGCGTGAGATCACCCAGCCGGCATTTGGCTACGGCATGGAAGGGTTGCTGCAGCAGCGCCACCGCGAAGGCCGCCTGTCGGGCATTCTGAACGGCGTGGATGAACAGATCTGGAGCCCGGAAACCGATCTCCTGCTGGCGGCGCGCTATGGCCGTGACTCCGTGGAAGACAAAGCGGAAAACAAACGCCAGCTGCAGATTGCGATGGGCCTGAAGGTTAACGACAAAGTGCCGCTGTTCGCCGTCGTAAGCCGCCTGACCAGCCAGAAAGGGCTGGATCTGGTGCTGGAGGCGCTGCCCGGTTTACTGGAGCAGGGCGGGCAGCTGGCGCTGCTCGGCGCGGGCGACCCGGTATTGCAGGAAGGTTTCCTTGCCGCCGCCGCGGAACATCCGGGGCAGGTGGGCGTACAGATTGGCTACCACGAGGCGTTTTCGCACCGCATTATGGGCGGCGCGGACGTCATCCTGGTGCCGAGCCGTTTCGAACCCTGCGGCCTGACGCAGCTTTACGGCCTGAAATACGGCACCCTGCCGCTGGTTCGCCGCACGGGCGGGCTGGCGGATACGGTATCGGATAGCTCACTGGAAAACCTGGCGGACGGTATCGCCAGCGGGTTTGTCTTTGAGGACAGTAATGCCTGGTCGCTGCTTCGGGCGATTCGGCGTGCTTTCGTCTTGTGGTCCCGTCCATCGCTGTGGCGCTACGTCCAACGCCAGGCGATGTCCATGGACTTTAGCTGGCACGTTGCGGCGCAGTCATACCGCGATCTCTATCAACGCTTGATGTAACGAGGCGAAGTTACTGATATGAACGCTCCATTTAGCTACTCTTCACCCACGCTCAGCGTTGAGGCGTTAAAGCACTCCATCGCCTACAAGCTGATGTTCACCATCGGGAAAGATCCGGTTATTGCCAACAAGCACGAGTGGCTGAACGCCACCCTGTTTGCGGTGCGCGACCGCTTAGTTGAACGCTGGCTGCGCTCAAACCGCGCCCAGCTCTCGCAGGAGACGCGTCAGGTTTACTATCTGTCGATGGAATTTTTGATTGGCCGCACGCTGTCCAATGCGCTGTTGTCGCTCGGTATTTATGACGACGTCAAAACCGCACTGGAAGAGATGGGGTTAGATTTAGAAGAACTGATCGACGAAGAGAATGACCCGGGCCTCGGTAACGGCGGTCTGGGACGTCTTGCCGCCTGCTTCCTCGACTCGCTGGCGACGCTGGCGCTGCCGGGCCGCGGCTACGGTATTCGCTACGATTACGGCATGTTCAAGCAAAACATCGTCGACGGGCGTCAGAAAGAGTCCCCGGACTACTGGCTGGAGTACGGCAACCCGTGGGAGTTCAAGCGCCACAACACGCGCTACAAGGTGCGCTTTGGCGGGCGTATTCAGCAGGAAGGAAAAAAATCCCGCTGGGTGGAAACGGAAGAGATCCTGGCCGTGGCCTACGACCAGATCATCCCCGGCTACGACACCGATGCCACCAACACGCTGCGCCTGTGGAGCGCTCAGGCCAGTAGCGAAATTAACCTCGGTAAATTTAACCAGGGTGATTACTTCGCGGCGGTGGAGGATAAAAACCACTCCGAGAACGTATCCCGCGTGCTGTACCCGGATGACTCGACCTACTCAGGCCGCGAGCTGCGCCTGCGTCAGGAGTACTTCCTCGTTTCGGCGACCATTCAGGACATCCTCAGCCGCCACCATCAGCTGCACAAAACCTACGCCAACCTGGCGGAGAAAACCGCGATCCACCTTAATGACACCCACCCGGTGCTCTCTATTCCGGAGCTGATGCGCCTGCTGATCGACGAGCATAAGTTCAGCTGGGACGACGCCTTTGAGGTGACCTGCCAGGTGTTCTCGTACACCAACCACACGCTGATGAGCGAAGCGCTGGAGACGTGGCCGGTGGACATGCTTGGCAAAATCCTGCCGCGCCATCTGCAGATTATCTTTGAGATTAACGACTACTTCCTCAAGACGCTGCAGGAGCAGTATCCGAACGATACCGGCCTGCTGAGCCGCGCGTCCATCATTGATGAGTCGAACGGCCGCCGCGTGCGCATGGCCTGGCTGGCGGTTGTCATCAGCCACAAGGTCAACGGCGTGTCCGAGCTCCACTCGAACCTGATGGTGCAGTCGCTGTTTGCGGACTTCGCGAAGATCTTCCCGACGCGGTTCTGCAACGTGACCAACGGCGTCACCCCGCGCCGCTGGCTGGCGCTGGCTAACCAGCCGCTCTCTGAGGTGCTGGACGAGAATATCGGCCGCACCTGGCGTACCGATTTGAGCCAGCTGAGCGAGCTGGAACAGCATATTGATTTCCCGACGGTGAACAAAGCCGTGCGCGAAGCCAAGCTGCTGAACAAAAAGCGTCTGGCGGTCTGGCTGGCGATGCACCTGAACGTGGTGGCAAACCCGAAAGCGCTGTTCGACGTTCAGATCAAACGCATCCACGAATACAAGCGTCAGCTGATGAACGTGCTGCACGTGATCACCCATTACAACCGCATTAAGGCCGACCCGACGGCCGAATGGGTGCCGCGCGTGAAGATCTTCGCCGGTAAGGCGGCGTCGGCCTACTACATGGCGAAGCATATTATTCATCTCATCAACGACGTGGCGAAGGTGGTTAATCAGGATCCGGACATTGGCGACAAGCTGAAGGTGGTGTTCATTCCGAACTACAGCGTCAGCCTGGCGCAGCTGATCATCCCGGCGGCGGATCTCTCTGAGCAGATTTCTACGGCGGGCACGGAGGCATCCGGCACCAGTAACATGAAGTTTGCCCTTAACGGCGCGCTGACCATCGGCACGCTGGACGGGGCGAACGTCGAGATGTTGGAGCACGTGGGCGAAGAGAATATCTTTATCTTCGGTAATACGACGGAAGAGGTAGAGGCGCTGCGCAGGAAAGGCTACTCGCCGCGTCAGTATTACGAAGAGGATGAAGAGTTGCGTCAGGTGCTGACGCAGATTGCAACCGGCGTGTTTAGCCCTGATGAACCGAGCCGCTACCGCGATCTGGTGGATTCGCTGATTAACTTTGGCGATCACTATCAGGTGCTGGCGGATTACCGCAGCTACGTCGACTGTCAGGATAAGGTGGACGAACTGTATCGCCAGCCTGAGAAGTGGACCAGCGCCGCGATGTACAACATCGCCAATATGGGCTATTTCTCGTCAGACAGGACCATCAAGGAGTATGCCGAGACGATCTGGCATATTGATCCGGTGAGGCTGTAAAAACAAAGCCCGGTGGCGCTGCGCTTACCGGGCCTACGGGATCGAGTAGGCCGGGTAAGGCGGAGCCGCCACCCGGCTTTTTTGTATTAGGACGCCAGCGACAGCTCACGTTTCGCCGCATGTTGCAGCAACCACTGCGCCACGCGAGACTGCTGTTCGGCGTTGAGCCACATCCCTTCTTTGGTACGGCGCCAGATAGCATCATCCAGACGACGCACCCACTCGTGCTCAACCAGATAACGCAGCTCGGCTTCGTACAGCTCGTGGCCGAAATGCTCGCCCAGATCGGCAATCTCTTTTGCATCACCCAGGATCAGCTCGGTATTGCTGCCGTAGGTGCGGGCATAGTGGCGCGCCATCCCTTCGGTGATGAACGGGAAGCGACGGCGCAGCTTCGCGGCGTAATCATCGCGGTTATCGCCGATATCACCGCCGGGCAGTACCGCGCCTTTGGTCCATGCCGGGCCAATGCCTTTGTAGTACGGCGCCAGTTTTTCCAGCGCGTGCTCGGCCAGCTTGCGGTAGGTGGTGAGCTTGCCGCCAAACACGGACAGCAGCGGCGCCTGACCGTCTACGTCGTGAATATCGAGCGTATAGTCGCGGGTGATGGCCTGCGGTGAGTCAGACTCGTCATCGCACAGCGGACGCACGCCGGAGTAGGTCCAGACCACGTCGTCGCGCGACAGCTGTTTCTTAAAGTGCGCGTTATACACTTTGAGCAGGTAGTTCACTTCGCTCTCGTCGATCTCAACGTTCTTCGGATCGCCTTTGTACTCCACGTCGGTGGTGCCGATGATCGAGAATTCGTCCATCCACGGGATGACGAACACGATGCGCTTGTCTTCGTTCTGCAGGATGTACGCCTGCTTCTGGGTATGCACGCGCGGCACCACAATGTGGCTGCCCTTGATCAGGCGGATGCCGTACGGGGATGGCAGATGCATGCCGTCGTCAAAGAACTGCTTCACCCACGGGCCGGTGGCGTTCACCAGGCCGCGCGCTTTCCAGCTGAACTTCTCGCCGGTATCGATATCTTCCGCTTCGACAATCCACAGGCCGTTTTCACGACGGGCAGCGGTCGCGCGGGTGCGGGTTTTCACCTCGCCGCCTTTCTTCTCAACCATCTGCGCGTTCGCCAGCACCAGGCGGGCATCGTCCACCCAGCAGTCGGAATATTCGAATCCGCGCACAATTTCTGGCTTAAGGACCGATTCTGAGCCAAAACGCAACCCTTTCGAACCCGGGAGGCTGGTGCGTTTACCCAGATGATCGTACATAAACAGACCAATGCGGATCATCCACGCCGGACGCAGATGCGGGCGATGGGGCAGGCGGAAGCGCATCGGAATCGCCAGATGCGGGGCCATTTTCAGCAGCACTTCACGTTCGGCCAGCGCTTCGCTGACCAGGCGGAATTCGTAGTGTTCCAGGTAGCGCAGGCCACCGTGAATCAGTTTGGAGCTGGCGGACGACGTCGCGCAGGCGAGATCGTTAGCTTCCAGCATCAGTACGGATAAACCGCGTCCTGCGGCATCGACCGCAATACCGGCACCGTTGATGCCACCGCCTATCACAATCAGATCTTTGGTTTCCATAACACCCTCATGCACTTTCGTTAAAGCTCAGAAATGTTCGATATCGCTCATAATAGCAAAGGAACGCGCTTTTGGTAACATCAAAAAAACAATTTAGAGTGATATGGATAACATAATGGCGTTTACCCGCCGCCAGGACGTACACTACGGGGTAAAATCTTGTCGTTGACCACTGTTAAGAGAACACCATGGATCAGTTTGAATGTATTAACGTAGAAGAAGCCCACCAGAAGATGCACCAGGGAAAAGCGGTGCTGGTGGACATCCGCGATCCGCAGAGTTTTGCGATGGGCCATACGCCGGGCGCGTTTCATCTTACCAACGACACGCTGGGCGCGTTTATGCGCGATAACGACTTCGACACGCCGGTGATGGTCATGTGCTACCACGGCAACAGCAGCAAAGGCGCGGCGCAGTATCTGCTTCAGCAGGGTTACGACGCGGTTTACAGCGTCGACGGCGGTTTCGATGCCTGGCATCGTCATTTCCCGGCGGAAGTGGAATACGCGTTTGAGCGCTGATCCCGCTATACTGTCCCCTTTTGTGTGGAAATAAGCGACCGCTGCCCATGTTGATGATCACCTCTTTTACCAACCCGCGCGTCGCCCAGGCGTTTGTCGACTATATGGCGACGCAGGGCGTTATTCTTACTATTCAGCAACATACGCAGACCGACGTCTGGCTGGCCGATGAGAGCCAGGCCGGGCGGGTAAACGAGGAGCTGGCGCGTTTTCTTGAGAACCCTGGCGACCCGCGCTATCTCGCGGCCAGCTGGCAATCCGGCCAGACCGGCAGCGGATTGCACTACAGCCGCTTCCCCTTCCTCGCCACCCTTCGCGAGCGCGCGGGCCCGTTTACGCTGCTGCTGATGGCGGCCTGCATCATCGTCTTTATTATCATGAACGTGGTCGGCGACCAGAGCGTGATGATTGCCCTGGCGTGGCCCTATGATCCGTCGCTTGAGTTTGACGTATGGCGCTACTTTAGCCACGCGCTGATGCACTTCTCGGTGATGCATATCCTCTTCAACCTGCTCTGGTGGTGGTATCTCGGCGGTGCCGTTGAAAAGCGTCTGGGCAGCGGCAAGCTGATCGTTATCACCATCATCAGCGCCCTGTTGAGCGGCTACGTACAGCACAAGTTCAGCGGCCCGTGGTTTGGCGGGCTGTCGGGTGTCGTCTATGCCCTGATGGGCTACGTCTGGCTTCGCGGGGAGCGCGATCCGCAAAGCGGCATCTATCTGCAACGCGGATTGATAACCTTTGCGTTAATATGGCTAATTGCCGGATGGTTTGATCTGTTTGGTATGTCTATCGCCAACGGTGCGCACGTCGCCGGGCTGGCCGTGGGGCTGGCGATGGCCTTTGCCGACACGCTCCATGCGCGAAAACGAACATAATTCTCAGGGATAATTGATGAAACAAACACAACGTCATGACGCCATTATCGAACTGGTAAAAAAACAGGGATACGTCAGCACCGAAGAGCTGGTGGAGCAGTTTGCCGTCAGCCCACAAACCATCCGTCGTGACCTGAACGACCTGGCCGATCAGAACCGCATCCTTCGCCACCACGGCGGCGCGGCGCTGCCGTCCAGCTCGGTCAACACCTCCTGGCACGACCGAAAAGCGACGCAGACGGCGGAGAAAGAGCGCATTGCCCGCAAGGTCGCCAGCCAGATCCCGAACGGGGCGACGCTGTTTATTGATATCGGCACCACGCCGGAAGCGGTCGCCCATGCGCTGCTGGATCACGAGAACCTGCGCGTGGTCACCAACAACCTGAACGTCGCCAATACCCTGATGCAAAAAGACGACTTCCGCATCATCCTCGCGGGCGGCGAGCTACGCAGCCGCGACGGCGGGATTATCGGTGAAGCGACCCTCGACTTTATCTCTCAGTTCCGCCTCGACTTCGGCATTCTGGGCATCAGCGGCATCGACAGCGACGGTTCGCTGCTGGAGTTTGATTACCACGAGGTGCGCACCAAGCGCGCGATCATTGAAAACTCACGCCACGTGATGCTGGTGGTGGATCACTCGAAGTTTGGCCGTAACGCGATGGTGAACATGGGCAGCATCAGCATGGTGGATGCGGTCTATACCGACGTGATGCCGCCGGCGGGCGTGATGCAGGTAATTAAAGATAATAATTTGCAGCTGGAACTGTGCTAACGGTTGTGTCGGGTGGCGCTGCGCTTACCCGACCTACAAATTGTTCTCCCTCTCCCTGTGGGAGAGGGCATCAGACCGCACAAAACTAAACGCCGTACCCCATCATCTTCAACAGCTGCTGCGCATGCTGCACCGCATCCTGACGATGCGCCACGCCCAGCTTCTGGTACAGGTTGCGGATATGCGTTTTGATGGTGGTCGCCGCCACCGCCAGCTCGCCGGCAATCTGCTCGTTGCTGTAGCCTGAATAGATCAGCCCCAGAACCTGCCATTCGCGCTGGGTAAGCGGACTGGTGCGGATAAGCTCCGGCACTTCAGGGTGGTTTAGCAGACGTTCAACGAAGTTCTCATCGAAATGCGCAAACTTGTGGCGATGATGCTGGTTAATCTCGCGCAGAATACGCTGGGCGCGATGCTGATCCAGCTCCGGCAGCGTGTTGAGCTGAATAAGCTGACGCAGCTGCTGGGCCATCACTTCCCCTTCAATCACAAAGTGGCTGATAAACCCGGTGCGGTTTGCCAGCTGTAGCGCCTCCAGCAGCACGCGCTGGGCATCGTTTTTACGGCCCGCCTGCCAGTAGAGCTGATTTTGCAACAGCAGGTTGCGGTTCAGGTCGCTCATCAGGCGCAGGCTGCGCGCGTTCTCGTTCAGCTCTTCCAGCACAATCTCAGCGGGCTCTAATTCACCGAGCAGGATCTGCGCGCGGGCAATGTTGCGCCACTGGCTCTGCAGGAAGTGGTTGTTGGCAAATTCCGGTTTTGGCGTCTGACGCAGCCAGTTGGCGGCGGATTTTTTATCGCCGGTCATCTGCCAGTAAATCACCCGGACCTTGTCGGCGTTTGACACCCAGTCGCTATGATACTGGCCGTTGCCGAGCAGGTTTTCCAGGCGGTTAAGATGGTTGCGGGCGTTATCGAGATCGCCGCGCGCCAGCGAGCACTGCACCAGCAGCGCCAGGCACTGCAGCTGCTGCTGAGGCTGGAAACTGGAAAGAACATCCACACCCTGGCGGGCGCAGCTTTCTGCTTCATCCAGACGCGACCATGCCCACAGTAATTGAGCGCGAATACGCAGCAGGAACTCGTGCATCGGCAGCTGTTCCAGATGCTGCTCGCGAATCAGCTGGAACGCTTTCTCCTGGTTTTCCCAGGCGGCCTGCAGGAACCCCTGCGCGAATAAAATCTCGCTCTGCTGGATCAGGCTCCACAGCGCGTAGTGCCAGACATCATGACGACGCGCCATCTGTTCGGTTTGCTGCATCAGTGAAAGCGAGCGCGTGAGATCGCCCTTGCAGTGCAGCACTTCACCGTGGACGGAGGTCGCCACGATGCGGCTGTAGAAGTTGGCCAGCGGCAGTTCATCCAGCGCGACCATCGCCAGCCGTTCCGCTTCGTCCGGATCGCCGTCGTTAATGGCCACCTGAGCGCGCAGCGCGTTGAACTCGCCGTGCAGGGTGGTATCCATCTCGCTTTCCATCTCCTGCTCGGCGCGCGCCAGCAGGGTGTTCACTTCGCTGTAGCGATGCTGGCTCTGCATCAGCCAGGCCTGCAGCAGCACCAGACGCGGATTCTCAAGCAGGCTTTCCCACGGCAGGGCTTTGAGGGACTCTTCCAGCAGGGTCAGCTCGCTGTGGTTAAACAGGCCCCACGCGTGATTGAGGAGGATATCGCGCAGCATGCTGGCATCCCCGGCGGCGAGCGCGTGGTGGATGGCCTCGCTCGGGAAGCCCTGTGCCATCCAGCTTTCGGCAGCGGCGCGGTGGATCTCCGGCAGTTCAACCGCCAGCTCCCACTGACAGCGCTGGCGCAGGAAGCTACCAAACAGCGGATGATAGCTAAACCACTCGCCGGGATCGTCCATGCGCGTCAGGAAAAGGCCCTGACGTTCAATCTCTTCGAGCTGAAGCTGACCGTTTTCACAGCCCGTCACCCGCACGATCAGCGCATCGTTCATGGAGCGCAGCAGCGAGCTTTTCAGCAGGAAATTACGCGTCGAGGGATCGACGCTGTCCAGCACCTCATCCACCAGGTAATCAGAGAGGTGGCTGGCGTTGATGCCGGCCAGGCGGCGCGCTGACTGATGCGCCGGACTGTTGTTTTGCCGGGCAGAGAGGGCAATCAGCTGCAGCGCCGTTGCCCAGCCTGCGACGTCATCACACAGACGGCTGCTTTCGGCGGCCTCAATCGGTGAGTTCAGGCGGCAGTCGAAGAACTGTTTCGCTTCCTGGTGGGTAAAAGCAAGCTGTTGGCTACCCACTTCCAGAAGCTGATCGCGCACGCGCAGGTTGGCAATACCCAACTGCGGCAGGTTGCGTGACAGCACCACTAACGTCAGGTTTTCCGGCTGATGGCGCAGGAAGAAACGCATCGATTCATGAATCACCGGGTTAGTGATGAGATGGTAATCATCAATCACCACGTAAAGCGGGCGATGCCATTCAGCCAGTTCGATAAACAGCTGAGAGAAAAGGGAGGACAGGCTGGCGTACTGGCGCTTTTGCACCATCACCTCACTGGCGACGCAGTGTCCATGGGTGGCTTGCTGTATGGCGGCAATCAGATAGCTGGCAAAACGTTCTTGCTGGTTATCGCCCTCATCAAGGGAGTACCAGCCAAGATCGCTCTTACCTGCGGCCCATTGCGAGATGAGCGTTGTTTTTCCATAACCTGCAGGGCTCGTAACCAGCGCCAGTCGGAAATTATGCGCGCCGGAAAGTTTAGCCAACAGACGCTCGCGGACCACTGTATGGTCAAGACGAACCGGGCGACTTAATTTAGACGGAATCAACATAGGTTTCACTTCACTGTGGGGAACGAGAGATTTTATTTTTTTTGCGCTTCGTAATTAATACGATATAAGGTCGGTCAGAAAGAGAACTATTGCAAGTTATGTCTGGATTTGGTGGCTCTGAATTTGCACTCTGTCACAAAACATTCAGGCAGATGATGGAACTTTCTGGAAAGGGCTTTAATGCCGCGTCAATGCTGGCTTGTATGGTTGTGCTGCGGCTGCGCTGAAACTGGTTTCAGGAAGGGATAGTGACGTCAAATTTAATAAAGTGTGGGTAAAGTTCAGCGAGAATAATATCTTTCATCGTCATGACATCCTGTTGCAAAAATATTATTCCAGGTAAGTAATTATTTCGGCAGGGTTTAATTTCATCCGAAACTGCATTTCATTTCTTTGACATTCTCCTCGGTTACTTTTTTATCTTCCGGGCACACTCGAACTATGCTCTGAGAGTGGCCTTGATCACACTTTTCTGCTCATCCCCGCTACTCCTCCCTGTCTAATCCCCTACGGGAGGAGGAAGAGGTGAAATGAGCCAGGCACACTAGCGCCAACTTGTGTTTTCTTTCTAAAGGATGCCGATCCCCTATGTCACAGCCTACCTTCAACAAAGCTCAATTCCAGGCTGCCCTGACGCGTCAGTGGCAGCGTTTTGGCCTTCATGCTGCAAACGAGATGACGCCTCACCAGTGGTGGCAGGCAGTGAGCGGTGCGCTCGCAGAGCAGCTGGATGCTCAACCTCTGGCAAAACCGGCAAACGGGCAGCGCCATGTAAACTACATTTCAATGGAGTTCCTGATTGGCCGTCTGACGGGCAACAACCTGTTGAACCTCGGCTGGTATCAGGAGGTTGGTGACGTTCTTAAAGAACACGACATTAACCTGACCGATCTGCTGGAAGAAGAGATTGACCCGGCGCTGGGCAACGGTGGCCTGGGTCGTCTGGCGGCCTGTTTCCTGGATTCCATGGCGACCGTCGGCCAGTCGGCGATTGGTTACGGTCTGAACTACCAGTACGGCCTGTTCCGTCAGTCCTTCGCTGACGGCCATCAGATGGAAGCGCCGGACGACTGGCATCGCAATACCTACCCGTGGTTCCGTCATAACGCGCAGCTGGACGTGCAGGTTGGCATTGGCGGGAAAGTGACGAAGCAAGGCCTCTGGGAACCTGCGTTCACCATTACCGGCGAAGCCTGGGATCTGCCGGTGCTTGGCTACCGTAACGGCGTGGCGCAGCCGCTGCGTCTGTGGCAGGCGAAGCACGCCCATCCGTTTAACCTGACCAAATTTAACGACGGCGATTTCCTGCGTGCCGAGCAGCAGGGCATCGACGCCGAGAAGCTGACCAAAGTCCTCTACCCGAACGACAACCACCTGGCCGGTAAAAAGCTGCGCCTGATGCAGCAGTACTTCCAGTGCGCCTGCTCCGTGGCGGACATTCTGCGTCGCCATCACCTGGCGGGCCGCAAGCTGGCGCAGCTGCCGGACTTCGAAGTCATTCAGCTCAACGACACGCACCCGACCATTGCCATCCCGGAACTGCTGCGCGTGCTGATTGACGAGCATCAACTGAGCTGGGACGACGCCTGGGCCATCACCAGCCGTACCTTTGCCTACACCAACCACACCCTGATGCCGGAAGCGCTCGAGTGCTGGGATGAGAAGCTGGTGAAAGCGCTGCTGCCGCGCCACATGCAGATCATCAACAAGATTAACGACCAGTTTAAAACCCTGGTGGATAAAACCTGGCCGGGCAACAAAGCGGTCTGGGCGAAGCTGGCGGTGGTTCACGATAAGCAGGTACGCATGGCGAACATGTGCGTAGTGAGCGGCTTTGCGGTGAACGGCGTGGCGGCGCTGCACTCGGATCTGGTGGTCAAAGATCTGTTCCCGGAATACCACCAGCTGTGGCCGACCAAATTCCACAACGTGACCAACGGCATCACGCCGCGTCGCTGGATCAAGCAGTGCAACCCGCTGCTGGCTGGCCTGCTGGACAAGACCCTGAAGAAAGAGTGGGCCAACGATCTGGACCAGCTCATCAACCTGGAAAAATACGCTGACGACGCGAAATTCCGCGAACAGTACCGCGCGATCAAGCTGGAGAACAAAGTTCGCCTGGCGGCGTTCGTGAAAGCGCGCACCGGGATTGAGATCAACCCAAATGCGATTTTCGATATCCAGATCAAACGCCTGCACGAGTACAAACGTCAGCACCTGAACCTGCTGCACATTCTGGCGCTGTACAAAGAGATCCGCGAGAACCCGCAGGCTGACCGCGTGCCGCGCGTGTTCCTGTTCGGCGCGAAGGCGGCGCCGGGCTACTACCTGGCGAAAAACATTATCCTCGCCATCAATAAAGTGGCGGCGGCGATCAACAGCGATCCGAACGTGGGCGACAAGCTGAAGGTGGTGTTCCTGCCGGATTACTGCGTCTCGGCGGCTGAAATGCTGATCCCGGCGGCGGATATCTCCGAGCAGATCTCAACCGCAGGAAAAGAAGCCTCCGGTACCGGCAACATGAAGCTGGCGCTGAACGGCGCGCTGACCGTCGGCACGCTGGACGGGGCGAACGTCGAAATCGCCGAGAAGGTGGGCGAAGAGAATATCTTTATCTTCGGCCACACCGTGGAAGAGGTGAAAGCCATCAAGGCCAAAGGCTACGACCCGGTGAAATGGCGTAAGAAAGACAAAGTGCTGGACGCGGTGCTGAAGGAGCTGGAGAGCGGCAAATACAGCGACGGCGACAAGCACGCGTTTGACCAGATGCTGCACAGCATGGACAAACACGGCGGTGACCCGTATCTGGTCATGGCGGACTTCACGGCCTACGTTGAAGCGCAAAAACAGGTCGACGTGCTGTATCGCGACCAGGAAGCGTGGACCCGGGCGTGCATCCTGAACACCGCCCGCTGCGGTATGTTCAGCTCTGACCGCTCAATCCGTGATTATCAGGCCCGTATCTGGCAGGCAAAACGCTAAGGAAGCGCGATGGAGAGTAAACGTCTGGACAGTGCCGCGCAGGCGGCGGGAATTAGCCTCAGTTACATTAATGCTCACGGCAAACCACAGTCTATTGGCGCCGACACCAAAAGACGTTTGCTGGATGCCATGCACAAAACCGACGCGAAAGCGTCGGCTGCGCCGGTGCCGAACGTGAAGGTATTCACCGCAGGTAAAAAGATGCCGCTCGCGGTGGAAGGGCGCGGCGAGTTTAGCTGGCTGCTCACGACCGAAGAGGGGCATCAGCACAAAGGCCACGCCACCGGCGGCAAAACCCTTAACCTTCCGGCGAAGCTGCCGGAGGGCTACCACACCCTGACGCTCACCCAGGACGATCGGCGTTTCCACTGCCGGGTGATCGTCGCGCCAAAACGCTGCTACGAGCCGCAGGCGCTGCTCGAAGGGAAAAAGCTGTGGGGCGCCTGCGTGCAGCTCTACACGCTGCGCTCCGACAGCAACTGGGGGATCGGTGATTTTGGCGATCTAAAGAACATGCTGGCATCCGTGGGCGAGCGCGGCGGCGCGTTTATCGGCCTCAACCCGATCCACGCCCTCTATCCGGCAAACCCGGAGAGCGCCAGCCCGTACAGCCCGTCCTCCCGTCGCTGGCTGAACGTGATTTATATCGACGTTAACGCCTTAGATGACTTCAAAAACAGCCAGGAGGCGCAGGCCTGGTGGAAACTCAGTACCACGCAGCAGGCGCTGAAGCAGGCGCGCGAAGCCGACTGGGTGGACTATTCCACCGTCACGGCGCTGAAAATGGCCGCGCTGCGTCTGGCGTGGAAAGGCTTTTCTCAGCGCGATGACGAGCAGATGGCGGCGTTCCGCCAGTTCGTGACGCAGGAGGGCGAGAGCCTGTACTGGCAGGCGGCGTTCGATGCGCTGCACGCGTATCAGGTGAAAGAGGACGAAATGCGCTGGGGCTGGCCGGTCTGGCCTGAAGCGTATCAATCCGTCGACACGCCGGAAGTGAAAGCGTTCTGTAAAAAATATGCCGATGAAGTGGACTTCTACCTGTGGCTGCAGTGGCTGGCGTACAGCCAGTTTGCCGCCTGCTGGCAGGTGAGCCAGGGCTATAAAATGCCGATTGGCCTGTACCGCGATCTGGCCGTCGGTGTGGCAGAGGGCGGCGCGGAAACCTGGTGCGACCGTGAACTCTACTGCCTGAAGGCCTCCGTCGGCGCGCCACCGGATATCCTGGGGCCGCTCGGCCAGAACTGGGGCTTACCGCCGATGGATCCACACGTCATGGCGGCGCGCGCCTACGAGCCGTTTATCGACCTGCTGCGCGCCAACATGCAGAACTGCGGGGCGCTGCGTATTGACCACGTGATGTCCGTGCTGCGCCTGTGGTGGATCCCGTACGGTGAAACGGCGGATCACGGGGCATACGTGCAGTATCCGGTTGACGATCTGCTGTCGATCCTGGCCCTGGAAAGCAAGCGTCACCAGTGCATGGTGATCGGTGAAGATCTCGGTACCGTGCCGGTGGAGATTGTCAGCAAGCTCCGCGACAGCGGCGTCTACTCCTATAAAGTGCTCTATTTTGAAAACGACCATGAGAAAACCTTCCGCGCGCCGCAAGCGTACCCTGAACAGTCAATGGCAGTCGCGACGACGCATGACCTTCCTACGCTTCGTGGCTATTGGGAAAGCGGCGATCTGACCCTTGGCAAAACGCTGGGCCTGTATCCTGACGAAGAGGTGTTACGCGGTCTTTATCAGGATCGCGAGCTCTCCAAACAGGGGCTGCTGGATGCGCTGCATAAGCATGGCTGTCTGCCGAAGCGCGCCGGGCATAAAGCGTCGCTGATGGCGATGACTGCGACACTCAACCGCGGTTTGCAGCGCTATATTGCCGACAGCAACAGTGCGCTGCTGGGCCTGCAGCCGGAAGACTGGATTGATATGGCGGAGCCGGTGAACATTCCGGGTACCAGCTATCAGTACAAGAACTGGCGTCGCAAGCTGTCCACCACGCTTGAGGCGATGTTTGCCGATGACGGGGTGAACAGGCTGATCAAGGATTTGGATAAGCGGCGAAAAGCTGCTGGTAAGAAGTGATAAAAAACCCGCCAGTGGCGGGTTTTTTATTATCAGGTGGTGCTCATGTAGGTCGGGTAAGGCGTAGCCGCCACCCGACTTAGGGCATCAGACCACCATATTCAGCAGCAGCACCCCGACCAGACCGCACACCGAAATAATGGTTTCCAGCGCGGACCAGGACTTGATGGTTTCACCGATCGTCAGGTTGAAGTACTCCTTGAACAGCCAGAAGCCCGGATCGTTTACGTGAGAGAAAATCACGCTACCGGAACCGACGGCGATAACCATCAGCTCAGGGCTCACGCCCGTGGTGGCAATCAGCGGCGCAACGATGCCGCCTGCGGTGATCGCTGCAACGGTCGCAGAACCCAGCGCAATACGCAGAACCGCGGCAATAGACCAGGCCATCAGAAGCGGCGACACGTTGGTTTCATGCATCATGGCAGCGATGTATTTGTCCACGCCGCTGTCGACCAGAACCTGTTTGAACGCACCGCCACCGCCGATGATCAGCAGCATCATGGCAATGATTTTGATGGAAGAGGTCAGCGTGTCGTTGATCTGATCCATGGAGCGGCCGCGGTTCAGACCGAAAGTGAACATCGCGATCAGCACGGCAATCAGCGTTGCCATCACCGGGTCACCCAGGAATTCTGCAACGGACAGGAACGCATGACCTTTTGGCAGAACCATCTCTGCCACGGCGCGCATCGCCATCAGGATCACCGGTACCAGAGAGGTCCAGACGCTGACGCCAAAGCCAGGCATCTCTTCTTCGGTGAAGGTTTTGGCGCTGTACAGACCTTCCGGAATCGGCTTATCAATGCCTTTCAGGAAGCGGGCATAAACCGGGCCTGCCAGAATCACCGTTGGGATCGCCAGAATCGTACCGAACAGCAGGGTTTTACCCATGTCGGCGTGGAAGATGGTCGCGATAGCGGTTGGACCCGGGTGCGGCGGCAGGAAGCCGTGGGTCACGGACAGCGCCGCGGCCATTGGCACACCGACATACAGCAGCGGGATGCTCGCGGCAGCCGCAATGGTGAACACCAGCGGCAGCATCAGCACGAAGCCCACTTCATAGAACAGCGCGAAACCAACGGTAAAGCCGGTTAACACCACTGCCCACTGAATGTTCTTCTTACCAAATTTGTCGATAAGCGTGGTGGCAATACGCTGGGCGCCACCGCAGTCCGCCAGCATTTTACCGAGCATGGCGCCGAAGCCCATGATCAGCGCCAGGCTGCCGAGCGTGCCGCCGACACCGGCTTTAATCGAGCTGATAACTTTTACCAGCGGCATCCCCTGCATCAGACCGACTGCAAGTGCCACCAGAACCAGAGCGATAAATCCGTTCATTTTGAAGCGGATCATCAAGAGCAGTAATAACACAACACCGATAGCAACGATGACTAATGGCATGATTTACCTGGCCTTTGAATTGTTATGGGTAACGTCATTGTTTCAACGACAAATTCCGGTTGTCCCAACTGGGAACAGAGAAGTAACGGCACTAATACTGATGCCTTTTAAACGATTAAGTTTAGTCGGCTGTTATGAGTGTGCTTAGTGCCCATGAGAATGATACGGGTAACATGACGTGATTGAGAATCACCCTGGAAGGCAAAATGTGAATTATGAGACGCAGGTCAACATATAGAGGGGAGCGAAGAGGGGGAGCAGGGTTTTGTAGGCCCGGTAAGCGCAGCGCCACCGGGCAATACAGACGGGCAATGAATCAGTAGTAAGAGTGCTCGCCGCGCTGGTGTTCGGTCAGGTCACGCACGCCTTTCAGTTCCGGGAACTCGTTCAGCAGCTGCTTCTCGATCCCTTCTTTCAGGGTGACATCGACCATTGAACAGCCGTTACAGCCGCCGCCAAACTGCAGAATGGCAAAACCTTCGTCGGTGATTTCCATCAGGGAAACACGACCGCCATGGCCAGCCAGCTGCGGGTTAATCTGGGATTGCAGCAGATACTCAACGCGCTCCATCAGCGGGGCATCGTCAGACACTTTACGCATTTTCGCGTTCGGCGCTTTCAGGGTCAGCTGAGAACCCAGCTGATCGGTGACGAAGTCGATCTCCGCATCTTCAAGATACGGTGCGCTCAGCTCATCAACATAGGCGGTGAGCTGTTCAAATTTAAGGGCAGTGTCGGTGGCTTCCACGGCGTCCGGAGGACAATAAGAAACACCACATTCTGCATTCGGCGTGCCTGGATTGATCACAAACACACGGATCTGCGTCCCTTCTTCCTGATTTGCCAGCAGTTTGGCAAAGTGCGCTTGTGCAGAATCGGAAATACGGATCATAGCTTTGGCCTAATAGTTGACTAAATTACCTGGGTATAATCATACGCCCATTGAAGAAGGGCTACAAGGTACGGCACAGACACCATACCTGAACCGACGCGGCGCCGCTTTGCAAAAGCAGTCGGGAAAGTTCAGCAACGGTACTGCCTGTGGTGACGACATCATCCACAATCGCGATATGGAGACCGTCGACCGGCAATTCAAGGCGAAAGGCATTTTTGAGGTTTCTTTTGCGAAGCCGGGCGCTGAGCTGATGCTGGATGGCGGTGGCATGAACACGCGTCAGCGCGCGGGCATCATACTGACAGCCAAGCCACCGGGCGAGGGGACGGCAGATCAGGTCGCTCTGATTGTAACCGCGTCGCCAGTGGCGGCGTCGGTAGAGGGGGACATTCACCACCCTGTCGATTTTCGGCAATGCGCGGTGGCGCCGCGCCTGCAAAACCGCCAGCAGTAGCAGTCGCGCAAGGGGCTGTGCCAGGGAACTTTGACCGGAAAACTTCAGCGCGTGAATCAGCCTGCTCAGCGGCGGAACATAATCATCCACCGCCACCAGCGCGCTCCACGGCGGGGATTTTTTCAGGCACCGGCCACAGGGCAAAGAGGGATTTGTGGCCGGTAAACCACATTGTGGACAGCTCCCGATACGCCATTGCAGCGATCGCGTACAGACGGAGCAGATGCCCCACCTGCTGAGTGCCAGCGGCATTCGGCATAGCCAGCACAACCCAGGTACTGTTAGCATGTGCAACCTCCATGTGAAAAAGAGAACAGTAACTGATGAAGACGCTGTGGTGGCAGACCGTCGGAACGGGAAATTGCCATCTTGTGCTGCTGCACGGATGGGGACTGAATGCTGAGGTGTGGCGTTGCGTAAGCGAGGAACTTGCCTCGCAATTTACGCTGCATCTGGTGGATTTGCCGGGTTATGGCCGCAGCCGCGGCTTTGGCGCGATGTCGCTTGATGAGATGGCGCAGCAGGTTCTGGACGCCGCGCCGCAAAACGCTGTCTGGCTGGGCTGGAGCCTGGGCGGGCTGGTGGCAAGCAAGATTGCGCTGGATAACCCCGGGCGCGTGAGCGCGCTGGTTACCGTTGCCTCGTCACCCTGCTTTAGCGCGCAGGACGCGTGGCCGGGGATCAAGCCTGAAGTGCTGGCAGGATTCCAGCAGCAGCTAAGCGACGATTTCCAGCGGACGGTGGAGCGTTTTCTCGCGCTGCAGACGATGGGTACAGAAACCGCGCGTCAGGACGCGCGCACGCTGAAGCAGACCGTGCTGTCGCTGCCGATGCCTGACGTTGAGGTGCTTAACGGGGGGCTTGAGATACTCAAGACGATCGATCTGCGTGAACCGCTGGCGTCGCTGGCGCTTCCGCACCTGCGTATGTATGGCTATCTGGACGGACTGGTTCCGCGTAAGGTGGTTCCACTGCTGGATAACCTGTGGCCGGAAAGCCAATCAATGGTGGTCGCTAAAGCGGCACACGCGCCATTTATTTCACATCCTGGCGAGTTTTGTTCGGCGCTGTCCGCCTTTATTCGCGCAGTGCCCACCACTCCCTGAGGCAGGCTTTTCCTTCCGGGCAATGTTTACAGCTGCCGGACAGACAACCGTCCGGCTCTTCCTGAATGCGCACCGCTTTCCCCATGGCTTCCAGTCTTTCCAGCATGGCGTCGATCATCGGCTGCGGCGTATGCAGGCTGAGGCTCAGCTGTTTCGCCTCCATTCGCCCCTGCAGTGCCAGCAGGTCACGAACCTGAATCAACGATGCCATGGGGCGTGCTCCTTAGTGACAGTCGCCTGCCGGGCTGTTGCAGCAGGTCGCCGCGGTTTTACGGTTTGCCAGCAGGTTGATGTCGACGCGGCTGCGTGCCCGCCGCAGCAGGCCGAGAACGATCACGTTAAACAGCACAACCGCGAGAATGCAGACCAGGCTGTAGCGCGGGTGCTGGCTGAAATTGACGGTTTGATAAAACAGCGTCGCCAGCGAATACGCGATGTTTAATCCCCACAGGATGGAGAAGCCCATCCAGCCGCGGCTGGACTCGCGGGCAATCGCCCCCATCACGGAGATGCATGGAATATAGAGCAGAACGAAGATGAGGTAGCTGTAGGCCGCGGACGCGCTGCCAAACTTCTCGCCCATCACGCCCATGGCACCGGTCGCCATCTCGCCGTCGCCTTTGCTCGCCTCAATTGGGTTCGCCAGCACGCTCAGGCTGAAGGTGTCCTTCAGGCTTTGCCAGGTTTCCTCTACGGCACCCAGCAGTTCGTCACCGAGGTGAAACTCCGCCGGGTTAAATTCCTGCTCCTGAATGTTCTCGGCGGTGTATAGCGTGTTCAGGGTACCGACAACCACCTCTTTTGCCATCGCGCCGGTAAACAGCCCGACGGTTGCCTGCCAGTTATCCTCATGCACGCCAATCGGTTTGAAGACCGGCGTGATGACGCGGCTGACGGAGGCGAGGGCTGAGTCGTTAATGTTATCCGCTGCCTGTCCACTCAGGGTAAAGCTGTTCAGCGCGCTCAGGAAAACGCTGACGATGACAATCACCTTACCGGCGCGCAGGACGAAGCCTTTCAGACGCTGCCAGGTCTGGATCGCCAGGCTTTTCAGATGGGGGACGTGGTACACCGGCAGCTCCATCACGAACGGCGACGCTTCACCGCGCATGATGGTGTGTTTCAGCATTAAGCCGGTCAGGATCGCCATCACGATGCCCAGGACATACAGCGAGAAGACCGCCAGCGCGCCCTGCTGGCCAAAGAAGGCTGCCGCAAAGACGGCAAAGATCGCCAGACGGGCACCGCAGGACATAAACGGCGCCATCATGATGGTCATCAGACGCTCGCGCGGTGCATCCAGCGTGCGCGCGCCCATCACCGACGGCACGTTACAGCCGAAGCCGACGATCAGCGGGACGAAGGATTTGCCCGGCAGGCCCAGCGCCTGCATCAGACGATCCATCACGAACGCCGCGCGCGCCATGTAGCCGGAATCTTCCAGGAACGAGAGGAACAGGTACATCATGCCGATCTGCGGCACCAGCGGCAGAACGGTATTGATACCGCCGCCGATCCCCTGCGCGAGGAAGATGGTGAGCCATTCCGGGAAGTGCAGGGTGTAGCCCACCCACTGAATGCCGTGCACGAAGACCGCGACGGAACCGGCGTCAAAAATCGGCTGCAGCGCGCCACCGATGTTAATGGCGAGCAGGAACATCACGTACATCACCAGCAGGAAGATGGGCAAACCGAGGAAGCGGTTGAGCACAATCTTATCCACCGCCGCCGTAAAGCGGCTGGGTTCTGCCGTCAGTGCGTTACTGACCACGTCGCAGATCGAGGCGATAGCCTGGTAACGGGCATCGGCGATGTGCAGCGCCGGGTCGTCCAGCTCGTCGCTAAGACGGGCCACCGTCACGTCCAGCTTATCGGCCGCATGACCGGCATAAGCGCGGCTGTAAATATCCCCTTCCAGCATCTGCAGGCCAAGCCACAGGCGCTGTTTCGCAGGCATGGCTTTGTCCATCTCCTGCGCCAGCACGTTGGCTTCGCGCAGGAGAGGCTGGGCGTAATGCACCAGCTCAACGTCGCGATTTCCCGCGTGACGGTCAATGGCCAGCTTCAGCGCATCAATACCGCGCGCGCGCGTCGAGACCAGCGGAACGACCGGGCACCCGAGGCGCGCGGAGAGGGCATCAACGTCGATGCGTAGCTTTTGTTTCTCTGCGATGTCGAGCATGTTGAGCGCCACGATGCAGGGGATACCCAGCTCCAGCAGCTGCAGCGTCAGATAGAGGTTACGCTCGAGGTTCGAGGCATCGACCACGTTGATCAGCAGATCCGCATCGCCGCCAAGAATGTAGTGACAGGCGATTTGCTCATCGAGCGAAGTTTGCGACGAAATGGTGGTTAAGGAGTAGGTGCCGGGAAGGTCAACCAGCGTCACCTGGTTGTCTGTCGTCGTGAACTGGCCCTCTTTACGTTCAACCGTTACGCCCGCCCAGTTGCCCACGCGCTGGCGAGCCCCGGTCAGCTGGTTAAAAAGCGTAGTCTTGCCGGAATTAGGATTGCCAATTAAGCCAATAGTTAACTTTTTCATTTTTCTGGACTCACTGAAACCGCTGGCTTGTTATCGGGATAAGGCTTCGACTTCTATTAACGCGAGGTCTTTTTTACGCAGGACCAGATTCACGCGTCGGGTTTCGATATGAACCGGATCGCCTAACGGCGCCACGCGTACGACCTGGAATGACGAGCCGGGCAGCATGCCAAGCGACAGCAGCTTTTGCCGATAGGCCGGGCTAATTTCGCGGGTAAAACCGGTAATCTTCCATGCACTGTCTGGAGTGAATTGCATAACGCCTGATTCCACGAAAGGTTAAATTATCTACTATGCGATGATAATGAGAATAGTTTTTATCAGCAATATTAAAACTGTGACGGAATGTTGTTTACGGTATTAATTTACGGCCTGTTTGACCTTGCTCAATATTTGCTGAAATGCCGGGAAAACGAAAAGAGAGGTATTTGTTAACGGGGTGATAATTCGTGGTTTAAATATGGCTACACGCTATTTATTTTAATTCCCTGCGGCCTGCTTGCCGGGCGGCACTGCGTTTGCCCGGCCTACAAAACCGTAGGCCCGGTAAGCGTAGCGCCACCGGGCATGTACAACCTTAGCGTTTTTTACCCATCGCGGCCGCCAGCGCATCCATCATCGCGCTGTTGCCTGCAGGCTGGGCGTCACGTCCACGCGGCTTCGCGGCTTTCGCGGCCGGACGCTGCTGCTCGCGGCCCCCGCCGTTGCCGCCGCGGCGCGCGTTGGTGTCACCCGGCTGCTCGTCCAGACGCATGGTCAGGGCGATACGCTTGCGCTGCAGATCCACTTCCAGCACTTTGACCTTCACGATGTCGCCCGCTTTGACCACGGTGTGCGGGTCTTCAACGAACTTGTCGGCAAGGGATGAGATATGGACCAGGCCATCCTGATGCACGCCGATATCCACAAACGCGCCAAAGTTGGTGACGTTGGTCACCGCACCTTCCAGCACCATCCCTGGCAGCAGGTCGTTCATGGTCTCGATACCGTCAGCAAAGGTCGCTGTTTTGAACTCAGGACGCGGATCGCGGCCCGGTTTTTCCAGCTCTTTAATAATGTCGGTAACGGTTGGCACACCAAATTTGTCGTCAGTGAAATCAACGGCTTTCAGGTTGCGCAGGGCGCTGCTGTCGCCCATGAGATCCTTCAGCGCCTGCTGGGTGGCGGCCAGGATGCGTTCCACCACCGGGTACGCTTCCGGGTGAACGGTGGAGGCATCGAGCGGGTTATCGCCGTGGTTGATGCGCAGGAAGCCCGCGCACTGCTCAAACGCTTTTGGCCCCAGACGGCTTACCTTCAGCAGCTGCTGACGGTTCTGGAACTGGCCGTTCTCATCGCGCCAGGCGACGATGTTTTGCGCCATCATGCGGGTTAAGCCCGCTACGCGGGTCAGCAGAGGGACGGAGGCGGTGTTCAGGTCAACGCCAACGGCGTTTACGCAGTCTTCCACCACCGCATCCAGCTTGCGCGCCAGCTGAGTCTGGCTCACGTCATGCTGATACTGGCCCACGCCGATCGATTTCGGGTCGATCTTCACCAGTTCCGCCAGCGGATCCTGCAGGCGGCGAGCGATCGAGACCGCACCGCGCAGGGAAACGTCCAGGTCCGGGAACTCCTGGGCCGCCAGCTCGGACGCGGAATAGACGGACGCCCCGGCCTCGCTGACGATCACTTTCTGCGCCGTCACTTTCGGGAACTGCTTCTGCACGTCGAGGTAGAAACGTTCGGTTTCGCGGGACGCCGTACCGTTGCCGATGGCGACAAGTTCGACGTTGTATTTTTCGCACAGCGCCGCTACCACGACGGCCGCTTTCGCTGCCTGGCCGGTATGCGGATAGATGGTGTCTGTGGCGACCAGCTTGCCGGTGCCGTCAACGACAGCGACTTTTACACCGGTACGCAGACCCGGATCGAGACCCATGGTCGCGCGCAGGCCAGCAGGGGCGGCCATCAGCAGGTCGTGCAGGTTGCGGGCGAAGACGTTGATGGCTTCATCTTCGGCGCGTTCGCGCACGGTGCCCATCAGCTCGGTTTCGAGGTGCATCAGCACCTTGATGCGCCAGGTCCAGCTCACCACGCCTTTGCGCCAGCTGTCAGCCGGGGCGTTGTTCAGGCGCAGGCCGAGATGGTCGATGATGATCTGCTCGCAGTGGCTCTCTTTCGGCGGCTCGTCAAACTGCGGGTCGGCGTTCAGGGAGAGCTGCAGCACGCCTTCGTTACGGCCGCGGAACATTGCCAGCGCGCGGTGGGAAGGGGTGGTGGAAATCGGTTCGTGGTGATCGAAGTAGTCGCGGAATTTCGCGCCTTCTTCCTCTTTACCCGCGACGACGGTAGAGACGATGTGGGCGTTCTTCCACAGATAATCACGCACTTTAGCGAGGAGGGCGGCATCTTCAGCGAAGCGCTCCATCAGAATGTAGCGTGCGCCGTCGAGGGCGGCTTTGGTGTCCGCTACGCCTTTGTCGGCGTCGATGAATTTCGCCGCTTCGGTATCCGGATCGTGGGACGGCTCGTTCCACAACAGGTCGGCCAGCGGCTCAAGACCCGCTTCAATTGCAATCTGTCCGCGCGTGCGGCGCTTCGGCTTGTACGGCAGATAGAGGTCTTCGAGTTCGGTTTTGCTCAGGGTGCCGTTAATGGCGCTTTCCAGTTCGCTGGTCAGCTTGCCCTGTTCGCCGATAGATTTGAGGATCGCCTGACGACGTTCTTCCAGTTCGCGCAGATAACCGAGACGGGTTTCCAGGTTACGCAGCTGCGTGTCATCCAGACCGCCGGTGACTTCCTTACGATAGCGTGCAATAAACGGCACGGTGTTCCCTTCATCAAGCAGGCGAACGGCAGCTTCTACCTGTTCGGCTCTGGCCTGAAGTTCACCCGCAATAATGCGGCAGAGCGAATCTTTCATCATGGCTTTATCATCTGTTGAGTCGAAAAAATCAGGGGATAGTTATACGGGCTGACACGGCAAAATGCCAGCCGGGGAGGGCGCTCTCGGACTATTTTACGTAGACGATCTCATTAACGTACCAGCTGGCTTCACCGGCTGGGGTTTGCACGACGGCCAGATCGCCCACTTCCTTTTTCAGCAGCGCGCGGGCCATCGGGGAGTCGATGGAGATGTAATCCTTACGACCAAAAATTTCATCGTAGCCGACGATGCGAAAACGCAGGGTGTCACCGTCGTCGTTTTCAATCTCCACCCACGCGCCGAAGAAGACCTTGCCCTCCTGCTGCGGGGAGTAATCGACGATTTTCAGGTTCTCAAGGCACTTCGTCAGATAGCGTACACGGCGGTCAATTTCGCGCAGCCGCTTCTTGTTGTACTGGTAGTCAGCGTTTTCGCTGCGATCGCCCAGGCTCGCGGCCCAGGTCACCTTTTTGGTCACCTCAGGACGCTCTTCGCGCCAGAGGAAATCCATCTCTTTTTTGAGCTTCTCGTACCCTTCGCGGGTGATCAGGGGCGTTTTCATGGTGCTGCCTTTGCTGCCGGTTCTCTGTTTTGCGCACAATACGTACCACACAGTGTAACAGACAGGATTAATAATAATTTATGTGGTGAAATGAAAAGATAAGCTGCTGTTAAATATGCTTTGTAACAATTTCGACTAGAATTTATACCAGAATTAACTGGTCGAATACGTGCACTTTTTTAGAATACGCTGTTACAAAGACTATCCGAACCTTTGGGAGTACACACAATGCAAGAAAACTATAAAATTCTGGTCGTGGATGACGACATGCGCCTGCGTGCGCTGCTGGAGCGTTATCTGACCGAGCAGGGCTTCCAGGTTCGCAGCGTTGCGAACGCTGAGCAAATGGATCGTCTGTTGACCCGTGAATCTTTCCATCTGATGGTTCTCGACCTGATGCTGCCAGGCGAAGACGGGCTCTCTATCTGCCGCCGTCTGCGCAGCCAGAGCAACCCGATGCCGATCATTATGGTAACGGCGAAGGGCGAAGAAGTTGACCGTATCGTGGGCCTCGAAATCGGCGCCGACGACTACATTCCAAAACCGTTTAACCCGCGTGAACTGCTGGCGCGCATTCGCGCCGTGCTGCGCCGTCAGGCGAACGAGCTGCCGGGCGCACCGTCGCAGGAAGAAGCCGTTATTGCCTTCGGCAAGTTCAAGCTGAACCTCGGCACGCGCGAAATGTTCCGTGAAGACGAGCCAATGCCGCTCACCAGCGGCGAGTTCGCGGTGCTGAAAGCGCTGGTTAGCCACCCGCGTGAACCGCTCTCCCGCGACAAGCTGATGAACCTGGCGCGCGGTCGCGAATACTCCGCAATGGAACGCTCCATCGACGTGCAGATCTCCCGTCTGCGCCGCATGGTGGAAGAAGATCCGGCGCATCCTCGTTATATTCAGACCGTATGGGGTCTGGGCTACGTGTTCGTTCCGGACGGCTCTAAAGCATGAGGCGAATGCGCTTCTCGCCGCGAAGCTCGTTTGCCCGCACCCTGTTACTGATCGTCACCCTGCTGTTCGTCAGCCTGGTGACGACCTACCTGGTGGTGCTGAACTTTGCGATCCTGCCGAGCCTCCAGCAGTTTAATAAAGTCCTGGCCTACGAAGTGCGTATGCTGATGACCGATAAGCTGCAGCTGGAGGACGGCACGCAGCTGGTTGTTCCCCCGGCGTTTCGTCGTGAAATCTACCGTGAACTGGGCATCTCGCTCTACTCGAATGAAGCGGCGGAAGACGCGGGTCTGCGCTGGGCGCAGCACTACGAATTTCTCAGCCAGCAGATGGCGCAGCAGCTGGGTGGCCCGACGGAAGTGCGCGTCGAGGTCAACAAAAGCTCGCCCGTTGTCTGGCTGAAAACCTGGCTGTCACCCAACATCTGGGTGCGCGTCCCGCTGACCGAAATCCATCAGGGCGATTTCTCGCCGCTGTTCCGCTATACCCTGGCGATTATGCTGCTGGCGATAGGCGGAGCCTGGCTGTTTATCCGAATACAAAACCGACCGCTGGTCGACCTGGAGCACGCTGCGCTGCAGGTCGGTAAAGGCATTATTCCTCCTCCGCTGCGCGAGTATGGCGCCTCGGAAGTCCGCTCGGTGACGCGTGCGTTTAACCATATGGCGGCAGGCGTGAAGCAGCTGGCGGATGACCGTACGCTGCTGATGGCGGGCGTGAGCCATGACCTGCGCACCCCTCTGACGCGTATTCGTCTGGCGACGGAGATGATGGGGGAAGAGGACGGTTATCTCGCCGAGTCCATCAACAAGGACATCGAAGAGTGCAACGCCATCATCGAGCAGTTCATCGACTACCTGCGCACCGGCCAGGAGATGCCGATGGAAATGGCGGACCTGAACGCGGTGCTGGGTGAAGTGGTGGCGGCAGAAAGCGGCTACGAGCGTGAAATTGATACTGACCTTCAGGCCGGTGAAATTCAGGTTCGTATGCACCCGCTCTCCATTAAGCGCGCGGTGGCGAACATGGTGGTCAACGCGGCGCGCTACGGTAACGGCTGGATCAAAGTCAGCAGCGGGTCTGAACTCAACCGCGCCTGGTTCCAGGTGGAAGACGACGGTCCGGGCATCAAGCCCGAGCAGCGTAAGCATCTGTTTCAGCCGTTTGTGCGCGGCGACAGTGCGCGCAGCACCAGCGGTACGGGCTTAGGCCTGGCGATTGTGCAGCGTATTGTGGATAACCATAACGGGTTGCTGGAGATTGGTACCAGCGAGCGGGGCGGGTTGAGCATTCGCGCCTGGTTGCCGGTTCCGGTCACGCGGGGGCAGGTGAAAGAGAGTTGAAAAAAGGGTGGCACGAGCCACCCTTTTTTGCAGGTCGGGTAAGGCGAAGCCGCCACCCGACATGGACTACAGTTTTGGACCCGCGCTCACCAGCGCAGCACCTGCCGGGGTATCGGTATACTTCTCGAAGTTCTCGATAAACAGCTTCGCCAGCGATTCCGCTTTCTCGCGCCACTGTTCAGGCGAACCGTACGTATTGCGCGGGTCGAGGATATGCGTATCCACACCCGGCAGCGACGTTGGGATCGCCAGGTCAAACATTGGCAGCGTGAAGGTTTCGGCGTCGTCAAGAGAACCATCCAGAATGGCGTCGATAATGGCGCGGGTATCTTTGATGGAGATACGTTTGCCGGTACCGTTCCAGCCGGTGTTCACCAGGTATGCCTGCGCGCCGGATGCCTGCATGCGTTTCACCAGCACTTCAGCGTACTGCGTCGGGTGCAGCGACAGGAAGGCTGCGCCGAAACAGGCGGAGAAGGTTGGGGTTGGCTCCGTCACGCCGCGCTCGGTACCCGCCAGCTTGGCGGTGAAACCGGAGAGGAAGTGGTACTGCGTCTGGCTGGCCGTCAGGCGAGACACCGGCGGCAGCACGCCAAACGCATCCGCCGTCAGGAAAATAACCTTCGTGGCATGACCCGCTTTTGACACCGGCTTCACGATATTGTCGATGTGGTAGATGGGGTAAGAGACGCGGGTGTTTTCCGTTTTCGACGCATCGTCGAAGTCGATGGAGCCGTCGGCACGCACGGTGACGTTTTCCAGCAGCGCATCGCGACGGATCGCGTGGAAGATATCCGGCTCGGCCTCTTCAGACAGGCGAATGGTCTTCGCGTAGCAGCCGCCTTCAAAGTTGAATACGCCGTCGTCATCCCAGCCGTGTTCGTCATCGCCAATCAGACGACGTTTGGGATCGGTAGACAGGGTGGTTTTCCCGGTGCCGGAAAGGCCGAAGAAGACCGCCACGTCGCCTTTTTCACCGACGTTAGCCGAGCAGTGCATGGAGGCGATGCCCCGCAGCGGCAGCAGGTAGTTCATGACCGAGAACATCCCTTTCTTCATTTCGCCGCCGTACCAGGTACCGCCGATCAGCTGGATACGCTCGGTCAGGTTGAAGGCAACAAAGTTTTCGGAGTTCAGACCCTGCTCTTTCCACTGTGGGTTGGTACATTTCGCGCCGTTCATCACGATGAAATCAGGGGTGAAGTCCTGCAGCTCTTCGTCGGTTGGACGAATAAACATGTTTTTCACGAAATGCGCCTGCCAGGCCACTTCGGTGATAAAACGTACGGAGAGACGGGTGTCGGCATTAGCGCCGCAGAAAGCGTCGACAATAAACAAACGCTTGCCGGAAAGTTGATGGGTGACGAGCCCTTTCAGGTGCTGCCAGGTTTCCGGAGAGAGCGGTTTGTTGTCGTTCTTCCCTTTGCCCTTGTCAGCCCACCACAGCGTATCGCGGGTGGTTTCGTCTCGGACGATATACTTATCTTTCGGCGAACGACCGGTAAAAATACCGGTATCGACGGCGATAGCACCAAGATTCGTCAACACACCGCGCTCGTATCCTTCCAGTGCTGGATTGAGCTCTTCCTGATACAGCGTATCGTAGTCGGGGTTGTAGACGACTTCCTGGACGTCGTGAATACCATAAGCCTTGAGATCTTGCGGGGTTAAACCAGTAACACGCATATCACTGCTCCTTAGTCAATATGTACTGCCTGAAATTGTAGGGTTTTTCTGAGGTTGTTTACCGCGACGGGGCTCATAGATTCACGCATCTGGACAAAACCCTTACTAACGGAAAACGCTGCGACTCCAGTCACAGCGCAGGCGGATTATCGCAGGAATCGCTTTTTTGTTGGGGAAAATGTTCCGAAAAGGTTAAAGGCTGGTGATTTTATCGGAAAGAATGTGAATGTAATCGCATACACGTAAGAAAATTACGTAAGAGTTACATTGGGAAAACGATTCAGCTTGGGTGGAGTTTTTTGCCCCTCAGCCCAGCCCTCTCCCCTTTGGGGAGAAGGTTAAGGTGAGGGGAAGAAAGGTTTAGTGAACCTGCGGATCCGCCGGGGAGGCGTTGTTGCGGATCTCAGCGATATCCATCGAATTGAACACATAGTGCGTACCGCAGTAGTCACAGTGCATATCAATTTCGCCGTCTTCCGCCATGATGCTGTCGATCTCTTCATCCGGCAGGGTTTTCAGTGCGCCAGCGCAGCGCTCGCGGGAGCAGGTGCACTTAAACTCCACGGACTGCGGGTCGTAGACGGTCACTTCTTCTTCGTGGTACAGACGCCACAGCACGTCGGTCGCCGACAGGTTGAACAGCTCTTCCGCCTTGATGGTTTCGGTCAGCGTCGCCAGGTGCTCAAAATCATTGGTCTGCGCGTCCTGCGCGGGCAGAACCTGCAGCAGCATCCCGCCAGCAGCTGGCTGTCCGTCCACTTCACCGGTGCGGATGAAGAGACGCGTCGGCAGCTGTTCAGAACGCATGAAGTAATCTTCCAGGCAGGCTGCCAGGGTATCGCCTTCCAGACCGACCACGCCCTGATAGCGTTCACCTTCCTCCGGGGAGATGGTGATCACCAGGTAGCCATTACCTACCAGCGTTTTGAGGTCAGCATTTTCAGGCACGTCGCCCTGAACGCGCGCCACGCCGCGCATCTGCTGCTGGTTATTGCCGTTGATCACCGCCAGCGACATTGGGCCGTCACCCTGTAGCTGCACGGTGATATCGCCGGCAAACTTCAGCGTTGCGGTCAGCAGGCTGGTGGCAACCAGCAGTTCGCCCAACAGGGTCTTCACCGGCAGCGGGTAGTTGTGGTTTTCCAGAATCTGTTTCCAGGTTTCGGATACGGTGACCAGCTCGCCGCGCACGGCGAATTGTTCAAACAGATAGCGGTGTAATTGGTCGTGTTGGGCCATTTTCATCTCTCGTGCGGGTGAGGGTTACTCGCTCTCACCGTGTTTAAATTTCATCAGATCGCGGCGCTCTTTTTTATCCGGTCGCCGGTCCGGGTGGGGCATGGTCAGCGCATTCATTTTGCGCGCCAGCGCAGTCTTCTCGCGCTTTTCAATGCTTTCCGCCGTCTCTTCATAAAGCAGGACGGCTTCCGGGGCGGGCCGTCGTTGTTCGGTAATGGCTTTAATCACTACCGTACGTTCATCGTTGCCCTGACGCAGCGTTAAGGTGGCATTCAGCTCAACCAGCTTGCTTGGTTTGCTGCGCTGGCCGTTGTAATGCACCTTTCCGCCGTCAATCATCTCGCGGGCAAGGGCGCGCGTTTTATAAAAACGCGCCGCCCACAGCCATTTATCCAGTCTTACCCCGTCAGAGGGTTTTTCTTTCATGGCTTCTCCTTCACGGTCAGTGAGGGGATCATCTGGCGGTAGTCGTTCAGTCCCGGGTGGCGCAGATAGCTTTTTTCAGCCAGGCCAGAGTCAGGATTGGTGACGCCCAGACAATAGCGAATGCCAAACCTTGCCGCGGAATCCAGAATGGGCTCGCTGTCGTCAATGAACAGCGTACGTTCCGGCTGCAAGCCCGTCTCTTCCGTCACCGCATGCCACAACCGCTGATCCTCTTTCGGATAACCAAATGTGTGGGTGGAAAGTAATAAATCAAGGTGTGATGCCAGACCCGTATGCTCCAGCTTCACGGCCAGGTTATGGGGATGCGCATTGGTCAGCAAAATACGGCGTTTGCCGCTTGCTTTCAGCGCGTCCAGGAACGGAACCGTATCCTCGCGCAGTACGGCGCGTGGACCCTGGGCGGTGGTCATGGCACAAATATCCAGACCGAGGCGCTCGCTCCAGTAGTCCAGACAGTACCAGTTTAGCGTATGTTGCACGGCGCTATATTGCGAACGAATGAATGCCTGCGCTTCTGCCGGGGAGATTCCCTGCTGCTCGCCATAGGTTTCCGGCACCAGCGTTTGCCAGAAATAGTTATCAAAGGCGAGATCGAGCAGCGTGCCGTCCATATCCAGCAGAACGGTGTCGACCTGCTGCCAGTCGATATCAAGATGCATAGGGGGGAACTCCAGCCAGAAGAAACGTGCGCGACAGGGTAGCACATCTTGTCGCGCAACGACGTTATCAGATCAGGCTCTCAGAGGAGGGGATCAGCTTAGGATTGAGGCAATTTTCATAATATTGCTGGATCTCTGCAAGCCGGGTGCGTGAGCGCTGGTAGCGTCGCAGGGCCATAAAGCCGTTCCAGAAAATGGCGATCAGCATCGCGGTCATCAGCAGAGAGGTGCCGATGTAGCGCCATAAACCTGCGCTATCCGGCATCCGGTGCAGGCCGATATGGCGAGTGCCGTTGGCATCAGTATAAACACTCGTGACAATCCCTTCTGCGCTGAACGGCGTTTGCATCAGCATCTGCGCCAGGCGCTGGAACTGGCTCCACTGCTCCTGCGCCGGGTAGTCATAAAGCGCAACCTGCGGGTAAGGCTGATCGACCAGGTCGCTGCCTTCATCGCTTGCAATCACAAAGCCGCCCGGTGCCGGGCTGTTCAGCGCCTGAGCCGCCCGGGTGGTCTCGCGCATCATAAACGGTGATGTGGAGGTGGCGACCAGGTTATCCAGCGATTCAGCACTCACCGGACGCAGCAGCACGTTGACGCCATCCAGTCGTCCCGCTTCGGCGCGCTTTACCAGCGAGTCCCAGTCTTTACTGTTCCCGAGGTTGACCAGGGCATTTTTAAGACGTATGCACTCATCCTGCGAAGAACAGAGATCCTGCGTTTTCAGAACGATGTCACCAAAATCATCCAGCAGAACCATGCCTGATTTTTGAATAGCCGAACGCAGCGCAGGGCTGACGCGCGAATCATCGTCCGGTTTCGGGTGCAGCTGGCGGTTAACCGTCTGGGTAAGCGCCGTGGCTTTATTCACCACTTCTGATTCCGGCAGCGGCAGCGGCGGTGCGTCGTTCCAGATAATTTGTGAGCAATCGAACGGCATAAACGGCGAGTTCTGGCGCGTGTTCCATGCCCCCGGCGTGTGAATATTACACATCCCGGTTCCCTTCAGGCGCAGCGTGTCTCCCACGCGCACACCGGCTTCATCCAGCTTGTTGACGCTGGTCGCTTCAATGGTTTGCGCCCCTTTGATCCACGACAGGGTGAATTTGATGGGCATATCCAGCGGTACGAAAAGCAGCAGCATGACTAAGACCAGCGCCGCGCCCCCGGCAATGACCGTGCTGCGAAGCCAGTGCTGAAGCGGGAAATTTTTCACTTCATCATGCAGGGATAAGAAGCGTCCCTGACGCACAACGTGGCGGTCAAGGTAGATATCAATATCGGTTTTCTGGCCTAAATCCTGCGCGATCCACGGTTGCCAGTGGCGCGGGTAGATCAGGTCAATAATCCCGAGCGAGATATTGTTGAGGTGTTCCTGATCGTTTTCACCGAACAGACCCCAGCGCTTTGGCGTCCCGCGCAGGCAGTGGATCTCGCGCAACGAGGTTTTGGCCGGCGGAGCAAAGAGCCCCCAAAGCCCGCCCGCCAGCAGCAGCACCGCACCGCCCGCCAGCCAGGGGACAAACACATCCGGCGTCAGCAGGCAGATAAAAAAGAGCAGGAAAGCGGCGACGATCAGCAGAGCTTCACGAATGCCGTCCGGGCGGCTCAGGGCGTATTCTTCATGGGTTTCCTGGCGAATGTTCAGCAGTTCAATCTGCTCTGTCTCTTCGCCACGAATGGAGGCCTGCGTTGAACTGGCGCGTTCCAGCGCAAAACGCGGGGCTTCCTGAAGATATTCATTCAGCGTGTGGCCGTTAAGCGAGATAACCAGAGGCAACGAATCGGTGTGAATCAGCTCAACGCTGTTTTCGTCATTAATGTATTGCTCCCATGACGGAGGCAGATGCACTTCGACGGAATCAAGGTAATAGCGCCACTTGTTGGGGTCATCAGTCGTGATGCCATAGCGCGTGATGGATCGCGTCACGCAGAGCACGGTATCACTCTGGGCATTAAGCTTTAACGCCACGGGCGCAGCGGTGGCACCCGTTGGCCCAGGCGTGAGCTGAGTACGGTTCAGGATTTCGAGATAGTTTTCAACCGCATCGCGCTCGTCTTGCGTGAGTTTACGCGTGGTCGCGCCCGCAAATGCAGTTAAAAAAGGCAGGCGATAACGGCGCTGTATGCGGCGCCTGTACAACCACCCTGCAACCAATGCGCCGGCCAGCATAGCAGCGAGAACAATCAAAATGGTGCTCATGCTTTCCCCATCTTACTTATCTTCTTACAGGTGTAGTCAGTAGCACCTTTACATTGAATGAGAGTCTGTGGCTGGCTATCGGCAAGTATGGAGTCGAACTTGAGCATTCTGAAGCGCATCCCAGTGACCGGTGATGATAGCAAAGCCTGTTATGGCGCGATATCAGCAAATTCCTGGAAACATTTCAACCTCTTGACATTTGTTTTGAATTGAGGATTGATCCCTGCTACGTTGCATAAATGTAAATAAAGAACGATTGACATTGCCGAAACCGTGCGGCGTATCGCACAATAACGCCAGTTCTCACTGCTAAGACCCATCACGATGAGCAAACCACTACAAAAACCCACCATTCTGAATGTTGAAACAGTCGCCAAATCGCGCCTGTTTAATGTCGAAAGTGTGGATCTGGAGTTCAGCAACGGTGTGCGTCGCGTTTATGAACGTATGCGCCCCTCGTCGCGCGAAGCGGTGATGATTGTGCCGATTGTCGACGATCATCTGATTTTGATCCGCGAATACGCTGTGGGAACGGAATCTTACGAGCTTGGGTTCTCGAAAGGGCTGATCGACCCGGGCGAAACCGTCTTTGAAGCGGCAAACCGCGAGCTGAAAGAAGAGGTGGGGTTCGGGGCGAATGAGCTTTCATTCCTGAAAAAACTGAGCATGGCGCCGTCCTATTTTTCCAGCAAAATGAATATCGTGGTGGCGGAAGATCTCTATCCTGAATCGCTGGAAGGGGATGAGCCGGAGCCGCTGCCGCAGGTTCGCTGGCCGCTGGCGCACCTGATGGACCTCCTGGAAGACCCTGACTTTAATGAGGCTCGCAACGTGAGCGCGCTGTTCCTGGTACGGGAGTGGTTGAAAGGGCAGGGGCGACTGTAGCCCATAAAAAATGCCGGGTGGCGGCTTCGCCTGACCCGGCCTACGCTGTGTTGCCCGGTTTTTACCGGGCATTTTTACATTTAGAACAGCTCGTGCGTTTCGCCGTTATCGATAATCTCTGTACCCACCTCATGCACCGCCTGTGTGGTTGGCTGTGTGCCCTCGATGAAATACTCCTCGCGACTATTACCGCCGTTGGCGAGCTGGCCCGTGCTGCGGTCGATATTGACCGTCACCACGCCAGGCGGTGGCGTCAGCGGCTGCTCCGGCACGCCTTCAAGAACGGCCTTCATGTAGGCGTCCCAGGCTGGCTGCGCGCTCTTCGCGCCGCCTTCGTAGCCGGAAATCTGATCTTTAATCGCGCCGGAGGCCGTGGTACGCCCTAAATCGCGGCGGTGATCGTCGAAGCCGATCCAGACCGAGGTCACCACGCCCGGACCGTAACCGGAGAACCACGCGTCTTTCGAGCTGTTGGTTGTCCCCGTTTTACCGCCGATATCATGGCGCTGCAGATCGCGTCCTGCGCGCCAGCCGGTACCCTGCCAGCCTGGCTCACCGAAGATGTTGGTGTTCAGCGCGCTTTTGATCAGGAAAGACAGCGGCGTGTTGATCACATGCGGGGCGTATTCCTGCGCGCCGGTCTGCGCCACCAGCGCCTGGTTCGCCTGCTCGAGCTGCGGCTGCGGCACCACGCCGCTCTGCTGCTCCTGCGACACGGCAGGGTCTTCCATGTCCTTGTTTTCAAGTACTTCAGATTTCGGCGTATTGCCATAAATGACCGGAATATCGCAGTCAGGGCAGGCAATTTTCGGCTTCGCCTCGAACAGCACGCCGCCCTGATCGTTCTCGATCTTGCTGATGAAGTACGGGTCAATCAGGAAGCCGCCGTTGGCCATCACCGAGTATCCACGCGCGACCTGAAGCGGCGTAAAGGAGGCTGAGCCTAACGCCAGCGACTCGGTGCGAACGATGTTCTGCGCCGGGAAACCGAAGCGCTGCAGATACTCTGCGGCATAGTCGACGCCCATGGCGCGCATGGCACGCACCATCACCACGTTTTTCGACTGTCCCAGACCCTGACGAAGACGAATCGGGCCGGCATATTCCGCAGGGGAGTTTTTCGGCTGCCAGTCGGAACCCGCCCCCGCATCCCAGCGGGAGATTGGCACGTCGTTGAGGATGCTGGCGAGGGTCAGGCCCTTATCCATCGCGGCCGTGTAGAGGAACGGTTTGATATTGGAACCGACCTGACGCAGCGCCTGGGTGGCACGGTTAAATTTGCTCTGGTTGAAATCGAACCCGCCGACCAGGGCCAGTACAGCACCGTTCTGCGGATTGATAGAAACCAGGGCCGAGTTGACGTCCGGCACCTGCGCCAGCCACCAGGATTCGCCAACCTTGCGCACCCAGATTTGCTGCCCGGTCTGCACCGCATCGGTCACTTTACGCGGCGTGGCGCCCTGCAGGGTATCCGAGCGGTACGGACGCGCCCAACGGATACCGTCCATGCGCAGGGAGACGGACGTACCGTCCGCCAGCGTCGCAACGGCTTCCTGAGGATCGGCCTGCGTCACCACCGCAGGAAGGAGCGGCCCGTAGGTAGGCAGTGCTCTCAGCGTACTGATGATTTTTTTGCTGTCCCACGCGCTTTCGCCCACCTTCCAGAGCACGTTTGACGGGCCGCGATAGCCGTGACGCATATCGTAGTCCATCACGTTGTTGCGCACCGCGTCCTGCGCCGCCTGCTGCACTTTACGGGTGACGGTGGTGTACACGCGATAGCCATCTTCATAGGCCTTGTCGCCATAGCGATTCACCATCTCCTGGCGAACCATTTCGGTCAGGTAAGGCGCAGAGAAGGCGATCTCCGGAGCATGGTAGTTAGCGTCAATGACGTCGTTGCGCGCCTGGTCGTACTCGCTCTGGCTGATATAGCCTTCGCTCAGCATACGTGACAGGACGACGTTACGACGCGCGGTGGCGCGATCGAGCGAGTAGAGCGGGTTAAACGTGGACGGCGCTTTTGGCAGACCGGCGATAGTGGCCATTTCGCTTAAGGTGAGTTGCTCCACAGGCTTACCGAAGTACACCTGCGCAGCCGCCCCCACGCCATAGGCACGGTAGCCCAGGTAGATTTTATTGAGGTACAGCTCAAGGATCTCGTCTTTGCTCAGCAGCTGCTCAATACGGATCGCCAGGAACACCTCTTTGATCTTACGGGTCAGCGTCTTTTCAGGGCTGAGGAAGAAGTTACGCGCCAGCTGCTGCGTAATGGTACTCGCCCCCTGAGAGGCGTGACCAGAGAACAACGCAATGCTCGCGGCACGGAAAATCCCCACCGGATCGACACCGTGGTGCTCGTAAAAACGGCTGTCCTCAGTGGCGATAAAGGCTTTCACCATCACGGGTGGAATTTGGTTTAAGGTCAGCGGGATACGACGCTTCTCGCCATACTGCGCCATGAGCTCGCCATCGGCGCTATAGACCTGCATCGGGATCTGGAGACGCACATCGCGAAGCGTGGCGACATCAGGTAGCTGTGGCTCAATATATTTGTACAAACCGTAAATCGAGCCTGCTCCCAGCAGAATGCAACAGACTGCAAGGATGAATAAATACTTTACGAACTTCACCGGAGATTTCCCATTTGGTTTCACTTGGGCAGTTTCTAAACAATCGCGCGGTAGTATAAAGGCAAGCCTGATTCATTGATATAGCCGTCAGGGCGACGGGCGATAAGGAGATCGTGAAGCATGGCCTTCAAAACATGGCAAACGGGCGTTCATATTCAACAGGATAGGGTGCTGATCGTGGCGCTGGACCGGGTGAAGTCCGGCTGGCGTCTGCGACGCTGGTGGGCAATCCCGCTGGCCGAAGGCATCATTCGTGACGGCAAAATTTGCCAGCCAGAACAGCTGGTTGATGCGTTGCGCGACTGGCGAAAAACGCTGCCGCACGCTCATCGGGTGTTCCTCTCTTTCCCGGCAGCACGTACCCTGCAGCGGTCGCTTCCCCGCCCGACCGTTGCGCTGCGCGACAGCGAGCAGCTCTCATGGCTGGGTAGCGCGCTCGCCCGCGAACTGGAGATGTCTGACGATACCCTCTGTTTCGACTACGCCCAGGATACCTTCAGCAATACCTTTCACGTGACGGCCGCACAAAACAACGAGGTCGATACCCTTCTGGCGCTGGCGAAAACGCTGCGTTTGCGGCTGGTGACCATTACCCCGGATGCCAGCGCGCTGACGAATCTTCTTCCCGCAGTGGCGCCAGCGAAGTGCGTCGCCTGGCGGGACGATCGGCAGTGGCTCTGGGCGATGCGCCACCAGTGGGGACGCCGCTTAACTACCGAAGCAGAAAACGTGGCCGAGCTGGCGGCGCTGCTGGCGCTTGGTCCGGATGACATCGCGCTGTTTGATTGCCAACGTGATCCGTGGGAAATCCTGGAACGCTGCCATGCTCCGCTGCCGGAATGCGGGGCTGATTATACCGTCGCGCTGGCGTTGGCCATGAGCGAGGTGCCCGGATGAGCATCCTGAATTTTCTGCCCTGGCGACAGCAGCGGCGCGCGCGATGCCTGCGCTTCTGGGGCGCAATGTGTATCGGCACAGTACTGTTGATGTTCGTAGTCATTGTTTGTCTGCGGATGAACCAGTTCGTGAAACTGCGCGCGCTGCAAACGGATCTGACGGGAATGCAGTCCGTGCAGCACGCGCTTGTCGCCCGGCAAAAACTGGCCGCACAGGCGCAGCTCCCCGTGCAAACCAGGCAACGACGCGCATGGCAACCGGTGCTGGCCTCCCTTTCCCGCGCCATTCCTGCACAGGTCTGGCTGACAGAGCTGCGCTATCAGCCGCCTGCGCTGATATTGACCGGTTACGCTATCACCCTGCCGGCCCTCTCTGCTCTGCGCGATGCGCTTGGCCAAATAGCGGGCTTTACGCCCGGGACGCCGGGCGAGCTTCGTCAGGATAGTCGGGGGCACTGGCTGTTTACGCTTCATCTCAAAAGCGAGGGGTAACGCGTGAATACCTTGTTAGAACGCTGGTGCGAAAGCCGTCCCTGGCATCGGGTACTCTGCTGGTGCCTGGGGAGTCTCCTGGCAGGGCTGTTCGCGTGGGGCGCGTTGCTCAGACCGGTAGACAGGCAGTGTGCTGAACGACAACACCAGCTGATTGAGGATGTAAGCACTAACGCATCGTTATGGCCTGTTGTCAGAAAGGGGCCGTTTCGTCCGGACTCTGCGAAGGCTCGGGCGCTGACGCCGTTCTCCCCGCTCGATTTTCAGGGCGATGAGACGACGCTGGTTCACTGGAAGCCGCTGCAGAATGGAGGGGAGCTGGCGCTGGATGCTGAGTGGCAGGCCATTCCGGAACTTTTTTCCCGGCTGGCACAGCAGGATGTGGAGATCGCCGCTTTCGCAATTGCGCCACAAGGTAGGGCGTTACGCCTGCAGCTGGAGCTGGAACATGCGAAATAGCGCGCGATGTTTGCTGGTTTGCTCAGTGCTGCTATTGACCGGTATGCGCGATCCGTTTCGTCCCCCGGACGATCCTTGCGCCATTGGCGAGCTGGCGCAGTGGCGCTTTCGCGGCATGGTGGAAGGGCAGGAGACTATCGGCATTTTACAGGATGGGGAAAAGCGCTGGCACCGGCTGAAAATGCATGAGCGCTTCCCGGCTGGCTGGAGGATAACCGCCGTCAATGCAGCGGAGCTGGCGGTTGATGTGGGTGACACCTGTGACCCGGGAAAATGGACGTGGCAACGAGAAGGAACGGACAAAAATGAATTTACGGATAATGCTGTGGCTGCTGGCGTTCAGCCAACCGCTGTGGGCCGCCGCGCCAAAACCGGTCACGCTGGTGGTGGATGACGTGCCTGTGGTCCAGGTGTTACAGGCCCTGGTCGCACAGGAGAACCGTAATCTGGTGGTATCGCCTGATGTCAGCGGTACGCTTTCGCTTAACCTGACGCGCGTCCCCTGGAGGCAGGCGTTACGGACGGTCGTCTCCAGCGCCGGGCTCGTCTTGCGCGAGGAGGGCGGCATTTTTTACGTGCATACCGCGGCCTGGCAGCGTGAACAGCGGGAGCGTTCAGAACAGGAACAGGCGCGTCGACAGCTTGATGCCCCGCTGGTCACTCAGGGCATTCCCTTTTCTTATGCCGACGCCGGGGAGCTGCAAAAAGCCGCGGAAAAACTCCTGAGCCCAAAGGGGAGTTTATCCGTCGACACGCGTACTAACCGCCTGCTGATTCGGGATAACCAGGCTGCGGTGGATACGCTGCAGCGCTGGGCCGCCGAGATGGATATTCCCGTCGAGCAGGTCGAACTGGCGGCGCATATTGTGACCATCAACGAAAAAAGCCTGCGCGAGCTGGGGGTGAAGTGGAATCTCGCCGACGCTACCGACGCGGGCAAGGTGGGGCAGCTCACGACGCTGGGCAGCGATCTTTCTGTCGCCAGCGCCACCAGCCACGTGGGGTTTAATATCGGTCGGATTAACGGCAGGTTGCTTGATCTGGAACTTTCAGCGCTGGAGCAAAAACAGCAGGTCGATATTATCGCCAGCCCGCGGCTGTTGGCCTCGCATATGCAACCGGCCAGTATCAAGCAGGGCAGCGAAATTCCGTATCAGGTCTCAAGCGGGGAAAGCGGCGCCACCTCCGTTGAGTTTAAAGAGGCGGTACTCGGAATGGAGGTCACACCGGTAGTATTGCCGGGGGGACGCGTGCGCCTGAAACTACACATCAGCGAAAATATGCCGGGACAGGTTCTGCAGCAGGCCGATGGCGAAACGCTGGCTATCGACAAGCAGGAGATAGAAACCCAGGTGGAGGTAAAAAGTGGAGAAACGCTGGCGTTGGGCGGAATTTTTTCCCAGAAGAACAAAACCGGCAGTGACAGCGTACCCGGTCTGGGAAGCATCCCCTGGATTGGATCGCTTTTTCGTCATGACGGGAAAGACAACGAACGGCGTGAATTAGTGGTGTTTATTACACCACGTCTGGTCGGTATTCGCTGACGGGTAACGATCCCCGCAATGATTTTGCATTCAGTTTGTTGCAGATGTTTGACGTGGGGCATGAATTAGCATACAAGGAGTACCGATTTGAGTTGGACTTACGTCTTATTACCTTATGCGCCCGGCGCGGTGATTTAATCAGTTGCCAAACAAGCCGGAGTATTGAGATAATTTTTAGTCTGACTCTCGCTCTATTGCATATGAGGTTTCAGTTCATGTCCTGCTACGCCGGGTGTCTGCGAAGCGGGGATTACCATTAACGAATAGTCTTAGTAGTACCGATAAAATGGCAGAGAAACGCAATATCTTTCTGGTTGGGCCTATGGGTGCCGGCAAAAGCACTATTGGGCGTCAGTTAGCTCAACAACTCAATATGGAATTTTACGATTCTGATCAAGAGATTGAGAAACGAACCGGAGCTGATGTGGGCTGGGTTTTCGACGTAGAAGGCGAAGAAGGTTTCCGTGACCGAGAAGAAAAAGTGATCAACGAACTCACGGAAAAACAGGGCATCGTTCTGGCAACAGGCGGCGGCTCTGTGAAATCTCGCGAAACCCGCAACCGTCTCTCCGCCCGTGGCGTAGTGGTCTATCTTGAGACGACCATTGAGAAACAGCTGGCACGTACGCAGCGCGATAAAAAGCGCCCGCTGCTGCAGGTTGAAACGCCACCACGCGAAGTTCTGGAAGCGTTGGCCGATGAACGCAATCCGCTGTATGAAGAGATTGCCGATGTGACCATTCGTACCGACGACCAGAGCGCTAAAGTGGTTGCAAACCAGATTATTCATATGCTGGAAAGCAACTGATTCTGGCTTTATATACACTCGCCTGCGGGTAATAGCATTAAAGGTGGATGTCGCGTCATGGAGAGGATTACAGTTACTCTCGGGGAACGTAGTTACCCTATCACCATCGCGGCTGGTTTGTTTAACGACCCAGCTTCCTTTTTACCACTGAAAGCGGGTGATCAGGCGATGCTGGTCACCAACGAGACGCTGGCTCCGCTTTATCTCGACCGCGTACGCCACCTGCTTGAGCAGGCGGGCGTAAAAGTCGACAGTGTGATTCTCCCCGATGGCGAGCAGTATAAAAGCCTGACGGTACTGGATACCGTCTTTACCGCATTGCTGCAAAAACCGCATGGTCGCGATACAACACTGCTTGCCCTGGGCGGCGGTGTTGTGGGCGATCTGACCGGCTTTGCGGCCGCAAGCTATCAGCGTGGTGTCCGCTTTATTCAAATCCCTACCACGCTGCTGTCCCAGGTCGACTCCTCTGTGGGTGGCAAAACGGCAGTGAACCATCCGCTTGGCAAAAACATGATTGGCGCGTTCTATCAGCCCGCATCGGTGGTGGTGGATCTCGACTGTCTGAAAACCCTGCCGAAGCGCGAACTGGCTTCGGGTCTGGCGGAAGTGATCAAATACGGCATTATTCTGGATGGCGAGTTCTTTAACTGGCTTGAAGAGAATATGGATGCGCTGCTGGGCCTCGATGAGGCAAAACTGGCATACTGCATTCGTCGTTGCTGTGAGCTGAAAGCAGAAGTTGTTGCCGCAGACGAGCGTGAAACGGGCTTACGTGCTTTACTGAATCTTGGGCATACGTTTGGTCACGCGATTGAAGCCGAAATGGGTTACGGCAACTGGCTGCACGGTGAAGCCGTCGCGGCCGGCATGGTGATGGCTGCCCGCACCTCTGAACGCCTTGGGCAGTTCAAACCGGAAGAGACGGCACGTATCATTGCGCTGCTTGAGCGTGCAGGTTTGCCGGTGAACGGGCCGCAGGAGATGTCGGCGCAAGCGTATTTACCCCACATGATGCGCGATAAAAAAGTATTGGCAGGTGAGATGCGTCTTGTACTCCCGCTTGCAATAGGGAAGAGTGAAGTGCGCGGCGGAGTGCCGCACGATGTCGTTCTTGGCGCTATCGCTGACTGTCAGCAGGCGTAACAACTAGAAAGGTCAGGCCACTGTCGCAGGTGGTCGTTTAGCTTCAGGTGAAATGCAAAGTCGTTGGCATAAGCCTTTGAGTGGGGTGTTAAATGGATGAATTCAAACCAGAAGACGAGCTGAAACCCGATCCCAGCGATCGTCGTACTGGTCGTTCTCGTCAATCTTCAGAACGTGATAACGAGCCGCAGATCAACTTTGACGATGTTGATCTGGATGCAGACGATCGTCGCCCTTCGCGCAGCCGCAGCGCGCACGAAGAGCGAGCAGAAGAGGATTATGAGTCCGAAGAAGATTCAATGGACGAACAGCCTGTAGAGCGTCGCCCGCGTAAACGTAAAAAAGCCGCTGCGCCAAAACCGGCTTCCCGCCAGTACATTATGATGGGCCTTGGCGTTCTGGTGCTTGTGCTGCTGATTGTCGGCATTGGCTCCGCGCTTAAAGCACCGTCAACGAACTCAACCGAGCAAACGGCTTCCGCTGAGAAGAGCATCAACCTTTCCGGTAACGATGCGTCCAATCAGGCGAATGGCGCACAGCCAGCGCCGGGTGCTACTTCCGCAGAGCAGACCGCCGGTAACACCACAGCGCCGCAGGATGTTTCTCTGCCGCCCGTTTCTTCAACCCCAGCTCAGGGTCAGGCACCTGCTGCGCCTGAAGGTCAGCAGCGTGTGGAAGTTCAGGGAGACCTGAACAATGCGCTGACGCAGCCGCAGAACCAGCAGCAAGTTGATAATGTCGTGGTTAACTCTACGCTGCCAACTGAACCTGCAACCGTTGCCCCGATTCGCGGTGGTAACGCTCAGCCGCAAACGGCCGCGACGGAAACCAAACCGCACCAGACGCAGACTGCGACACGTCCTGAACGTAAGCAGGCAGTGATTGAGCCTAAGCGTGAAACTAAACCTCAGGCAGTGGTAAAAGCGCCTGAAGTGAAAGCCGTACCGGCCCAGCCGAAACGCACGGAAACGGCTGCGGTGAGCGAGCCTGCTAAAGCGCCCGTCACGCAGACTGCGCCGAAAGCCACGGCGACCACCACGGCACCGGCTGCCACAGCGGCACCAGCCGCGACGGCAACCGCATCCAGCAGCGCGGCAGGTAAAACGGCAGGTAACGTCGGTTCGCTGAAGTCTGCGCCTTCCAGCAACTACACGCTGCAGCTGAGCAGTTCGTCTAACTACGACAACCTCAACAGCTGGGCGAAGAAATCAAATCTGAAAAACTATGTTGTTTATCAGACGACCCGTAACGGTCAGCCGTGGTATGTGCTGGTGAGCGGTGTTTATTCGTCAAAAGATGAAGCAAAACGTGCCGTAGCGGCGCTGCCAGCTGACGTTCAGGCGAAGAACCCATGGGCGAAGCCGATTCATCAGGTTCAGGCCGATCTGAAGTAATGTTTAAAGCGCAGGATGCTGTCGGAGCTTTCTCCACAGCCGGAGAAGGTGTAATCAGTTAGTCAGCATGAAAAAAAATCGCGCTTTTCTGAAATGGGCAGGGGGGAAATACCCCCTGCTCGATGATATTAAAAAGCACCTGCCTGAAGGCGAGTGTCTTATCGAACCTTTCGTGGGTGCGGGATCGGTGTTCCTCAACACCGATTTTTCTCGTTATATCCTGGCGGATATCAACAGCGACCTTATCAGCCTCTATAACATCGTTAAGCTCCGTACCGATGAGTATGTCGCAGAGGCGCGCAAGCTGTTTACGCCCGAGAACAATAACCCGGACGTTTACTACCAGTTCCGCGCGGAGTTTAACCAGAGCCAGGATCCGTTCCGCAGAGCCCTGCTGTTCCTCTATCTCAATCGTCATGGTTACAACGGCCTGTGCCGGTATAACCTGCGCGGGGAATTTAACGTGCCGTTTGGTCGCTACAAGCGCCCGTATTTCCCACAGGACGAGCTTTATCACTTTGCTGAAAAAGCGCAGAACGCGGAGTTTCATTGCCTCTCCTATGAAGAGTGTATGGAACTGGCAGGCGTCAATTCGGTGGTTTACTGTGACCCCCCATACGCGCCGCTGTCTGCGACGGCGAACTTCACCGCCTACCACACCAACAGCTTCAGCCCTGCCGAGCAGGCGCGTCTGGCGGAGATGGCGGAAAAGCTGGTCAGCAAAAGAATTCCGGTGTTAATTTCGAATCACGACACGCCTGATACGCGCGAATGGTACAAAGCCGCGAAGCATTTTCAGGTAAAGGTGCGGCGTAGCATTAGCAGCAACGGCGGCACACGTAAAAAGGTGGACGAACTCCTGGCTCTTTATCGCCCCTGAGCCGTTTTGCCCGCCGGTAAACACATTTCAAGGAGAAGCGGATGAAACAGTTTTTGATTGCTCCCTCAATTCTGTCGGCCGATTTTGCCCGCCTGGGTGAAGATACCGCCAACGCACTGGCGGCTGGCGCGGATGTCGTCCATTTCGACGTGATGGATAACCACTACGTTCCTAACCTGACCATCGGTCCGATGGTGCTCAAGGCGCTGCGTAACTATGGCATTACCGCCCCGATCGACGTTCACCTGATGGTGAAACCGGTTGATCGCATCGTGCCTGACTTCGCCGCGGCGGGTGCCAGCATCATCACCTTCCATCCGGAAGCCTCTGAACATGTGGATCGCACGCTGCAGCTGATCAAAGAGAACGGCTGTAAAGCGGGTCTGGTGTTTAACCCGGCCACGCCGCTGAGCTATCTCGACTATGTCATGGACAAGCTGGACGTGATCCTGCTGATGTCCGTTAACCCCGGTTTTGGCGGCCAGTCATTCATTCCTCACACGCTGGATAAGCTGCGTGAAGTCCGCCGTCGTATCGACGAGTCAGGCTACGACATTCGTCTGGAAGTAGACGGCGGCGTGAAAGTGAATAACATTGGTGAAATTGCGGCGGCAGGCGCGGATATGTTCGTTGCTGGTTCAGCCATTTTCGACCAACCGGATTACAAAAAAGTCATCGATGAAATGCGCCGCGAGCTGGCGAAGGTAAGTCATGGATAAATTACAGGCTATTCGGGGGATGGCATTCGACCTCGACGGCACGCTGGTTGACAGCGCGCCGGGCTTAACGAGCGCCGTCGACCAGGCGCTGTATGCACTTGAACTCCCCGTTGCGGGTGAAGAGCGCGTCGTCACGTGGATTGGCAACGGCGCCGATGTTCTGATGGCGCGCGCGTTGACGTGGGCGCGTCAGGAGCGTGCGTCGCAGCGTTCCGCCCAGGGTAAACCGAGCGTCGATCACGCGGACATCCCGCAGGAAGAGCAGCTGCGTATTCTGCGCAAACTGTTCGATCGTTTCTATGAAGAGACCGTCGAGGAGGGCAGCTTCCTGTTCCCTGACGTTCAGGAAACGCTGAGCGCGCTGCACGCGAAGGGCATCCCGCTGGGTCTGGTGACCAACAAACCCACGCCGTTTGTCGCACCGCTGCTGGAAGCGCTCAATATCGCGAAGTATTTCTCCGTGATTGTGGGCGGCGACGACGTGCAGAACAAAAAGCCCCATCCGGAACCGCTGCTGCTGGTGGCAGGAAAATTATCCTTAACGCCTGCGGAGCTGCTCTTTGTCGGCGATTCCCGCAATGATATTCTGGCTGCCCGCGCGGCCGGTTGTCCTTCCGTGGGGTTAACCTATGGCTACAACTACGGTGAAGCCATCACGCTGAGTGAGCCGGACGTCGTTTTCGACCACTTCAAAGATTTGTTGCCCGCACTCGGGCTTTCGCACAGTGAACATCAGGAATTGAACAATGACTAAGCCCATCGTTTTTAGTGGCGCACAGCCTTCAGGTGAATTGACCATTGGTAACTACATGGGTGCGTTACGTCAGTGGGTCAGCATGCAGGATGACTACCATTGCATTTACTGCATCGTTGATCTCCATGCGATTACCGCCCGTCAGGATCCTGAGAAGCTGCGCAAAGCCACGCTGGACACCCTGGCGCTGTATCTGGCCTGCGGCATCGATCCGGAGAAGAGCACCATCTTCGTTCAGTCTCACGTGCCGGAGCACGCGCAGCTGGGCTGGGCGCTGAACTGCTACACCTATTTTGGCGAGCTGAGCCGCATGACGCAGTTCAAGGATAAATCCGCGCGCTACTCTGAAAACATCAACGCCGGACTGTTTGACTATCCGGTACTGATGGCGGCAGACATCCTGCTGTACCAGACAAACCAGGTACCTGTCGGCGAAGACCAGAAGCAGCACCTGGAGCTGAGCCGCGATATCGCCCAGCGCTTTAACGCGATCTACGGCGATGTGTTTAAAGTACCAGAGCCATTTATTCCGAAGTCCGGCGCACGCGTGATGTCGCTGCTGGAGCCGACCAAGAAGATGTCCAAGTCTGACGATAACCGCAACAACGTTATCGGCCTGCTGGAAGATCCGAAATCGGTTGTCAAAAAGCTCAAGCGCGCGGTGACCGATTCCGACGAGCCGCCAGTCGTGCGCTACGACGTGCAGAACAAAGCGGGCGTCTCCAACCTGCTGGATATCCTCTCGGGCGTCACCGGCCAGAGCATCCCTGAGCTGGAAAAACACTTCGAAGGCAAGATGTACGGCCACCTGAAAGGCGAAGTGGCAGATGCCGTTTCCGGTATGCTGACCGAGCTGCAGGAGCGTTATCACCGCTACCGTAACGACGAAGCGTTCCTGCAGAAAGTGATGAAAGAGGGGGCGGAAAAAGCCAGCGCGCGCGCGTCCGAAACCCTGAAAGCGGTGTATGAAGCGATTGGGTTTGTGGGTAAACCTTAAGTTTGCTTTGCCGGGTGGCGGCTTCGCCTTACCCGGCCTACGGGACCGTGTAGGTCGGGTAAGCGTCAGCGCCACCCGACAAAAAACACACTCTCCAAAACTAAAAAACCGGGATATCCCGGTTTTTTTATGCCTGTAAAACGCTTACTGCTGTGCCGCCGGGCCGCAACCACCGATGATCTTCGAAATGGAGATCGCCGGGTGCAGCAGGTAATCGTAGCTGCAGTTATTTTTGGTGTTTTGAACGTGACCGGTGCAGGCCGTCAGCGTCGATAACAGGCCAACCAGAACGGCGGCTTTTGCCAGTTTGAACATATGCATTCCTTGTCTAAAAATGGATGTAATACGAGGGAATAAATGGAAAAGTTCCACTATGCGAGCGGTATGGTATCGGTAGGCGTAAGAGGGGAGTAGTCCGCTTAAGGACTACTCCAGGAAGGGAGAATATGAGTTAGTGATTCGAGAACCAGTTCAGCCTGTCGCGCAGTTCAACCACGCGGCCCACCACAATCAGCGCCGGGCTTTCGACCTGCTGCGCCAGCTCGCCTAACTGCGTCAGCACGCCATTCACCACGCGCTGCGTAATGGCGGTGCCGTTTTCGACCAGCGCGACGGGCATATCCGCATTCATACCGTGCTCCAGCAGCTTCGCCTGAATCGTGGCGGCCTGATTGAGCCCCATGTAGAACACCAGCGTCTGCTTTTCGGCGGCCAGGTTATGCCAGTCCAGCTCGCTGCCGGTCTTCAGGTGGCCCGTCACCAGACGTACGCTCTGGGCGTAATCCCGGTGGGTCAGCGGAATGCCAGAGTACGCTGAACAGCCGGACGCCGCCGTAATGCCGGGCACCACGGAGAACGGAATACCCGCGTCGCACAGGGTTTCCAGCTCTTCACCGCCGCGTCCAAAGATAAACGGATCGCCCCCCTTCAGGCGGACCACGCGTTTTCCCTTTTGCGCTTCGCGCAGCAGGATCTGGTTAATCTCCTCCTGCGGCACGCAGTGGTAGCCCGCGCGCTTGCCCACGAAAACGCGGTCGGCGTCGCGGCGCACCAGGTTCATGATGTCATCGGAGACCAGACGGTCGTACACCACGATATCCGCCTGCTGGATCTGCTGTAGCCCTTTCAGCGTCAGCAAACCCGCATCTCCGGGGCCTGCGCCCACCAGCACCACTTCGCCGCGATGGTCCAGCGGTTCGCTTAGCAACTGCTCGGTCGTCTCTTCAACGGCTTTGGTGTCCTGATTCGCCAGCGACTGCGCCAGCCTGTCGTTCACAAAGAATTTTTCCCAGAAGCGACGGCGCTCGCCCACGGTCGCGAAGGTTTGCTTCACGCGTGAACGCAGCTGACCGGCATAATGCGCAATCTGGCCAAGGTGTTGAGGCAACAGGGCTTCCAGTTTTTCCCGCAGCAGACGCGCGAGAACCGGCGAACGTCCCCCGGACGATACCGCAATCATCAGCGGCGAGCGGTCGATAATCGACGGCATGATAAAGCTGGCCTCTTTCGGCGCATCCACCACGTTGCAGAAGATACGGCGCGCTTCGCAGGCGTCGCTCACGCGCTGGTTCACTTCATCGTCATCCGTCGCGGCAATGGTCAGCCAGCAGGTGTCCAGCAGGGATTCATTAAACGCACCCTGTTCCAGCGTGAGCATCCCTTCCTGGGCCCAAACCTCAAACTGGGGGGCGAAGGACAGGGCATTCACGGTCAGGCGGGCGCCAGCCTCTAACAGCAGGCGCGCTTTGCGCTCGGCCACGTCGCCGCCGCCCACGAGCAGGCAGTCGCGGTTGCGTAATTGACAAAAAATCGGCAGGTGATCCACGACGTTACCTCACAGCATTCATGGCGGGGGAAGAATTGACGTCAGGATAACAGCAGGAATCGTACAGAACATACGGTTTTTCCTGCCGTTACCCATAAGGGGTCATAAGCCTTTCCTATTGAAAAGGCGAGGGGTTACGCTTTCAGCTGCACCTCGCCGTCCTTCACGCGGACGTCGTAGTGTTTGACCGAGAAGCTTTCATCTTCCATGCAGAGTCCGTCGGTTAAGCGGAAACGCTGCTTTTTCAACGGGCTGGCGACCCACAGTTCACCCTGGTGCTCGGCAATCAGTCCGCGGGAGAGCACGCTGGCCTCAAAGAACGGGTCGATATTGCTGATGGCAAAAACCTGTTCATCGTGGCGAGGGCGGAAAATCGCCACCTGCTCGTTGCCCAGCAGCGCACAGACGCCGGTGGCGGGGAGAATGTCGTTAATATTGCAGATGTTTACCCACTGGCTCATGCGTTTTCCTCCACCAGCGTGACCGGAATACGTTCATACGGCGTGGCCGGACGATGCTGTTCGCGCTCCGGCACAACCTGTACGTTCGGGTCGCGCTGGGTGCTGTTGATAAAGTGTTTGAAGCGCGTCTGCGCCGCCGGGGTGTTGACGGTTTCCGTCCACTCGCAGATCACCGCCTCGCGCAGGCGCGCCATCTCCGCTTCCAGATGTTCGTTCAGGCCCAGCTTGTCGTCGATAATGACCGATTTCAGGTAGTCGATGCCGCCCTCGAGGTTATCGAGCCAGGAGGCGGTACGGGTCAGCTTATCGGCGGTACGGATGTAGAACATCATGAAGCGGTCGAGATACTGAATCAGCGTGTCGCGATCGAGATCCGCCGCCAGCAGGTCCGCATGGCGCGGTTTCATCCCGCCGTTGCCGCATACATACAGGTTCCAGCCTTTTTCGGTGGCAATAATACCCACGTCTTTACCCTGCGCTTCCGCACATTCGCGGGTACAGCCGGAGACGCCGAACTTCATTTTGTGCGGGGTACGGATGCCTTTGTAGCGGTTTTCCAGCTCAACGCCGAAGCCCACGCTGTCGCCGACGCCGTAGCGGCACCAGGTGCTGCCCACGCAGGTTTTTGCCATGCGCAGCGCTTTGGCGTACGCGTGGCCGGTTTCGAAGCCCGCTTCAATCAGCTGACGCCAGATTTCCGGCAGGTCGTCCTTCTGCGCGCCAAACAGGCCGATACGCTGGGAGCCGGTAATTTTGGTGTAGAGGTTAAATTCACGTGCGATACGGCCCACCGCGACCAGCCCTTCCGGCGTAATTTCACCACCGGCAGAGCGTGGAATCACGGAGTAGGTGCCGTCTTTCTGGATGTTGGCCAGGAAGTTGTCGTTGGTGTCCTGCAGCGGCGTGTGCTCGGGTTTGAGCACGTACTCGTTCCAGCAGGAGGCCAGCAGGGAGCCGACGGTCGGTTTACACACCTCACAGCCGTAGCCCTGGCCGTGCTTCGCCAGCAGTTCGTCGAAGGACTTGATACCTTCCACGCGGATCAGGTGATACAGCTCCTGGCGAGAGTAAGCGAAGTGTTCGCACAGGTTGTTGTTCACTTCGATGCCCTGTTTCGCCAGCTCGGCGTTCAGCACCTGAGTGACCAGCGGAATACAGCCGCCGCAGCCGGTACCGGCTTTGGTTTCCGCTTTCAGCGCCGCAACGGTGTGGCACCCTTTGTTGATCGCGGAGATCAGCATGCCTTTGGTGACGTCGAAGCAGGAGCAAATCTGCGCGCTGTCCGGCAGTTTATCCACGCCGATGGACGGCTTACCGCTGGAGGCATGCGCCGGGAGGATCAGCGCGTCCGGGTTTTCCGGCAGCTCGATAGCGTTGAGCACCAGCTGGAGCAGGTTGCCGAAGTCGCTGGTGTCGCCCACCAGTACCGCGCCGAGCAGGGTTTTGTTGTCCTGGCTGACGATGAGACGTTTGTAGACCTCTTTGCTTTCGTCGAGATAGACGTAGCTGCGCGCGCCGGGCGTGCGGCCATGCGCATCGCCAATACCGCCTACGTCCACGCCCAGCAGCTTCAGCTTGGCGCTCATGTCTGCGCCGGTGAAGGCGTTTTCGCTGCCGAGGATATGATCCACGGCGACCTGCGCCATTTTGTACCCTGGCGCGACCAGGCCGAATACGCGGTTGTTCCAGCTGGCGCATTCGCCGATGGCGTAAATATCCGGGTCGGAGGTCTGGCAGGTGTCGTTAATCATGATCCCACCGCGCTGCGCGACGGCCAGGCCGCACTGCGTTGCCAGCTTGTCGCGCGGGCGGATGCCGGTGGAGAAGACGATGAAGTCCACTTCCAGCTCGCTGCCGTCGGCAAAGCGCATGGTCTTGCGTGCTTCAGTCCCTTCCTGAACGATCTCTTTGGTGTTTTTGCTGGTGTGAACTTTCACGCCCATGCTTTCGATCTTACGGCGCAGCTGATCGCCACCCATGTGGTCGAGCTGTTCGGCCATCAGCATTGGCGCAAATTCGATAACGTGGGTTTCAACCCCGAGGTTTTTGAGCGCGCCAGCCGCTTCCAGACCCAGCAGACCGCCGCCGACCACTGCGCCGCGTTTGCTTCGACGCGCGCAGGATTCGATGGCGTTGAGGTCCTCAATCGTGCGATAAACGAAGCAATCCTGCGTTTCCGAGCCTTTAATGGGTGGGATCCACGGATACGAGCCCGTCGCCATGATCAGCTTGTCGTAAAAAACCGTACGGCCGGCGCTGGAGTGGATCACTTTTTCCTGACGGTTGATGGTGATAGCGCGTTCGCCCACCAGCACTTTTACGCCATGCTTCTCGTAGAAACCTTCACGCACCAGAGAGAGCTCTTCGGCGGTATGATGGGAGAAGTAGGAAGACAGGTGCACACGGTCGTACGCCTTGCGGGGTTCTTCACAGAACACGGTAATATCGAACTGCTCAGCATCGGCTTTATCGAGAAGATCCTCAATAAAGCGGTGGCCGACCATGCCGTTACCGATGATAGCGAGTCTGACTTTGCTCATTATTGCCTCGATTTCTTTTCTATTATTGCCTACCTTAACGATTCAGCAGGGGCGCTTATTGATGCAAATCAAATACGCCTTCGCCTACCCCTTAGGTGGTATATGACTGATTTGTCAGGATTTTTATAAGTGGCGGAAATCGCAGGCTTTTCGTGTTCGTTGAATTTGTGTACAAATCAGGGGCGGTTTTGCAAAAATCGATACGCCTGAATATCAGCTGCGTTTATGAGGGGAAAGGTATGTCTACATCACCGTTATGGCTTGTTCAGAATGTGCGTTTACCGGGTCGGGAAGGGCTGTGGCAACTTGCCATCGAGAACGGGCGTTTTGGTGACATCACCCCCATGGACGATACCCACGCCGAAAGTTATGAGGTACTGAACGCGCGCGGTGGGCTTGCTCTCCCGCCGTTCATCGAGCCGCATATTCATCTTGATACCACCCAGACGGCGGGGGAGCCGAACTGGAACCAGTCCGGCACGCTGTTCGAAGGCATTGAGCGCTGGGCGGAGCGCAAAGCGCTGCTCAGCCATGACGACGTGAAAGCACGCGCCTGGAAAACGCTGAAGTGGCAAATCGCTAACGGCATTCAGTTTGTCCGCACCCATGTGGATGTCTCTGACCCGACGCTCACCGCCCTGAAGGCGATGCTGGAGGTGAAGCAGGAGGTGGCCCCGTGGGTAACGCTGCAAATCGTCGCGTTTCCGCAGGAAGGTATTCTCTCTTACCCGAACGGCGCGGCGCTGCTGGAAGAAGCGTTAAAACTGGGGGCCGACGTGGTGGGGGCGATCCCGCACTTCGAATTTACCCGGGAATATGGCGTCCAGTCGCTGCACATCGCTTTTGAGCTGGCGAAGAAGTATGACCGCCCGCTGGATATCCACTGCGATGAAATTGACGACGAACAGTCGCGGTTTGTCGAGACGGTGGCCGCGCTGGCGTATGAGGCCGGCATCGGCCCGCGCGTGACGGCCAGCCACACCACCGCCATGCACGCCTACAACGGCGCTTACACCTCGCGGCTTTTCCGTCTGCTGAAGATGTCGGGGATTAACTTCGTCGCTAACCCGCTGGTCAACATCCACCTGCAGGGGCGCTTTGATGACTATCCGAAGCGTCGCGGTATCACCCGCGTGAAAGAGTTGCAGGAAGCAGGCATCAACGTCTGCTTCGGTCATGACGATGTCTTCGACCCGTGGTACCCGCTCGGCACCGGCAACATGCTGCAGGTGCTGCATATGGGGCTACACGTCTGCCAGATGATGGGCTATCCGCAAATCGACAGCGGCCTGAACCTGATTACCCATAACAGCGCCCGCACCTTTGGCCTGAGCGATTACGGTATTGAAACGGGAAATCCGGCAAACCTGATTATTCTGCCTGCGGAGAGTGGGTTTGAAGCGGTGCGCTGTCAGGTGCCGGTGCGCTGGTCGATTCGTCAGGGGCGGATTATTGCCACTACGCAGCTGGCGCAGACCTGGATCCAGATGGATACCGGAGGAGAAGAGGTCAGTTTCGCCAGAAACAGCCCCTCTGCGTAATGCAAAGGGGCGCAGGGTTTAGTGCGATGCCGCTGCCGCGTTGTGCTGGCGGTGGCGGGTCACAAAGCCCAGGATGAAGCACATGATGAACACCACGGCGTACAGACCGTTCGCGGTGTGCAGCGCCGCCAGCGGGCCGCTGTGGGCAACGATCGGGCCCGTCACCACGAAGGTCAGCATGGTACCGATGGTGCCGCAGGTCAGAACGAAGTTAACCAGCTTCGGCGAGGCCACTTTGGTCTGCAGGGAGCCCAGGGTGATGATCGAGGTGTAAATCGCGCTGGAGAAGAAGCCCAGGGTCAGAATGAACCACGGCATATGCTCCGGCGAACCGTTGATGAACAGATACATCAGCACGGTCGCCAGGCCCGCCAGCACGGTCAGAATGCGCTGCAGGTCGAAGAAGCGCAGGATGAAGCTAAACGCCCACATGCCGAACATGTAGGACATCCAGAAATCGCTCACCAGTTTGCCCGCGTCGTTCAGGCTCATGCCCAGACCTTTGGCATATTCCGGTACCCAGGAGATAAAGCCCAGCTGGCCCAGGATGTAGCACAGGGCGGCGATGGAGAGGAACAGCACGCCGATACCCCATTTCTCTTTCGCCACAGGCTCTGCGGTGGTTTGCGCTTTTTTGCCCAGCACCGGGAACTCGCAGCCGAAGGTCAGAATGAAAATAGCAACGTAGACCAGACCGATGCAGGCGTAGACCCAGTACCACTCAATGCTGCGTGCCAGCAGAACGGCAGCGACCATCGGGAAGATCATTCCGGCCATGCTGAAGAAGGAGTCGGTAAACAGCAGGCGCGCGCCGCGCTGGCGGCCTTCATACATATGGGTAATCAGGAACGTCCCGATCGACATGGTGATCCCGCTGACCAGGCCGAGCACGAACATGGCGGCTGAGAACAGGGCGATGCTGTGGCTGAGCATCAGACCCGCCACGGCGGCGAGCATCAGCACGAAGCCGAAGCGAAGCTGGGTTTTCAGCGGCACGATTTCCATCAGCCAGGCATTCAGGAAGATAGAGATCAGGATCCCTGCGTTGAGGAAGGTGAAGGTGTTGCTCATGCTGGAAACGGGCAGCTGGAAGTAGTCTGCGATATTCCCCATCACCATCCCGGTGACGATCACCAACGCGCCGGTCAGGGCGTAGGAGAAGAAGCTGATCCATGTGAGCTTGATGCGATTGCTGTTAGTCATGTCTGGCCTGTTCAAAAAAAGAAAAGCGCCGAAGGGGCGCTGAGAGCGGGCAGATTTTAGTCGCTAAAGTGATCCATTCCTATCTTTTAAGGGTAATGATTGTGTCATTGCAGGTTTTAATGTGATCTAAATCACATTAAGTGGCGGTCTAACCAATCGTTTGCGCAGTAATAATTGTTTCAATTTCGTAAAATTAGGTAAAAGGCTGGTCTACGTTCATACTGCTCTTTAGAATCAAGCCATTCGCTTTTTATACTGCGCTTTGTTAAGGAATTCTCATGCTCAAATCAACACTGGCGGCTGTCGCAGCTGTGTTTGCTCTTTCTGCCGTTTCCCCTGCTGCGCTGGCAGCAAAAGGGGACCCTCACGTTCTGCTGACCACCTCCGCCGGGAATATTGAGCTGGAACTGAATAGCCAGAAAGCTCCGGTTTCTGTGAAAAACTTCCTCGACTATGTGAACAGTGGTTTCTATAACAACACCACCTTCCACCGCGTGATCCCGGGCTTCATGATTCAGGGCGGCGGCTTCAACGAGCAGATGCAGCAGAAACAGCCGAACCCGCCAATCAAAAACGAAGCGGACAACGGCCTGCTGAACAAACGCGGCACGATCTCTATGGCGCGTACCGCAGACAAAGATAGCGCGACCAGCCAGTTCTTCCTCAACGTGGCGGATAACGCCTTCCTCGACCACGGCCAGCGCGACTTCGGCTATGCGGTGTTCGGTAAAATCGTGAAAGGGATGGATGTGGCCGATAAGATTTCTCAGGTGCCTACCCATGACGTCGGTCCGTATCAGAATGTGCCGTCCAAACCTGTCGTGATCCTCTCCGCAAAAGTTCTGCCGTAACGTTCTTCGACGCGGGCGATGCTCGCCCGTGTTGTGACCCCTCCCTGCGAAAGCGCGTTTTGCTGCTTATACTTGTGGCAAACGGACTATTCAGGGAGGCGTTAAGTGAAAAAACTCACCGACAAGCAAAAATCCCGTCTCTGGGAGCAGCAGCGTAGCGTCAACTTTCAGGCCAGTTGTCTCCTTGAGAAAGGTAATGGTCCATCGGATCCCGAGATTGAGAGCCTGGCGCTTGGGCCTTCCGCGCCCGGGTTACCCCATCTGTGCCTTATTCACCGCCATCTCTACCGCAGAGAGATGAAGCGGGCAGGTGAGTTCCGTACCGACGATATTTTCAAAGGTGATATTCCCTTCTGCCATTTCGAATACATCGAAAAGATGGGTAATGAACTGATGGCGGCGCTGGAAAGCGAAAAGTATCTGGCTGGCCTTGAGAAAGCGGCGTTCATTGAAAAAATTAGCCATTATTATTGTGAAATCAACATGCTGCATCCTTTTGCGCGTGGTAACGGTATTGCTCAGCGCGTTTTCTTTGAGCAGCTGGCGATCCATGCGGGCTATTCACTTGACTGGCGCGATATCGATCCCGAGGAGTGGGTGTCCGCTAACCGCAGCGGCGCAACGGGGGATTTAACCGCGCTAAACGCGATCTTTGCCAAAGTAGTGAGCGAAGCGCGGGAATCTGAGTAGAATAGGGCGGCATTTTTTTCGGGAGCCGCCATGATTCTGCTGATTGATAACTACGATTCCTTCACCTGGAACCTTTACCAGTATTTTTGCGAACTGGGCGCAGAGGTGGTTGTCCGACGTAACGACGAGATTGGCCTGGCCGATATCGAGACGCTGGCTCCGCAGAAAATCGTGATTTCACCCGGCCCCTGCACGCCGTCGGAATCAGGTATTTCGCTGGAGGTTATCCAGCACTATGCCGGCAAGCTGCCGATCCTCGGCGTTTGTCTGGGCCATCAGGCGATTGCCCAGGCCTTTGGTGCCACCATCGTGCGCGCCGCCAAAGTCATGCACGGTAAAACCTCGCCGGTCACCCACACGGGCACCGGAGTGTTCACGGGGCTCAATAATCCGTTAACCGTGACGCGCTACCATTCGCTGGTGATTGACCCGTCGACGCTGCCCGACGGCTTTGAGGTGACCGCCTGGAGCGATACGCAGGAGATCATGGGGATTCGTCACCGCGAATGGGATCTCGAAGGCGTGCAGTTCCATCCGGAAAGCATCCTCAGCGAGCAGGGGCACGCGCTGCTGGCAAATTTCCTCCATCGCTGAATATCTGTTGCCTTGCTATGATTTTTTATGCATATTTTGTGATTATATTTTCACAATCAATGTGACATAAATGGATGGGCATGACATGGCAACTGAACAACCAGCAATTACCCGCGCGACATTCGATGAAGTGATTCTGCCGATTTATGCACCGGCTGAATTTATCCCGGTGAAGGGGAAAGGCAGCCGCGTCTGGGATCAGCAGGGCAAGGAGTATGTGGATTTCGCGGGCGGTATTGCGGTCACGGCGCTGGGTCATTGCCATCCCGCGCTGGTGGAGGCGCTGAAAACCCAGGGTGAAACCCTGTGGCACACCAGCAACGTGTTCACCAACGAACCGGCGCTGCGCCTGGGCCGTAAGATCATTGATGCCACGTTTGCCGAGCGCGTGCTGTTTATGAACTCCGGCACCGAAGCCAACGAAACCGCCTTTAAGCTGGCGCGCTACTACGCGACCACGCGCCACAGCCCGTACAAAACCAAAATCATCGCCTTCCACAATGCCTTCCACGGACGCTCCTTCTTTACCGTCTCCGTTGGCGGCCAGCCGAAGTATTCCGACGGGTTTGGTCCGAAACCGGCCGACATCATCCACGTGCCGTTTAACGATCTGCACGCGGTGAAAGCGGTGATGGACGACCACACCTGCGCGGTGGTGGTCGAGCCTATTCAGGGGGAAGGCGGCGTGACCGCGGCAACCCCGGAATTCCTGAAAGGGCTGCGCGCGCTGTGCGACGAGCATCAGGCGCTGCTGGTGTTTGATGAAGTGCAGTGCGGGATGGGGCGTACCGGGGACCTGTTTGCCTATATGCACTACGGCGTGACGCCGGATATTCTGACCAGCGCGAAAGCGCTCGGCGGCGGTTTCCCGGTAAGTGCGGTTCTGACGACACAGGAGATCGCCTCCGCGTTCCACGTCGGTTCTCACGGCTCTACCTACGGCGGTAACCCGCTGGCGAGCGCCGTAGCGGGGGCCGCGTTCGACATCATCAACACGCCAGAGGTGCTAAACGGCGTTAGCGCGAAGCGCGAGCTGTTTGTGAAGCACCTGAAGCAGATTGACGAGCAGTACGACGTGTTCAGCGAGATCCGCGGGATGGGGCTGCTGATTGGCGCCGAGCTGAAGCCGCAGTACAAGGGCCGCGCGCGTGATTTCCTGCACGCCGCCGCTCGCGAAGGGGTGATGGTGCTCAACGCCGGGCCGGACGTGATGCGCTTTGCGCCGTCGCTGGTGGTGGAAGACAAAGACATCGAAGACGGCTTAACCCGCTTTGCCGCGGCGGTTGCAAAGATCGTTAAAGGCTAATATTCGGTTCGTTTCAACCTTCGCGTTAACCAAACCCCATGGTGCGGACGCTGACGCCATGCCACCGACGAAATGGTGTGCATGGTGTTCAGATGCCCCAGCACGCGCTGCACGTGTTGCTCCAGGGTGCTCATTGGCCCGTGGGTTAACGTCTCCGGCGCTTCCAGAATATTTAAATCCCCCGACTCGCCCGGTGAGTCATACTCCAGACGCTGCTGGCAGCGCTGCAACGCAATTTCACACGACTGCAGGTAGCGCTGCGCCAGATCCGGCGTCAGCATCGTGTGCTCGCGCGCCAGCGTCGTCATGGCGTTAATGTGCTCAACGATAAACTGACTGTGCGTTACCCACAGCTTCATATCGGCCAGATAATGTGAGTTAAAGCCCGGCTCCTGCATCGCCTGGTTGAGCGAGTTGAACAGGGCGTTGTGCGCCTGGTTGACCTTCATGCGTTGATACGCCAGCGGGGAGGGCTGCGGGTCGTCGCTCAGGATGAGGCGAATGGCCTGCTGGTCGGCCTCCAGCGCGTCGTGGGCGTTCTGCCTGAGCAGCCCGCTCTGCCACTGCGGCCACAGCCAGACCATGCCGCCGAAGGCAATCAGGCAGCCGATCAGGGTATCAATCAGCCTGGCGATAATAAACTGTTCGCCGTTCAGCGTAAGCAGCTGCAGGGTGTATACCGCCGTCACCGTAAAGCCCACCATCGCCCAGCCGTAATTTTTGCGGATAATCAGGTAGCTCACCAGCGTGATCGCCAGCATGCCTGCCAGGGTATAGCCTTCCGGCACGTGGAAGTGCAGCGTTACGCCTGCAATGATCAGCCCGGCCATGGTGCCGCCCGCCCGGTGCAGAATACGCACCCGCGTGGCGCCGTAGCCGTTCTGGGTGACGAACAGCACGGTCATTAAGATCCAGTAGGGCTTCGGCAGATGCAGCGCCATGCCCATCAGGCTGGCGATACTGAGCATGACGCTAATTCGTGCGGCATTGCGCAGGGCGGACGATTTGAGAGACAGATAGCTTTTGAGCGCGGGCAACAGGGGAAGCCGTTTTTGTTTATCCGCCATCAGGTCGCGGGAATAAAGCGGGCGCTGGGTGCGCAGCACGCGGGCGATGCGGCTGAAGTGCCAGGCGGCAAACTGGCCGACCGGGTTATCCGGATGCTGACGGGCGATTTTCTCCAGCGCACCGAGCTGTTTTTCCATGTTAAAGCGCGTGGGATAGCGGTGGTAGAGAATATCGTCAGCCAGCACGCGCAGGCGTGCCGAGACGGTCTGCGCGTTCCAGCGGATCACCGCTTCGGCGTGGCTGCGCTCAACCAGCTTTTGCACCTCCTGCGGGTGGTGCAGGCTAACGGAGATATGCTCCTGCAGATCCAGGCCTACCTGGAAGGTGCGCAGCAGCCGTTTGTATTCGTGGTTCTTGTTGGCGGCGAGCATATGCAGCTGCTGATAGCACTGGCTTATCAGATCCACCACCTTCTGCTGGCGCGTCAGCAGCGGCGGTAAGGCTTTTTCCGGATCGGTATGCTGGGTGAGCAGGGTGTATTTGGCTTCGCAGTATTCCGCCAACTGCACATAGAGCAGGCTCAGGGATTCGCGCAGCGGCTGTTCCCGCCACAGCCAGAACCAGAACCAGTTAAACAGCCCGTACCACAGTGTCCCCAGCGCGTAGATCAGTAGCGGCTCCCACACCGGCATATTCCCGGCGAGGCTCAGCGTGAAGATGGCCGCAATCAGCGAGGCGGGAAGCAGGCGGGCGTGCAGCGAGCTGATTTCCGCCGTGACGCCGAGCGTCATCGCCAGCACCGTCAGGATCAGCGGCAGCGGGATATCCCGGGCCAGTAAAAGCTGTACGGCAAGGCTACAGCCAGCAAACAGGCAGCCGCCCACGATCAGACGTTTGAAAAAGCGCTTATGCGGTGTGTCCAGGCCAGCAATGTTGCAGCAGGCGGGCACGAGGGAAAAGAGCAGGCCTTGCTGAAGGTGTCCGAGGATCAGGCCGATGGCCACGGGTAGACACAACACCAGCGTTTGTCGCAGTGCGTAGTTAACTTCCGGGTGATAGATCAGCCTGCGCCACATGAGGAGTAGAGACAAAAACGGCGTGACACCTTGCGATGGCACGCCGTTTAAGCGGAATTAACGCGTTCCGTAAACCACGATGGTTTTACCGTGGGCGGAGATCAGGTTTTGATCTTCCAGCATTTTCAGGATACGGCCCACTGTTTCACGGGAGCAACCGACGATCTGACCAATTTCCTGACGGGTAATTTTAATTTGCATGCCGTCCGGGTGGGTCATGGCGTCCGGCTGTTTCGCCAGGTTCAGCAGAGTTTGTGCGATGCGGCCCGTCACGTCCAGGAAGGCGAGGTTGCCCACTTTCTCTGAGGTGACCTGCAGACGGCGCGCCATCTGGGAAGAGAGACGCATCAGAATGTCAGGGTTAACCTGAATCAGCTGACGGAACTTCTTGTAAGAAATTTCAGCCACTTCACATGCTGTCTTTGCACGAACCCAGGCGCTACGTTCCTGGCCCTCTTCAAACAGGCCCAGTTCACCGATGAAATCGCCCTGGTTCAGATAAGAAAGGATCATCTCTTTCCCTTCTTCATCTTTGATCAGCACTGCCACCGAGCCTTTAACGATGTAATACAACGTTTCCGCTTTTTCACCCTGGTGAATCAGCGTGCTCTTTGATGGGTACTTATGAATGTGGCAATGAGACAAGAACCATTCGAGAGTCGGGTCTGTTTGCGGTTTGCCAAGCACCATGCGCTGTTATCCTCTGTTATAAGCTGTCACCAGAGTCATCAGATGCATCCGGACTCTGGGGTTGCAATCGAATTCTTACCCATACCCTGGGAAGTCGGCTACCGTAACGTTTCGCAGCCAGTAAAGTTTGATGTCCTCTGCATACATGTGTAACGTCAATGTATTACTGTAGCATCCTGAGTGTTTTAGCATAGCTTTCGCCGCGTGTCTCCTGGTGTCTCGCTTCAGCATGATGCAGGTCGCCTTCCATTGCGAGAAATGTAACGCACGCGTAATCTGTCACCAAAAATGCAACGTTGGAGTTTAAGAATATGCAAGCGCGCGTGAAGTGGGTTGAAGGTTTAACGTTCCTGGGCGAGTCCGCGTCAGGGCATCAGATTTTGATGGATGGTAACTCCGGCGATAAAGCGCCCAGCCCAATGGAAATGGTGCTGATGGCGGCAGGGGGATGCAGCGCCATTGACGTGGTGTCGATTCTGCAAAAAGGCCGTCATGATGTGACGGATTGTGAGGTCAAACTCACGTCAGAACGCCGCGAAGAGGCGCCACGCCTGTTCACCCACATCAATCTGCACTTTGTGGTCACCGGTAAAGAACTGAAAGACGCGGCGGTTTCACGTGCGGTGGACCTGTCTGCGGAGAAGTACTGCTCTGTCGCGTTAATGCTGGAGAAAGCGGTAAAAATCACCCATTCGTATGAAGTGATCGAGGCTTAATGTTTTGGCGGGTGGCACTTCGCTGACCCGCCCTACAAAAGCACGACCGTAGGCCCGGTAAGCGCAGCGCCACCGGGCAAAAAACTCACGCGATCTGTTTCCCTTCCATCAATCGCTCCACCAGCGGCGTCATGATGAGCTCCATCGCCAGCCCCATTTTTCCGCCCGGTACGACTAATGTATTCATGTGAGAAATAAACGAGCCCTGCAGCATCGCCAGCAGCCAGGGGTAGTCAATGCCTTCGAGATTGCGGAAATGGATCACCACAAAGCTCTCATCCAGGGATGGGATACTTTTGGCCGCGAACGGGTTGGAGGTGTCCACCGTCGGCACGCGCTGGAAGTTGATATGGGTGCGGGAAAACTGCGGCGTCAGGAAGTTGATGTAGTCTTCCATGGAGCGCACCACCGAATCCATCACTGCTTCGCGCGAGTGGCCGCGCTCGCTCATGTCACGCGTCAGCTTCTGGATCCACTCCAGGTTAACGATAGGCACCACGCCAACCAGCAGATCCACGTGGCGCGCCACGTCGTGCTGCGGCGTGACCACGCCGCCGTGTAATCCTTCGTAGAACAGCACGTCGGTAGGTTCCGGCAGGGGCTGCCAGGGGGTAAAGGTGCCCGGCACCTGATTCCAGGGAACGGCTTCATCATAGGTATGCAGATACTTGCGGGACTGCCCTTTACCGCTCTGGCCGTACTCAATAAAGGTTTGTTCCAGCAGGCCGAAGTCATTGGCTTCCGGACCGAAGTAGCTGATGTGTTTACCCAGATCGCGCGCCTTACGGATGGCCATGTCCATCTCCGGGCGCGTGTAGCGGTGAAAGCTGTCGCCTTCGACCTCCGCCGCACGGAGATTCAGCTGGGCGAAAATCTTGCGAAATGCGAGGCTGGTGGTGGTGGTTCCCGCACCACTCGACCCCGTAACGGCAATAACCGGATGTCTGGCAGACATAGCAACTCCCTGACTGAAAAGGGTGGAAGATCAGCCGTGAAACGCGTTGCGGGGCATGATATTGACCGTCTCATGCAGTTCTGACCACACCAGCACCACGTCGCCGCTTTTCAGCTGGCGCTTTACATCGTTGACCTTTTGCTCAAGCGAGCGTTCCTGTTCACCATAATCGGTGCCTTCGCGTAATACAAAGCTTTCAATCAGATTATCGAGCGTTTCGGGAGCCAGATCCTGCCAGGGAATAATCATGTTGCACCGTCCAGATAAGGGGTTAGCCAGTCAGGAATACGCGCCTCAAGCCACATTTTCGGGCGACGCAGCGTGCCGCCGATAAACCCGACGTGGCCGCCGTGCTCGGTCAACTGATAGTGAACGTTGTCGGGCAGGAATTCCTGAGCGGGAATCGAGTGATGATCCATAAAAGGGTCATCTTTGGCGTGAATGATCAGCGTTGGCTGCGTGATCTTGCTGAGCAGCGGCATGGCGCTGCACTGACGATAATAGTCAATTGCATCGGCGAAACCGTGAATTTTCGCGGTGATCAGATCGTCGAATTCGCGTATGCGGCGCACTTTTTTCAGCTGGCGCAGGCTTACCGGGAGAGTATCCGGGTAGGCCTTCAGCTTACGCGCGGCATTGGCCTTCAGCAGGTTGAGCAGGTAGCGCTGATAGACGCGGGAAAAGCCTTTGTCCATGTGGTAGCTGCACTGCTCCAGCATGAACGGGGCGGAGACGATGACGGCGGCATCCAGCGGGACGCTTTCCCCTTCTTTAGCTAACAGGCAGGCCAGCATATTTCCGCCCAACGAGTAGCCTACGGCCGCGGTGGGCACGGTGCCAAAGTTGTCCCGCAGCCAGTGTAAAAACCACGTGCCGTCTTCTGTTTCACCCGAGTGATAGATACGCTTCTGCCGGTTCGGCTCGCCGCTGCAGCCGCGAAAATGCATCACCACGCCGAGCCAGCCGCGCGCTTTGGCTGCCTCAATGAGCCCGTGTGCATACGGGCTGTGCAGGCTGCCTTCCAGACCGTGAAAAACCACCAGCCGCGGCTTATGGCGAGCCTGCTCCGGCGCTTCGCTCCAGGCGAGATCCAGAAAGTCACCGTCTGGCAGATCTAGCCGCTGCCAGTGTGGGGTGAACTGAACCTTGCGGCGGATCAGTCGCGGCAGCATGGTCTGCAAATGGCGATTGGCGACGCCGCGCATAGGCACGAACTCAGTGCTGTCTTCGGCGGCAATGTCGAAGCCTGATGGAATGATTTGGGTCATAGGCGCGATGCTGATTCTTGTCGGAAATTTACGATACTTTCCGAATTGTACCCCGTTTAGCCTGGTTTTCCGAAACATGAACTGATCCCGATCACAAATATTTACCTTGATTATTACTCTCAGGCTAATGATTCAGCTCTACGCTTAATTGATGCCTTTCTCACCAGAGCGCACACTCTACTCAACGTTAAGCAAATCAAAATGATTAGCTGAATCAGGAGGTTAATAATGTTATCTGGGCAAACACCCACCCGGCAATGGAACACGCGACGCAGCGAAAAAGCGCGTCGTCTGGCCTCCGTACCGGTGCAGGGCAAGGTACTGCCAACCGGCGATCTCGTCGCCATGCTGGAAAAACTGATCGCGCCAGGCGACAAGGTCGTGCTGGAAGGTAACAACCAGAAGCAGGCCGATTTCCTTTCCCGCTCGCTGGCCGAAGTGAACCCGCAGATCGTCCACGACCTGCATATGATCATGCCGAGCGTTGGCCGTAGCGAACATTTGGATATCTTTGAGAAAGGCATCGCCCGCAAGCTGGATTTCTCCTTCTCCGGGACGCAGAGCCTGCGCATCTCCCAACTGCTGGAGGATGGTCAGCTCGAAATCGGCGCGATTCACACCTACATCGAACTCTACTCCCGTCTCTACGTCGACCTGTCGCCCAACGTGGCGCTGATTGCTGGCTTTAAAGCTGACCGCAAAGGCAACCTCTATACCGGGGCGAGCACCGAAGATACCCCGGCGCTGGTGGAAGCCGCCGCGTTCCATGACGGCATCGTCATCGCGCAGGTGAACGAGCTGGTGGATGACGAGTGTGACCTGCCGCGCGTGGACATACCGGGTTCGTGGATTGACTTTGTGGTGGTGGCCGATAAGCCGTTCTTTATCGAACCGCTGTTTACCCGCGACCCGCGCCTGATTAAACAGGAACACATCCTGATGGCGATGATGGCCATCAAGGGTATTTATGCGGAACACCAGGTGCAGTCCCTGAACCACGGGATCGGCTTTAACACTGCGGCGATTGAGCTGCTGCTGCCTACCTACGGTGAACAGCTCGGCCTTAAAGGCAAAATCTGTAAACACTGGACGCTGAACCCGCATCCGACGCTGATCCCGGCTATTGAAAGCGGCTGGGTCGAGAGCGTGCACTGCTTCGGCGGCGAGCTGGGGATGGAAGAGTACATCCGCGCGCGTCCGGACGTCTTCTTTACCGGTGCCGACGGCTCCATGCGCTCCAACCGCGCGTTCTGCCAGCTGGCAGGTCAGTACGCGGTGGATATGTTCATCGGCTCTACGCTGCAGGTGGACGGCTACGCCAACTCCTCAACCGTGACCCGTGGTCGTCTGTCCGGCTTCGGCGGTGCGCCAAACATGGGTCACGACCCGCACGGTCGTCGCCACGCCACGCCAGCCTGGCTGAACATGATCACCGAACCTGACCCAATGCAGCGCGGCAAAAAACTCGTCGTGCAGATGGTGGAAACCTTCCAGGCGGGCGTGAAGCCGACCTTCGTGGAAAAACTCGATGCCGTTGACGTGGCGAAAGCCTCCGGTATGCCGCTGGCGCCGGTGATGATCTACGGCGATGACGTCACCCACGTGCTGACGGAAGAGGGGATTGCCTACCTCTATCGGGCGAAAGATCTGGAAGAGCGTCGCGCCATGGTCGCCGCCGTCGCGGGGATCACCGACATCGGTCTGGGCGTGGATGCCAAACGCGTGGCGGAACTGCGTCAGAGCGGCAAGGTGCTCTATCCGGAAGATATGGGGATTCGCCGCACTGATGCCACCCGCTCTCTGCTGGCGGCAGGCAGCGTGTCTGATCTCGTGGAATGGTCCGGCGGTCTCTATAACCCACCTGCGAAATTCCGGAGCTGGTAATGAAACTTCTCCCCCAGATTCAGGTTGAAGGCGGTGCCGAATGGCTGGCGCGAACCGCCACGCAGTGTCTGATTGACGAAGCACGTTTAAGCCCGAAACCCGGTCTGGTGGACAGTCGGGGGAACGGCGCGCACCACGATTTATCCCTTGCGCTGATGGAGTGCTCCGCGCACAGCCTGACCTCCACGTTTCAGGCACTGGCGCTGCAAAGCTGGCAGCGCCCGGCAGATATCGCACTTCGGCAAACCGTCGGGCGACTCGGTCGCGAAGGCGAGCAGCAGATGATGGCCGCAACCGGTGGCGTAAACACCCATCGCGGCGCGATTTGGGCGCTGGGGCTGCTGGTCAGCGCGGTGGCGATGCTCGGCGGTGATGCCAGGGCGCAAGACGTCGCCCGCACCGCCGCACAGCTGGCGAGACTGCCGGACGACGCGGCGCCGAAGGTGTTCAGTAAAGGCCTGCGCGCCACGCACCGTTACCGCGTGCCGGGCGCGCGTGAAGAGGCGCAGCAGGCGTTCCCGCACGTTATGCAGCGCGCGCTGCCGCAGCTTCGTCTGAGCCGCCTCAACGGCAGCAGCGAAACGCACGCCAGGCTCGACGCGCTGATGGCCATCATGACCTCACTCACCGACACCTGCGTGCTGTCACGTGCCGGAATGGAAGGGCTTGATGCTATGCAGGACGGCGCCCGTGCGGTGCTGAATGCCGGCGGCAGCGCAACGCCTGCGGGCCAGCAGGCGCTGGCGAGGTTAGACCGTCAGATGCTGGCGCTCAACGCCTCACCGGGCGGCGCTGCCGACCTGCTTGCCGCCACGCTGTTTCTCGACCGCATCGAAACGCCAAATTCAAAGCATTAAGAGGATGTTATGGAAAAAATCACATTGACCGTGCCAGCCAGCCGCACGTTAAGCGGCAGGGCGCTGGCAGGGGTAGTCGGTTCCGGGGATATGGAGGTGCTCTTCACCGCCGAACCGGGCCAGACGTTAACCATTGATATCACCACCTCCGTGGACAACAGCCGGGGGCGCTGGGAGGCGCTGTTCAACCGTTTGCAAACCGTCAGCAGCCTGCCCGCAGGGAAGCTAACCATCCACGACTTCGGCGCGACGCCGGGCGTGGCGCGCATTCGCATCGAACAGGTTTTTGAGGGGGTGAGCCATGCGTGATGACAGCAGCTTTATCGAACTGAAAGCGCGCCAGCGCGCGCAGGCCCTGCTCGACGAGGGCAGCTACCGCGAACTGCTGGATCCGTTTGAAGGCATTATTTCTCCGTGGCTTGGGCCACAGGGCATTGTGCCGCAGGCGGACGACGGCATGGTGGTGGCGAAGGGCACCATCAACGGCAAGCCTGCCGTCGTCGTGGCGATTGAAGGCGCGTTCCAGGGCGGCAGCATGGGCGAAGTGTCCGGCGCCAAAATGGCGGCGGCGCTGGAGCTGGCGGCGGAGGATAACCGCAACGGCATTCCGACTCAGGCGGTACTGTGCCTCGAAACCGGCGGCGTGCGTCTGCAGGAGGCGAACCTCGGCCTGGCGGCGATTGCCGATATTCACGCGGCGATTGTGGACCTGCGTCGCTACACGCCGGTTATTGGCATTGTGGCCGGAACCGTGGGCTGCTTCGGTGGGATGTCCATCGCGGCGGCGCTCTGCAGCTACCTGATCGTGACCCGCGAAGCGCGTCTTGGCCTCAACGGCCCGCAGGTTATCGAACAGGAGGCGGGCATTGAGGAGTACGACTCCCGCGATCGTCCGTTTATCTGGAGCATGACCGGCGGTGAAGTGCGCTATCAAAGCGGGCTGGTGGATGCGCTCGTCGGCGACGGTATCAACGCGGTGAAACAGGCGATGAACGACGCGATTGCTAAAGGCGTTCCCGCGAAACATCGCACCGATAACTACGACGATTACCTGAACCGTATGACGAATTTCGACACCCGCAAACAGGCTGATGCCGAACAGATTAACGCGCTTTTTGCCCGGGAGGTGAAATGATGAGTAACGCAATAAGCCGTGGCGAACGCTGGCTGGACATCCTCGCCCCGAACGCCAAACGTATCGAGGGGCTATGCCCGTCCGTCCAGGCGGCAGACGGCGAGCTGAACGGCGAGGCGGTGCGCTTTGTTGCCGTGGTGCCGGATGCCAACAACCACTTCCCGCGTGCGGCGAAAGGGGAAGTGGGGCTGCTGGAAGGCTGGACCCTGGCGAAAGTGGTCAGTGAAACCGTCGCGGCGGATGCTGACAAACCCGTGAAGCGCCCGATTGTGGCGGTGATCGACGTCCCAAGCCAGGCCTATGGCCGACGCGAAGAGGCGTTTGGGATTCATCAGGCGCTGGCCGGTGCGGCAGCAGCCTATGCGAATGCCCGCCTGGCCGGTCACCCGGTGATTGGGCTTATCGTCGGCAAGGCGATGTCCGGCGCGTTCCTGGCGCACGGCTACCAGGCTAACCGTCTGATCGCCTTTAACGACAAAGGCGTGCTGATCCACGCGATGGGCAAAGAGTCTGCGGCGCGCATCACGCTGCGTACCGTCGAGGCGCTGGAAAAACTGGCGGCGACCATTCCGCCAATGGCCTACGACATCAGCAACTACGCCACGCTGGGGCTGCTCTCTAACCTGCTGGATATCAGCAACCCGGATGCCCCCTCCGATAACGATCTGACGCTGGTGAAATCCACCCTGCAACAGGCCATCAGTGACGCTCGTCAGGACACCACGTTGAAAAACCGTCTGGGTGCTGACAATCGCCGCAGCTCGGCGCTCGTACGCGAACGTATGCGAGCCAGCTGGTAAGTAAAAAGAGACCTGCCAGATGCATCAACCCGTGGGCGCGTGACAGCGCCCACGCGGGAACCTGCATCCTGAAAATAATAATCATCGCGCCAGTGCTAAAACTTTTTTACTACAGGTGATTTATGACTTACGTAATTGTTCATGCTCTTGCACCGATTTTCGTCATCATGCTGCTGGGATTCTGGGCCGGCAAGGCAAAGATGGTCGATAACAAAAATGTTTCCCTGCTTAATATCTTCGTAATGGATTTTGCACTCCCTGCCGCGCTGTTCAGCGCTACCGTGCAAACGCCATGGACCGGCATCGTAGCCCAGTCGCCGCTGATCCTGGTGCTGACGCTGGCGATGTGGATCACCTATGCGGCCATCTACTTCCTCGCCACCGGCGTCTTTAAGAAGTCGCCACAGGATGCGGCCGTGCTGACGCTCACCGTCGCGCTGCCCAACTATGCAGCGCTGGGTCTGCCGATTCTGGGCAGCGTGCTGGGCGAAGGTTCCTCTACGTCGCTCTCCGTCGCGGTCTCCATCGCCTGCGGTTCGGTGCTGATGACCCCGTTCTGCCTGCTCATTCTGGAGCGTGAAAAAGCGCGCGCTGAAGGCAATAGCTCCGGCTCAACGCTCTCGATGCTGCCGGTGCTGATGTGGCGTTCCATTAAAAAACCGATCGTGATGGGCCCGCTGCTGGGCGTGATTTTGTCCGCCATCGGCATCAAAATGCCGGAGCTGGTGCTGGCGGCGATCAAACCGCTGGGGCTGTCCGCGACCGCTGCAGCGCTGTTCCTGACCGGGGTGATCCTCTCTGCCCGTAAGCTGCAGATTAATACCATGGTCATCACCTCCACGATCGCCAAGCTGCTGATTCAGCCAGCCATTGCCTGGGGTATCGTCTTGATCTTTGGTCTGCACGGCTCCGTGGCGATCACCGCTATCCTGATGATTGCGCTGTCTGCGGGCTTCTTCGGCGTCGTGTTCGGTAACCGCTTTGGCGTGCAGTCGCCGGATGCTGAAGCCGTGCTGCTGTTAAGCTCCGTCCTGTGTATCCTGTCGCTGCCGCTGTTTATCTCGCTAACTTCAGGAATGTAACCATGACCACCCCATTACGCCCGCACGACCTTATCTGGCTTACTTCCCGCGATGCGCTGGAAGGCATCACTGAATCCTGGGTGGAGGCCGCCTGGCATACCGGCCTGCCGGTGGTGGTGCGGCGTGATGTGGATAGCGAAGGCCGGATCCCCGTTGGCGTGCGCGGTTTACGTCGCGACCAGCGGGCGGCCGGATGGGTGAAGCCCGAAAACGTGCGGCGTGTGGTATCACCGGAAGACCTGTGCGCAACCGCCGATCTGCTGCGCTCGCCCTTTGTGACTCAGCCACCCGTTCAGGTGGCGCTTCAGCTTTCTCAGCAGGCGTGGCCGTGGACGTGGGGCATTACCGGCAGTACCGGCTACGCGCTGGCGACCGGTATCCCGGTGATCCATGCCGACAGCGATCTCGATCTGCTTATCCGCGCTCCGCTGCCGATCTCACCGGACGCCCTGACGACGTGGCAGTCCCGGCTAAGCCGTGCGCTGTGTCGTGCCGATACGCAGGTGGATACGCCCGAGGGCGGTTTCGCGCTGGCGGAGTGGCTGCGCGACGGCAAAACGCTGCTGAAAACCCGCCGTGGACCGCGCCTGGTGGCGGATCCGTGGCGCAGGGAGGAGTGATGAAAATAGTGTTTACCTTTCCGGGGCAGGGCACGCAGCACGAAGGCATGCTGCAAAACCTGCCGGGAACGGAACTGGCTCAGGCGCGTGAGGTGCTTGGCACCGAAGTGGATACGCTGGATAGCGCAGACGCGTTAAGCCATACCCGCGCGGTTCAGCTTTGCCTGCTAATTGCAGGCGTGGCCTGGGCGCGCGAGCTGGAACGGCGCGGCGTGGCGCCGGATATCGTCAGCGGGCTGTCCATCGGCGCTTATCCGGCGGCGGTCATTGCAGGCGCGCTGGACTTCACGGATGCGCTGAAGCTGGTGGCGCTGCGTGGAGATCTGATGGAGCAGGCGTATCCGCACGGCTACGGCCTGACGGCAATTATGGGGCTCACTCTGCCGCAGGTGGAAGACCTTATCCAGGGCACCGGGACCTACATTGCCAACCTGAATGCCGAAACGCAGATCGTGATTGCCGGAACCGATGAAGGGATGGCGGAGGCGGCGTCGCGCGCGCTGGCGAAAGGGGCGAGCAAGGCCAAACGGCTGGCGGTCAGCGTGCCGTCGCACTGCGAACTGCTGACAGCACCCGCGCAAAAGCTGGCAACGGCGTTTGAATCGGTCACGCTTTCACGCCCACGCTGCGCCTACCTGAGCGGCAGCACCGGGCGCGTGTTGTGGCAGCCGGAAAAGATCGCCGACGATCTGGCGATGAACATGGCGCGTACGGTGCGCTGGCAGGAGGCGATGATTTCAGCGAATGAACGCGAAGCCCGGCTGGCGATCGAGATGCCCCCCGGCGGCGTACTGACCTGCCTGACGCGTCAGGCGCCGTGGGAAGGAGAGACGATTTCACTGGAGCGCAGCGGGGTGGACGTGGCGGTACATCTGGCGAAGCGACTCCGTGCGTGATGGTTTAGCCCGGTAAGCGTAGCGCCACCGGGCAATAACATCAGGCACTATCCTGCAAACTGCGGGCATACATCCGCCCTTCGGCGGCCAGCGCCCGCAGGCTTGGATCCTGCTCGCGGTTGCGGGCAAAGACGATGGCGATCAGCTGTTGCATCTGGTACGGCTCGGCAAGCTTCAGGAGCTGCACGGAATTCTCATAGACCTTTTTCATCCTGCCCGGCATCAGCGTAAAGCCCACTCCCGCCTGCACCAGACTGAGCATGGAGAAAATGTCATTCACCCGGGTAACAATCTCCGGCTCGAACCCGGCGATATGAAACGCCTCCTGGAAGCCTGCATAGGTGGCGAACCCTTCCGCAAGAGAGACAAATTTCCGATCTTTATAGTCGCGCAGATCGGCCGGGCCGCGGGTATTGAGCGTCGCGGAGGCCGGTGCGGCAAGGAAGATGTCGTCATGGAACAGCGGGAGCACTTCCAGGCTGTTACGGTCGATATCGCTCTCGGAAATGGAGATAAGAATGGCGTCCAGAGAGCCTTCATCCAGCATGTGCAGCAGGGTTTCGTTGGAGCCCATCGTCAGATCCATTTCCAGATCCGGACGACGTAGCTTCATGCCCATGATCAGACGCGGCACGGTTTCCAGGGTGAGCGAGTAGAGCGTTCCGACTCGCAGCCGCCCCTGGCCGATCCCGGCAATTTTGCGCGACGCTTCCAGCCCGCGCTCCATCACCTGCATCACTTCCTGACAATATTCCAGTAAGGTCCAGGCGGAAGGGAGAGCAATCAGGTTGCGCCCCTTATGGGTAAAGAGCGGACAGCGCACGTTCTCTTCCAGCGTGTGCAGCGCACGGTGAACGCTGACGCCGCTCAGGCCCAGAGTTTCGGCGGTACGCGCGATATTCCCCTTCTCCATAAACGTCATGAAGATGCTGAGCTTGCGGAATGTAATCTCGCTCGTGTTATCGAAACTCATAGCCCTCCCGGTATCAGTCAGCCTGCAGCATCGCTTCCAGCTGTTCCTGCGCGTCCAGCCACGCCATCTCACACTCTTCAAGGCTGGATTTGGTCTTCGCCTGGGTTTGCAGGCAGTCCGTCAGTTCGGCTTTACGGCTCTGGTCATACAGACCGCTGTCGCCGAGCTTCTCTTCAACGGTAGCAAGCGTGGCGTTGAGCTTTTCCATCTCTTTTTCGAGACGGGCAATCTCTTTACGCAGCGGCTGAGTCTGGGTGCGCAGCTCCGCTTCACGGCGCTTCTGGTCTTTACGTGCCTGCGCGCTGTTGGCGTTGTCTTTCGCCGACTCTTCCGGCTGGTTTTCCTGCTTCTGCACGTCCGTCAGCCACTGCTGGTAGTCTTCCAGATCGCCGTCGAACGGTTCGACTTTGCCGTCGTGCACTAAGTAGAGATCGTCCGTGGTGGAGCGGATCAGGTGACGGTCGTGTGACACCACCACCAGTGCGCCTTCGAACTCAATCAGCGCTTCGGTCAGCGCCTGACGCATGTCGAGATCCAGGTGGTTGGTCGGTTCATCGAGCAGCAGCAGGTTCGGGCGCTGCCAGACGATCAGCGCCAGCACCAGACGGGCCTTTTCGCCGCCGGAGAAGCGCTCGGTGTTTTCGGTGACCTTATCGCCCTGGAAGCCGAAGCCGCCGAGGTAGTCGCGCAGCTTCTGCTCCATCTCCTGCGGCGCCAGACGCGCGAGGTGCTGAATCGGGGATTCATCCGCGCGTAAAAATTCCAGCTGATGCTGGGCGAAGTAACCCAGCTTGATGCCCTTCGCCAGGCCGATTTCACCCTTGACCGGATTAAGCTCGCCCGCCAGCAGTTTGATCAGCGTGGATTTACCGGCACCGTTGCGCCCGAGCAGACCAATACGTGAACCCGGCACCAGGTTGAGCTTGATGGAGTCGAGAATAATGCGGTCGGCATAACCCGCGCTGACCTTTTCCATTTTCAGCAGGGGATTTGGCAGGCTTTCCGGGGCCCGGAAGCTGAAGTGGAACGGGTTGTCGACGTGCGCCGGGGCGATCATCTCCATGCGCTCCAGCATCTTGATGCGGCTCTGGGCCTGCTTCGCCTTTGACGCCTTGGCCTTGAAGCGATCTACAAAGCTTTGCAGGTGCGCCACGCGCTGCTGCTGGCTTTCATACATGGACTGCTGCTGGGCAAGACGCGTCGCGCGCTGGCGCTCGAAGGAGCTGTAGTTGCCCGTGTACTCGAACATCGTTTGCTGTTCGATATGAATGATTTTATCCACCACCGGGTCAAGGAAGTCTCGGTCGTGGGAGATCAGAATCAGAGTGCCCTGATAGCTCTTGAGCCACTTCTCCAGCCAAATAACCGCATCGAGATCGAGGTGGTTAGTCGGTTCATCGAGCAGCAGCAGGTCAGAGCGGCAGATCAGCGCCTGCGCCAGGTTGAGGCGCATGCGCCAGCCGCCGGAGAAGTCGCTGACCGGGCGTTCCAGCTGCTCATTGCTGAAGCCCAGGCCGTGCAGCAGGCTGGAGGCGCGGGAGCGAATGGTCCACGCGTCGATGGCGTCCAGCTTGCCGTGAACGGTGGCGATGGCGTGGCCGTCGTTGCGCTCGTTTGCGGCATTGAGTTCCGCTTCGAGCTTACGGTACTCACGATCGCCGTCGATAACATAGTCGAGTGCCGGTTCGCTCAGGGCTGGCGTCTCCTGGTTCACCCAGGCGAGCTGCCAGTTCCCCGGGAAGGTGCAGTTACCGCCATCCGCGCTAATCTCGTTTTTCAGCAGCGCCAGCAGCGTGGATTTACCACAGCCGTTTTTGCCGACCAGGCCCACTTTCTGGCCCGGGTTGATGGTAGCAGTGGCGTTATCCAGCAGGACGCGCACGCCGCGACGAATTTGTAACGAGGAGAAAACAATCATAGAAGCGCCGTATGTTCCGACTATGTTAATTTGTCATTATGATAATGTAAGGTGTGGGCCGTTTTCCGCACCGGGCCGCCATGGTAGCCCAAAACAGCGACGATACACAAAAACAGAAACAAGACCGGGAGGGGAATGATGTCTCAGACAGCAAAAGTGCTGCTGCTGTATGCCCATCCGGAATCTCAGGACTCGGTGGCAAACCGGGTGCTGCTTAAGCCGGCTACTCAGCTCAGCAACGTGACGGTGCACGATCTCTACGCGCACTATCCTGATTTCTTTATTGATATTCCTTACGAGCAGGAACTGCTGCGTCAGCATGACGTGATTGTGTTCCAGCATCCGCTTTATACCTACAGCTGTCCGGCGCTGCTCAAAGAGTGGCTGGACCGCGTGCTGAGTCGGGGCTTCTCCAGCGGGGTGGGGGGCAACCAGCTGGCGGGAAAGTACTGGCGTAGTGTGATTACGACCGGTGAACCCGAAAGCGCCTACCGCCACGACGGGCTGAACCGCTATCCGATGAGCGACATTCTGCGGCCTTTTGAGCTGACGGCGGCCATGTGCCGTATGCACTGGATGAGCCCGATTATTGTCTACTGGGCCCGTCGTCAGGATCCGAAAGAGTTGGCCAGCCACGCCAGAGCCTACGGTGAATGGCTGGCGTCACCGATTCCGGCAGGAGGGCGTTAATGGAAGGATCGAATTTGCTCCTCGCCGGGGTGCTGTTTTTATTTGCGGCCGTCGTCGCGGTGCCGCTTGCAGCGCGTATTGGTATCGGTGCGGTACTGGGGTATCTGCTGGCGGGGATCGCGATTGGCCCCTGGGGACTGGGATTCATCAGCGATGTGGATGAAATTCTCCATTTCTCCGAGCTGGGCGTGGTGTTCCTGATGTTCATCATTGGCCTTGAGCTCAACCCTTCTAAATTGTGGCAGCTCCGACGCTCCATCTTTGGCGTAGGTGCCGCTCAGGTGTTGCTCAGCGCCGCGATTCTGGGTGGCCTGTTAATGCTGACGAATTTCTCCTGGCAGGCGGCGGTGATCGGCGGGATAGGCCTTGCGATGTCGTCGACGGCGATGGCCCTGCAACTGATGCGCGACAAGGGGATGAACCGTAACGAAGCCGGTCAGCTGGGTTTTTCGGTGCTGCTGTTCCAGGATTTGGCGGTCATCCCGGCGCTGGCGCTGGTGCCGCTGCTGGCGGGCTCCGGTGACGACCACTTTGACTGGGCGAAAATCGCCATGAAGGTGCTGGCCTTCGCGGGGATGCTCATCGGCGGGCGTTTCCTGTTACGTCCAGTGTTCCGCTTTATTGCCGCGTCGGGCGTTCGCGAGGTATTTACCGCCGCGACGCTGCTGCTGGTGCTGGGATCGGCGTTATTCATGGACGCGCTGGGGCTGTCGATGGCGCTCGGGACCTTTATCGCCGGGGTGCTGCTGGCGGAGAGCGAGTATCGGCACGAGCTGGAAATTGCCATCGATCCCTTCAAAGGGTTGCTGCTAGGTCTGTTCTTTATTTCGGTCGGGATGGCGCTCAACCTTGGCGTGCTCTATACCCATCTGCTGTGGGTTGTGGTGAGCGTCGCTATCCTGGTGGCGGTGAAAACGCTGGTGCTGTACGTTATGGCGCGCATTTACGGCCTGCGCAGTTCGGAGCGCATGCAGTTTGCGAGCGTGTTGAGCCAGGGAGGCGAGTTCGCGTTTGTGCTGTTCTCTACCGCCTCGTCCCAGAAGCTGTTTAAAGACGATCAGATGGCGCTTTTGCTGGTAACGGTCACGCTGTCCATGATGACCACGCCGCTGCTGATGAAGATGGTGGATAGACTACTGTCGCGCCGCCTGAACCCGGCAGACGACGAAGACGAAGCGCCGTGGGTGGAAGACGATAAGCCCCAGGTGATCGTGGTGGGCTTTGGCCGCTTTGGACAGGTAATCGGCCGTTTGCTGATGGCGAACAAAATGCGCATTACGGTGCTGGAGCGGGATATCAGCGCGGTCAACCTGATGCGCAAATATGGCTACAAGGTTTACTACGGCGACGCGACCCAGCTTGAGCTACTGCGCTCGGCGGGGGCAGAGGCGGCAGAGTCCATCGTCATTACCTGTAACGACCCGGAAGACACGATGAAGCTGGTGGATCTCTGCCAGCAGCATTTCCCCCATCTGCATATTCTGGCGCGTGCGCGGGGACGTGTTGAAGCTCACGAATTATTGCAGGCGGGTGTGAAACACTTCTCCCGTGAGACGTTCTCCAGTGCGCTGGAGCTGGGGCGCAAGGCGCTGATCTCGCTTGGCATGCATCCGCATCAGGCGCAGCGCGCCCAGATGCATTTCCGCCGGCTGGATATGCGGATGCTGCGCGAGCTGATGCCGGTCCATACCGATACGGCGCAGATCTCCCGCGTGCGGGAAGCGCGTCGCGAGCTGGAGGAGATCTTCCAGCGCGAGATGCAGCAGGAACGACGCCAGCTCGATGGCTGGGATGAATTTGAATAAAGGGTAACAAAAGATGGCTGTACATAAACGCTTTATCGCGGGTGCAAAATGCCCGACCTGCCAGGCGCAAGATACCCTGGCGATGTGGCGGGAAAATAATATTGATGTTGTTGAGTGTGTTAAGTGCGGTCACCAGATGCGTGAGGCCGACAAAGAGGCGCGCGAGCACGTTCGCAAAGAAGAGCAAGTTATCGGGATTTTTCATCCGGACTAGCGATATGCCCTGAGTTTTTTTAAGCTAAAGGGTACACAGGTGCAGATTTCCGCTACAATCTGCGCCAGCAATTTTCCCACGCTCAGGAGATATCATGAAAGTAGCAAAAGACCTGGTGGTCAGCCTGGCCTATCAGGTACGTACAGAAGACGGTGTGTTGGTTGATGAGTCTCCGGTGAGTGCGCCGCTTGACTACCTGCATGGTCACGGTTCCCTGATTTCCGGCCTGGAAAACGCGCTGGAAGGTCATGAAGTTGGCGACAAATTTGACGTTGCTGTAGGCGCGAACGACGCTTACGGTCAGTATGACGACAACCTGGTTCAGCGCGTTCCTAAAGACGTGTTCATGGGCGTTGACGAACTGCAGGTTGGCATGCGCTTCCTGGCGGAAACCGACCAGGGCCCGGTTCCAGTTGAAATCACCGAAGTGGAAGATGACCACGTCGTGGTTGACGGCAACCACATGCTGGCTGGCCAGAACCTGAAGTTCAACGTAGAAGTTGTTGCGATCCGCGAGGCGACCGAAGAAGAGCTGGCTCATGGCCACGTTCACGGTGCGCACGGTCACGACCATGACCACGATCACGGCCACGACGGCTGCTGCGGTGGTCACGGCCACGACCATGGTCATGACCACGGCCACGGTAAAGGTGGTTGCGGTAACGGCGGCTGCGGCTGCCACTAATTCCGTCATGCGGAAAATAAAAAAGCGGGATTATCCCGCTTTTTTTACGCCTCAATAATGAGGCGGTGGCGTCTCTTCTGACTGAGAGGCGATGTTCGACGGCTGCGTAGCCTTCAGCTTTTCCGTCAGCAGGCGCATATGATCCCGCAGTTTCGCCATTTCGAGCTCATGTGCGGTCACGGTCTGGTTTAGCTCTTCGATGGTGATGTCCTGAAAAGCCAGGCGGCTTTCCAGCTCAGCCATTCTCGCTTCTAATGCTGTATCCTTCATCATTCACCTCGTTTATTTCAGATTCGCCATAATGGCCCAGCGGCGGCGCAGTTTAACTGAGTTTATCCTTAAGTACAGTTCGCATCCCTCTGGCAAGAAACTTATTTAAACAAAAATAGTCTGAAAAGTGGCGAGAATTGGACGTGTCTGTCTGTAGATTTCTTCTGCAACGTTTTATAGTACGTCACTCATTTACGTTTAACGCTGGGGTGAGAGTCCCCAGGCCCTGGAGATATGGATGAAATCACTGTTTAAAGTAACGCTGCTGGCGACGACGATGGCTGTTGCGCTGAACGCGCCGCTGTCATTCGCTGCTGATACTGCTGCGAAGCCTGCTGCCACTGCAGACAGCAAAGCAGCGTTCAAAAATGACGACCAGAAATCCGCCTACGCACTGGGCGCATCTCTGGGTCGTTACATGGAAAACTCTCTGAAAGAACAAGAGAAACTGGGCATCAAACTGGATAAAGCTCAGCTGATCGCGGGCGTTCAGGACGCATTTGCCGATAAGAGCAAGCTGTCTGACCAGGAAATTGAACAGACTCTGCAGGCGTTCGAAGCGCGTGTGAAGGGCGCCGCGCAGACTAAGATGGACGCGGACGCTAAAGACAACGAAGCGAAAGGCAAAGCCTACCGCGATGCCTTCGCTAAAGAGAAGGGTGTGAAAACCTCTTCGACTGGCCTGGTATACAAAGTTGAGAAAGAAGGCACCGGCGATGCGCCTAAAGACAGCGACACGGTTGTCGTGAACTACAAAGGTACGCTGATCGACGGTAAAGAGTTTGATAACTCTTACACCCGTGGTGAGCCGCTCTCCTTCCGTCTGGATGGTGTGATCCCTGGCTGGACTGAAGGCCTGAAAAACATCAAGAAAGGCGGCAAGATCAAGATGGTTATTCCACCGGATCTGGCCTATGGCAAAACCGGCGTTCCGGGGATCCCTGCCAACTCTACGCTGGTCTTTGACGTAGAGCTGCTGGACATCAAACCGGCACCGAAAGCGGATGCCAAGGCAGACGCACCGGCTGACGATAAAGCCGCTGCTGCTAAGAAGTAATGCTGAAAAAAAACCGCCGCCTTTAAGGCGGCGGTTTTTTATTGTGGGGCAGATATAATTAACACTGGAAAGCGTTAGGCACGCTGTATTAATTTAGTTGTCCGTGTAGATAATGAGCCTGCCCTGAAAACCTAACGACAGGCTCCTGAAAAGGAGTGTTTTTTTCATGTCCAGGTCGCTTTTAACCAACGAAACCAGTGAACTTGATTTGCTGGATCAACGTCCTTTTGACCAGACCGACTTCGATATTCTGAAATCCTATGAAGCGGTAGTGGACGGGTTAGCGATGCTCATTGGCTCCCACTGCGAAATCGTATTGCACTCCCTGCAAGATCTGAAGTGTTCCGCCATCCGCATTGCGAATGGTGAGCATACTGGCCGTAAAATTGGCTCGCCAATTACCGACCTTGCATTGCGTATGTTGCATGACATGACCGGCGCGGACAGCAGCGTCTCCAAATGCTATTTCACCCGCGCCAAAAGCGGCGTGCTGATGAAATCAGAAACCATCGCGATTCGAAACCGCGAGCATCGTGTAATTGGGCTGCTGTGCATCAACATGAACCTTGATGTGCCTTTCTCGCAGATCATGAGCACCTTTATTCCACCCGAAACGCCGGATGTTGGCTCTTCTGTTAACTTTGCCTCTTCCGTCGAAGATCTCGTCACGCAGACGCTTGAGTTCACCATTGAAGAGGTGAATGCCGACCGCAACGTCTCGAACAACGCCAAGAATCGCCAGATCGTGCTCAATCTCTATGAAAAAGGGATTTTTGATATTAAAGACGCCATCAACCAGGTGGCCGATCGTCTGAACATCTCCAAGCACACGGTCTATCTCTATATTCGCCAGTTCAAAAGCGGTGATTTCCTGGGACAAGACAAGTAATGCGTTATGCGTTAATGGTGACAGGCCCGGCGTACGGGACTCAGCAGGCAAGCAGCGCGCTGCAGTTTGCGCATGCGCTGCTGGCAGCCGGACATGAGCTGGCGAGCGTCTTCTTCTATCGGGAAGGGGTGTATAACGCGAACCAGTTTACGTCGCCGGCGAGCGATGAGTTTGATGTGGTGCGCGGCTGGCAGGCATTAAACGAAAAGCAGGGCGTAGAACTGCACATCTGCGTGGCGGCGGCACTGCGCCGCGGCGTGACCGATGCAACCGAAGCCGCCCGTCTTGGTTTGTCGGGTTCTAACCTGCAGCCCGGTTTTTCGTTAAGCGGTTTGGGCGCGCTGGCACAGGCGGCGCTCACCTGCGACAGAGTGGTGCAATTCTGATGAAGCGCGTGGCATTTGTTTTTGCGTCTGCGCCGCACGGGAGCGCTTCTGGCCGCGAAGGGCTGGATGCGTTACTTGCGACGTCCGCGCTGACCGAAGATATCGGCGTCTTCTTTTTAGGGGACGGTGTGTTTCAGCTTCTGGCAGGTCAGCAGCCACAGGCCATTCTGGCGCGGGATTACATCGCTACGTTTAAAGTGCTGCCGCTGTATGACATTGAAACCCTTTATGTCTGCGCCGACTCGCTGGCCGCTCGCGGTTTGGATGAGAAGACGCCTTTCGTGCTGGATGTGACCGTCGTCTCTTCTGCGGCATTGCGCGAACACCTTTCCCACTACGACACCGTTCTGACTTTCTGAGGCTACCATGCTCCATACTCTGAGCCATTCACCATGGCAATGTGATATCGACGCGTTACTGAGTATGCTGCGCGACGGTGATGACCTGCTGCTGATTCAGGACGGCGTGCTTGCCGCACTTGAAGGCAGCCGCTTCGTTGAAATGCTCACGAATGCCCCCATAACAGTTTCTGCGCTGAAAGACGATCTGGATGCGCGGGGTCTTTCTGGTCAAATTTCAGCCAAAATTGACGTGGTTGGCTATACTGATTTCGTCAATCTTACTGTGACGCACGCCAGTCAAATGAACTGGTGATTTGAGATCGCTGTATATTTCTTGACACCTTTTCGACGTAGCCCTAAAATTTCGCGTCCTCATATTGTATGAGGTCGTTTTATTACGTGTTTACGAAGCAAAAGCTAAAACCAGGAGCTATTTAATGGCAACAGTTAACCAGCTGGTACGCAAACCACGTGCACGCAAAGTTGCGAAAAGCAACGTGCCTGCGCTGGAAGCCTGCCCGCAGAAACGTGGTGTATGTACTCGTGTATATACCACCACTCCTAAAAAACCAAACTCCGCACTGCGTAAAGTATGCCGTGTGCGTTTGACTAACGGTTTCGAAGTGACTTCCTACATCGGTGGTGAAGGTCACAACCTGCAGGAGCACTCCGTGATCCTGATCCGTGGCGGTCGTGTTAAAGACCTTCCGGGTGTTCGTTACCACACCGTTCGTGGTGCGCTGGACTGCTCAGGTGTTAAAGACCGTAAGCAGGCTCGCTCCAAGTACGGCGTGAAGCGTCCTAAGGCTTAATGGTTCTCCGTTAAGTAAGGCCAAACTGATTTATCTTAATGTCATACTAAACTCTTTGAGTTTTGGACAATCCTGAATTAACAACGGAGTATTCCCATGCCACGTCGTCGCGTCATTGGTCAGCGTAAAATTCTTCCAGATCCGAAATTCGGATCAGAACTGCTGGCAAAATTTGTAAATATCCTGATGGTAGATGGTAAAAAATCTACTGCAGAAGCAATCGTATACAGCGCGCTGGAGACCCTGGCTCAGCGTTCTGGTAAAAATGAACTGGAAGCTTTCGAAGTCGCTCTCGACAACGTTCGCCCAACTGTAGAAGTTAAGTCCCGCCGCGTTGGTGGTTCTACTTATCAGGTTCCAGTTGAAGTTCGTCCGGTTCGTCGTAATGCCCTGGCAATGCGTTGGATCGTTGAAGCTGCTCGTAAACGCGGTGATAAATCCATGGCTCTGCGTCTGGCGAACGAACTTTCTGATGCTGCAGACAACAAAGGTACTGCAGTTAAGAAACGTGAAGACGTTCACCGTATGGCAGAAGCCAACAAGGCGTTCGCACACTACCGTTGGTAATCCCTTCGGAGTCTTAGTCACCAGGCGGGCGCTTCAGAGAAGCCGCCCGCTCTGGGTAACTTAACTGAACGCCTAAAGATATAAACGAGGAATCAAATGGCTCGTACAACACCCATCGCACGCTACCGTAACATCGGTATCAGTGCGCACATCGACGCCGGTAAAACCACTACTACCGAACGTATTCTGTTCTACACCGGTGTAAACCACAAAATCGGTGAAGTTCATGACGGCGCAGCCACCATGGACTGGATGGAACAGGAGCAGGAGCGTGGTATCACTATCACCTCCGCAGCGACTACTGCATTCTGGTCAGGTATGGCTAAGCAGTACGAACCGCATCGCGTAAACATCATCGACACCCCAGGGCACGTTGACTTCACCATCGAAGTAGAACGTTCCATGCGTGTTCTTGACGGCGCGGTAATGGTTTATTGCGCAGTTGGTGGTGTTCAGCCACAGTCTGAAACCGTATGGCGTCAGGCGAACAAATATAAAGTTCCACGCATCGCGTTCGTTAACAAAATGGACCGTATGGGTGCTAACTTCCTGAAAGTTGTTGGCCAGATCAAAACCCGTCTGGGCGCGAACCCTGTTCCGCTGCAGCTGGCAATTGGTGCTGAAGAAGGCTTCACCGGCGTTATCGACCTGGTGAAAATGAAAGCCATCAACTGGAACGATGCAGACCAGGGCGTTACCTTCGAATACGAAGATATCCCAGCTGCAATGCAGGACCTGGCTGACGAATGGCACCAGAACCTGATCGAATCCGCTGCTGAAGCTTCTGAAGAGCTGATGGAGAAATACCTGGGTGGTGAAGAACTGACTGAAGAAGAGATCAAAAAAGCTCTGCGTCAGCGCGTTCTGAACAACGAAATCATCCTGGTAACCTGTGGTTCTGCGTTCAAGAACAAAGGTGTTCAGGCGATGCTGGATGCGGTAGTTGACTACCTGCCATCCCCAGTTGACGTTCCTGCGATCAACGGCATCCTGGACGACGGTAAAGATACCCCGGCTGAGCGTCACGCAAGCGACGAAGAGCCATTCTCTGCACTGGCGTTCAAAATTGCTACCGACCCATTCGTGGGTAACCTGACCTTCTTCCGCGTTTACTCTGGTGTGGTTAACTCCGGTGACACCATCCTGAACTCCGTGAAAGCGGCGCGTGAGCGTTTTGGCCGTATCGTACAGATGCACGCTAACAAACGTGAAGAGATCAAAGAAGTTCGTGCGGGCGACATCGCTGCAGCTATCGGTCTGAAAGACGTGACCACTGGTGACACCCTGTGTGACCCGGATCACCCGATCATTCTGGAGCGTATGGAATTCCCAGAGCCGGTAATCTCCATCGCAGTTGAACCAAAAACCAAAGCTGACCAGGAAAAAATGGGTCTGGCTCTGGGCCGTCTGGCGAAAGAAGACCCATCATTCCGCGTATGGACTGATGAAGAATCTAACCAGACCATCATCGCTGGTATGGGTGAACTGCACCTGGACATCATCGTTGACCGTATGAAGCGTGAATTCAACGTTGAAGCGAACGTGGGTAAACCTCAGGTTGCTTACCGCGAAGCGATTCGCGCGAAAGTTACCGATATTGAAGGTAAACACGCTAAGCAGTCTGGTGGTCGCGGTCAGTACGGTCACGTTGTGATCGACATGTACCCACTGGAGCCGGGCTCTAACCCGAAAGGTTACGAGTTCATCAACGACATCAAAGGTGGTGTAATTCCTGGCGAATACATCCCAGCCGTTGATAAAGGCATCCAGGAACAGCTGAAAGCGGGCCCTCTGGCTGGCTATCCGGTTGTTGACATGGGTGTTCGTCTGCACTTCGGTTCTTACCACGACGTTGACTCCTCTGAACTGGCGTTTAAACTGGCTGCGTCTATTGCCTTTAAAGAAGGCTTTAAGAAAGCAAAACCAGTTCTGCTTGAGCCAATCATGAAGGTTGAAGTAGAAACTCCTGAAGAGAACACCGGTGACGTTATCGGTGACTTGAGCCGTCGTCGCGGTATGCTGCGTGGTCAGGAATCCGAAGTAACTGGCGTTAAGATCCACGCTGAAGTTCCGCTGTCTGAAATGTTCGGATATGCAACTCAGCTGCGTTCTCTGACCAAAGGTCGTGCATCATACACCATGGAATTCCTGAAGTATGATGATGCGCCTAACAACGTTGCTCAGGCCGTTATTGAAGCCCGTGGTAAGTAATCCACAGGATTAAAACCTAAGTCCCGTGCTCTCTCCACAGGGGAGAGCACTATAGTAAGGAATATAGCCGTGTCTAAAGAAAAATTTGAACGTACAAAACCGCACGTCAACGTTGGTACTATCGGCCACGTTGACCATGGTAAAACTACCCTGACTGCTGCAATCACTACCGTTCTGGCTAAAACCTACGGTGGTTCTGCTCGTGCATTCGACCAGATCGATAACGCACCAGAAGAAAAAGCTCGTGGTATCACCAT
>NZ_PUQF01000008.1:0-214275 GCF_003331015.1 Enterobacter sp. GER_MD16_1505_Eko_090 | reverse complement strand
CTCAGAAGTGAAACGCCGTAGCGCCGATGGTAGTGTGGGGTCTCCCCATGTGAGAGTAGGGAACTGCCAGGCATCAATTAGAAGAACCCCGTACCGAAAGGTGCGGGGTTTTTTGCTTTTATCTCCATCCTGGCCTTTCTCTTAATCCCTTATCCTGCTAATGGAATGTGTGATCCCTGTCGCAATGTTATTTATAACAAAATTATAACATTTCATTTACGAGGTTATTGAGCCTTCTGGCTCAATACGCCGCAGTTTATGGCAGGAGCATAATCACAATGACAGAAAGCATGACATCACACGGGACGCTGGCTCACAGTGATACCCGAAGAAGGGTATGGGCAATCATCAGCGCCTCTTCAGGGAATCTGGTTGAATGGTTCGACTTTTACGTCTACTCATTCTGTTCACTCTACTTCGCACATATTTTCTTCCCATCCGGCAACACCACTACACAGCTGCTACAAACGGCTGGGGTTTTTGCCGCAGGATTTTTAATGCGACCCATCGGGGGCTGGCTGTTCGGCCGTATTGCGGATCGTCGAGGGCGTAAGGCCTCGATGCTGATCTCGGTGTGTATGATGTGCTTTGGCTCGCTGGTGATCGCCTGCTTACCGGGATATGAATCGATTGGCACCTGGGCACCGGCGCTGCTTTTGCTGGCCCGCTTATTTCAGGGATTATCGGTGGGCGGTGAATACGGTACCAGTGCGACCTACATGAGCGAAATTGCACTGGAAGGCCGTAAAGGTTTTTACGCCTCATTCCAGTACGTCACGCTGATTGGTGGTCAACTGCTGGCCATTCTTGTGGTGGTGATCCTGCAGCAGATTTTGACGGACGAACAACTTCATGCCTGGGGATGGCGAATTCCTTTCGCAATGGGGGCAGTGCTGGCGATTGTCGCACTTTGGCTACGCCGTCAGTTAGATGAAACCTCTCAGAAAGAGGTCCGGATGCTGAAGGAGGCGGGAACATTCAAAGGGTTATGGCGTAACCGCAAAGCTTTCCTGATGGTGCTGGGCTTCACTGCGGGTGGCTCTCTCAGTTTTTATACGTTCACCACCTATATGCAAAAGTACCTGGTGAATACCACCGGCATGCACGCAAACGTCGCCAGTGTGGTCATGACCGCGGCGCTGTTTGTTTTTATGCTCATACAGCCGATCGTCGGTGCTCTCTCGGACAAAATTGGCCGACGTACCTCAATGCTCATTTTTGGCGGATTATCGGCATTATGTACCGTTCCCATTCTGACAGCGCTTCAGCATGTCTCTTCACCGTATGCCGCCTTTGCGCTGGTGATGGTGGCGATGGTGATTGTCAGTTTCTATACCTCCATCAGCGGGATACTGAAAGCCGAGATGTTCCCGGCGCAGGTCCGTGCGTTAGGGGTGGGGCTCTCTTATGCGGTAGCCAACGCGGTGTTTGGCGGATCGGCGGAGTACGTCGCGCTGTCGCTTAAATCATGGGGAAGCGAAACGACATTCTTCTGGTACGTAACGGGAATGGGGGCACTGGCGTTTGTTGTCTCCCTGATGCTGCATCGCAAAGGGAAAGGCATTCGACTTTAATAGCGCGCCATCTGCCATACGGCATAACCGGTCGTTGCGCCGGCGACATCCCAGGCGAAATCTTTCCAGCTCCAGCCGCTCCCTGCGGGGCGGCTATCCCACAGTTCTTTTGATGCCCCAAGACCTACTGAGAACATCAACCCGATCGCCGCGCTACGATCCCGGCTGTATCCCTGGTGCTGGGCATATTCATTACCGGCTGCGGACAACATCGCGGAAGCGAGGAAATGCTGTGCTTTGTCCTGTCCGGACCAGCTATCGTTAGCCATATGGCTACAGCCACTCAGGAAGAGCACACTCAGTACCAGAGGAATACGCATCAACGGGCTCCATAAAAAAGCCCTGCGGGTGACAGGGCCTGGATATTACAGAATACGGCTGATAAGTCGGTCGATACGGATACGACGTAAGCGGCGAATAAGCTTGCGAACTTTTACCGGATAATCGGCAATACTCTGCAGTTCGCGGTAGTGATTCACCACGGTCGTATGGGTGCGAATCAGCTCCAGCTCGCGCTCACGTTGGGCGGCTAACTCATGCTGCGGGTCATGGATCAGGATAGCGTTTTCCAGATCCAGTCGCCATGCGCGCGGGTTCAGGTTGTTACCTGTCAGCAGCATCCACTCATCGTCGACCCACATGCCTTTGAGATGGTAACTATTGTCTTCATCTTTCCAGAGACGCACAACCAGCTGGTCAGTGTTGACGTAATACTGTAAGCGGCTCAGGAAACGACGCAGGTTAATCTCATAGAGATAAGGCAGCGCACCAATGATTTTGAACGGCTGATCTTCGGGAATGAAGAAGTCATTTGCCGTTTTATCACCCACGATGATTTCCACTTTTTTACCCTCGCGCAGCAGCTGAATGATATTACGCACCAGCACGGCAGGAAGGTTGAAATACGGCGTGCAGATAGTCAGTTTCTGCTCCGCGCACGGCATCAGATGGAAAATCGTTTTGTTCAGCAGGCTTGATTTGCCGAGCCCTACCAGCGGGGTAACGGATAACTCTTCGTTGTTCGCATCGCCCTGGAAATGATAGACCGCATCGCGCAGCTCCTGGCGGAAGGCGCGAACATCGTTTTTGATCTCCGGGCTTTTAGGGCGCTCGGGATCGTCAAGACGATTAACGCCACGGCCATGAACCAGATTTTTATCAACCCAGTTGAACATGATATCGGCCATCTGCGGATTACGGATCAGATGGTAGCGGTCATAGCGATATTTATCGAGCTGATGAAGGTAGACATCATTGAGGCTGGCGCCGCTGTAAAGCACGCTGTCATCAATGATGAACCCCTTGAAATGAAGAACGCCGAGCGCTTCACGGGTATTCACCGGGACGCCATAAACAGGCACGTCAACGCCAGGATTTTCCTGCGCCGTGCGGCAATACCAGTCAGCATTGGTGTTTGATGCGGCAGCGCCAATACGGCCACGCTGGGCGCGATGCCAGTCTACCAGCACGCGAACATCCAGTTCCGGACGCTGACGTTTGGCTTCATAGAGCGCGTTCAGGATCGCGCGCCCGCCTTCATCCTGTTCAAGATACAGTGCCACAATGCAAATGCGTCGCGTGGCGCTGGCAATCTTTTCCAGAAGCGTCTCCCGAAAATGAGCGGGAGCGTAAAAGAACTCTACATCATCAACTGACTGAGAAATCTTCGGTAGTTGAGCAAGGTGTTGTTGATGTTTATTACGCTTAAATTTTGACAACATCACAGTGCGTTTCTTCTCTGTTCATTGAAGGGTTGTCTGTACTATGCAAACAACATAAGCGGACAATGATACCACCAGTCCCGTCCAAAGTGGGTAACATTTCCAGTAGCTTACTCGCGTTTGTCTGCTGATGTCAGACTGAGGGATAAGGCAACAATACCTTCGTCCAGCTGAATATCAACGTCAAACCCAAGTTTTCGCGCCAGGGTCACCATACCGCGATTGTTAGGCATAGTAATGCCATTAAGGCGTAACAATCCGTGATCTCGCGTATAACTGATGAGTTTTTCCAGCAGTCGTCTTCCCAGGCCCAGACCTTTAAGATCGGAGCGCACCAGCACGGCAAACTCCGCATCGACGTTATCCGGGTCAGAAATGGCACGCGTGACGCCGAGGATCTCATCACCCTTATCGGCGCGACGAACGGCAACAAACGCCATTTCTCGATCGTAGTCGATCTGGGTCATATTGGCTAAATCATCGTGGGTAAATTCGTTGATTTCGCTAAAATAGCGATAATAAAGATCCTCTTTCGTGACCTGAGAGATAAAGGCCCGCAGCTGGGGCTCATCTTCCGGCAGAATAGGGCGGAACAAGGCGCGTTCCCCATTTTTCATCTCAACCCACTCCTCCAGCTGCAGGGGATACGGGCGGATCGCCAGACGGCTCTCGCTGTCTCCTTCGAATGGCGCGATATCCAGGGTCACGTCCAGCGCCGTAAACTCATTGCCGGAGGCGAGCAGCGGATGAATGTCCAGCCGCTGGATCTCGGCACAATCCACAATCAGGTTAGAGACCTGTACCAGGAACTGACTTAGCCCGGCAATATCAAGCGGACGTAGCGCGCTCCGGCCGCGGATCTTTTTGCTTTTAATCGCCTGGATGATCAGATAACGCGCCAGGTTCATGTTCAGCGGCGGTAACGCCACCACGGCCTGCTCCTCCGGGCGCCACTCCACGCCGCCTTCACCCAGCATGATGAGCGGGCCGAAAACGGGATCGTGTTCGACCACCACGCGTAACTCCTGAGCGCCTGCGCGGTTAGCCATGCTTTGCACCAGCAAGCCGTGGATCCTTGCCTGCGGCCAGGCCATTTTGACCCGATCGAAGATGGCATCGGCTGCCTGCTGCACCTCTGCCGCCGTCCGCAGGTAGAGCATCACCCCCTGAACGTCAGACTTATGCGGAATATCCGGCGAACGCAGCTTCAGGGCAACCGGATAGCCAATCTGCTCGGCAATATGCACGGCCTCAGCGCTGTCGCAGGCGATCCAGGTCGGCAGGGTCTGCATCCCGTAGCTGCCCAGAATGGGCTGGACCTCATGCGTATCCAGCGACGTCGCGCCTTCTTCAATCGCCTGCTGCAACAGCCGGTGAACGTCAACGGTATTGGCCGTCAAATTCCCGGGCAACGCCGGGGTCTCGCGGAGCTGTTTCTGGTTGCGGCGATATTCCACCATATGCATAAACGCGGTTATGGTGCCTTCCGGCGTGCGGTAGGTTGGCAGTCCGGCTTCGCTGAACAGGCGTCGCGCCTCCTGCGAAGAAAACTCACCGCACCAGTTGGTGAGCAGGGTGACATATTTGCCTCGCGGATGATTGCGCACGGCATCAATGAGCGCGCGCGCGCTTTCGCTGCCCGGCGCGACCGCGCTGGGGGAGTGGATAATCATCAGCGCGTCGAGATCCTGGCTATCCAGCAAAATGGAAATGGCCCTGATATAGCGGTCGCTACTGGCGTCATCGCGTAAATCAAGCGGATTGCCGGGCGTCACGCTGGTCGGAAGCGCATCTTTCAGGCGCTGCAGCGTCTCTTCACTCAGCGTGGCCAGCTTGCCGAAGCGCCGCCACAGCTCATCCAGCGCGAGTGCGGCAGGGGCGGCGCCGTTACTGACAATCATTAACTTCTCGCCGCGCAACGGGCGCATATGGCTTAACGTTTCAACGGCGGAAAAAAGCTCGTGCGTATCCTGCACCCGCAGCAACCCCGCGCGCTGGATGGCGGCGTCCCAGGCGGGATCCATGCCGGAATGCGAATGCAGCAGACGCTGAGCCGCAGGGCTGCGCCCGTTTTTGATTACCAGGATCGGCTTATTGCGCGACGCGCTTCGCGACGCCGAGACAAAACGACGCGCGTCGCTGAGGTGCTCAAGATAAAGCAGAATCGCACTGGTTTTACCGTCGCGCGCCAGAAAATCCAGCAGCTCATCAACGTCGATATCCAGACTGTCGCCGAGAGCAATGAAGTAGGAGAATCCCATTTCACGCTGCTGCGCCCAGTCGAGGATGGTGTTCGATACCGCAGCCGACTGCGAGATAAACGCGAGCTTGCCTTTGCGGATCGGAACCGGAGAGAAGCTGGCATTTAAGCCCTGCCAGGGGGCGAGCAGGCCGAGACTGTTTGGTCCAAGAATGCGCATTTGATAGCGGCTGGCGCAGGCCAGAAGCTCGGCTTTCTGTTCAGGCGGAGACGAGAGAATAATGCAGGTTTTACAGCCTTTCTTGCCGAGCGATTCCAGCAGCTCCGGATTCCGTTTCGCGTTTGTACACAGTACGGCCAGATCCGGTACGAAAGGCAAGCTCTGTACATCAGGCCATGCAAGCACTCCCTGAACTGCCTTATACGCGGGCGTGACGGGCATGACGGGTCCATTAAATCCTCCGGCCAGCAGGTTGCGCATCATCAGATAGCCAGCACGATCCGGTTTCATTGATGCGCCGATGACGGCAATGGATTTAGGACGAAGTAGCGCTTCTAACCCTCGCTGGCTCATGCAGGCCTCCTGTGAATGCAAGCGACCTGATGATTTTAAACGCTTTCCGTCTCGGCTGCTGTGACGCTGCCCTTATGAACGGTTTTTCCTGCCAGATAGCGTTCCCGGAAACAGGAGAAATGGTTGCCCAGGGCGCCAGCCGCAGCGGTATCACCCGCCAGATCCAGAAGCGCAATGGCCACTTCGGCGGTGCAGTATTGCCCGTCAGCATGCGCTTCACGCAGGCGGTAGGCGGAGACGCGGGACAGATCGACAGAAATCACCGGCAGTGCGTCGAGATACGGGCTTTTGCGAAACATTTTTCGCGCTTCGGTCCAGGTGCCGTCCAGCATAATAAACAACGGCGGTTTACCGGATGGCGGCGTCGAAAGCACCTGGCGATCGACACCTGCATATGACGCGGGGAAAACGACCATCGGCTGATAGTCCGGGTTTGCCACTAAGTCGAGCAGGGCCTGAGGGGGCTCCGTGCGGGACCACTGAAATGCCGCGGTATCCGGCAGAATATCGGCAATCAGGCGACCGGTATTGCTGGGCTTCATCGGCTCGGTATCAAACATGACCAGACAAAAGCGGCTCTGGGCCGTACTCGGAGCCAGCGTCTCGCACAGGCAAACCTTCAGCGGCAGCAGGCAGCGCTGACAGCGGCGAATACGGTTACCCCGGGCGAGGAACGGTCGGGTGGCGCGCGCAAGGCGTTCGGCGCGTAATTGAAGAACAGCGTTATCAGTCATGGGCGAAATGCAGGAAAAACCCTATTTTCGCAGAGGTGGGAACGGGGCACAAGATGTGCCCCGTGAATGTTACAGCGACTCGTTTAACCAGCTGTCAAAAGGTGCTTTAGGCACCGCACCGTTGAGCATGTCGACCACTTCACCCTTTTTGAAAATCATAATCGTCGGGATGCTGCGAATGCGAAAACGGGCGCTCAGTTCAGGTTCAGCTTCAGTATTGACCTTAACGAAACGTATTTTCCCGCTGCGTTCTTCGGCCACGTCTTCGAAGATCGGCGCGAAGCTACGGCACGGGCCGCACCAGGGCGCCCAGAAATCCACTACGACAGGCAGATCGTCCTTGAGGAGTTTGTCCAGCGTAGCACCCGTCGCGTTAATGACATCGCCATCAAACAATTCATGGCCACAACGTCCGCATTTCGCACCATCTTCAATCCGATCGTCCGGAATGCGGTTAAGAGACTGACAGTTGGCACATACGGTATTCATAACTAACCTCTGATAGAGCCGTGGGACAGCGGCAAGACGCCGATAATGTTTCTAATATGTTACATATTATCAATGAGCCTGTTTGAAACAACAATGCGTTTTATTCAATGAGAACAATAGTCACAGGCTTTTGTACGAAATTATGGCTATGCGCTGGCACATCGGGTAATCTGCGCGCTTCGCGCAGCGCTGGTGGAGAAAAGCATGAACGACGAAATGAAAAACAAAAGCGGCAAGGTCAAAGTGATGTATGTCCGCAGTGATGATGACTCTGATAAACGCACCCAAAATCCGCGTACCGGAAAAGGTGGCGGGCGTCCGGCGTCTTCTCGTGCAGACGGTGGCCGTCGCCCCGCCCGCGATGACAGAAACAACCGCGGTGATGACCGCAAACGTGATGACCGCAAGCGTGACGATCGCAAACGCGATGACCGTCCGCGGGATGACTTCTCACGTGATAACGCCTCCCCGTGGCGCACCGTTTCTCGTGCACCTGGCGACGAAACGCCAGAAAAGGCCGATCACGGCGGTATCAGCGGTAAAAGCTTTATCGACCCGGAAGTGCTGCGCCGTCAGCGTGCGGAAGAGACCCGCGTGTATGGCGAGAACGCCTGCCAGGCGCTGTTCCAGAGCCGTCCTGAATGTATCGTCCGCGCCTGGTTTATTCAGAGCGTAACCCCGCGCTTTAAAGAAGCGCTGCGCTGGATGGCGGCAAACCGCAAAGCCTACCACGTGGTTGATGATGCCGAGCTGACCAAAGCATCCGGTACCGAACACCACGGCGGCGTCTGCTTCCTGATCAAAAAACGTAACGGAACGACCGTTCAGCAGTGGGTCAGTCAGGCGGATGCCGATGACTGCGTGCTGGCGCTGGAAGATGTGGGCAACCCGCATAACCTGGGCGCAATGATGCGTAGCTGCGCGCACTTTGGCGTGAAAGGCGTTCTGCTGCAGGATGCCGCGCTGCTGGAATCCGGCGCTGCGATCCGTACTGCGGAAGGCGGAGCCGAGCACGTACAGCCGATCACCGGCGATAGCGTGCTGGATGCCCTTGAGCAGTTCCGTAAAGCGGGTTATTCCATCGTGACTACCTCGAGCCATGCCGGTACGCCGCTGTTTAAAGCGACGCTGCCACGCAAGATGGTGCTGGTGCTGGGTCAGGAACGCGATGGTCTGTCTGATGCGGCGCTCTCCAGTGCGGATCTGAGCGTCTCAATTGATGGGACAGGCAATGTGGAAAGTCTGAACGTATCCGTTGCAACCGGCGTACTGCTGGCCGAATGGTGGCGTCAGAATAAGGCATAAGCCTCTTCATGTGCCGGGCCTGACCCGGCACATTCAAATACTACTCGCTCTCAGCCGGTAACACAGGCATCCAGTCAATTGGCGTTTCGCCACGTTTTTCCAGCCATTCGTTCGCCAGAACAAAATGATTACTGCCGAAGAAACCGCGATGTGCAGACAGCGGTGACGGGTGCGGCGCTTTCAACACGTGATGACGCTGGCGGTCAATAATCGCCCCTTTCTTCTGCGCATGCGATCCCCAGAGTAAAAACACGACCCCTTCACGGTGTTCGTTGATCAGGCTGATGACTTTATCGGTGAACGTCTCCCAGCCCAGGCTGGCATGCGAGTGCGCCTGGCCGGCCCGCACGGTGAGTACCGTGTTCAATAACAGCACGCCCTGGCGCGCCCAGCTTTCCAGGTAGCCGTGGTTTGGTCGGGTAAACCCGGGCACGGTTCCTTCAAGCTCTTTATACATATTGAGCAGAGAAGGGGGGATCGCCACGCCCGGACGTACGGAAAACGCCAGCCCATGCGCCTGGCCCGGACCGTGATAGGGATCCTGGCCCAGAATGACCACTTTCACATCGCTCAGTTCGGTGTAGCGAAAGGCGTTGAACACATCTTTCTGCGGTGGGTAAATCGTCTGTCCGGACTGACGCTCAGCCGCAACGGTGTTGAGCGTATTGATAAAATAGGGCTGCTGCTTTTCTTCTGCCAGCACGTCATGCCAGGTTAAAGGTGTCGTCATCTCGCTCTCCTGCGAATCTCAATCTCTGACTAGCTTACCTGCTAAAGCCCGGTGAGCAAAATTCCACGCCGAAATGTGCGCTAAGTAGCTAAATTTATGTTGAAAATGTGCAGGATAAATTGAATTGGTAAGGTCGTAAAATTGATCTAAAGCAATAAACTCAAACCACACTCTTTATGTGGTTGGTGTTTTTGTTGATTTAAATCAATAAATCACCGAGGTGTGAATGATATATATACACACAAGAAACAATGGTTTTACCAATTGGCCGCGAGAGGCCGACATCAGTTAATGTAGCCTAGGGAGGCAACACATGATTACAGGTATCCAGATTACTAAAGCTGCAAATGACGATCTGCTCAACTCTTTCTGGCTGCTGGACAGCGAGAAAAACGAAGCGCGCTGTGTCGTCGCGAAAGCGGGTTTTGCTGAAGATGAAATCGTGCCGGTGAGCAAACTGGGCGAAATCGAATACCGTGAAATTCCAATGGAAGTAAAACCGGAAGTGCGCGTGGAAGGTGGTCAGCACCTGAACGTAAACGTACTGCGTCGCGAAACGCTGATGGACGCGGTTGAGCACCCAGAAAAATACCCGCAGCTGACCATTCGCGTGTCTGGTTATGCGGTACGCTTCAACTCTCTGACCCCAGAACAGCAGCGCGACGTTATCGCGCGTACCTTTACTGAAAGCCTGTAAGGCTTCAGCTACGGGGGTGAATAAAAAAGCCGGGGATTGTCCCCGGCTTTTTTTACTCTTCCGTTTTTGTCTCTGATGCGGCAGAGCTTGGCTTACGGCGTTTACCAATATTTTTGGTATCGCGGTGACGCTGCTTCACGCGCGGTTTCTCTTTTTCTTTCTCTTTTCTCTCAGCACGTTTCGCAAGCGCTTTCTTGGACGGTTTACCCGTCATTTTTTCACTCGGCGCACGTGTGGTTGGGCGCAAGCCATCAATAACCCGCGCTTTCAGCGGCTCATCAACATAGCGGCCAATTTTCTGCAGCAGCAGGTAGTCATGCGCTTCGACCAGTGAAATCGCAATACCTTTGCGGCCCGCGCGGCCGGTACGGCCAATACGGTGCAGATAGGTATCGCCGCTGCGCGGCATATCGAAGTTAATGACGTGGCTGACGTCCGGAATGTCGATCCCGCGAGCGGCCACGTCTGTGGCAACCAGCACGTTAACGCGACCGTCGGTCAGGCGCTTAATGCCTTCGGTACGCTTGATCTGCGCCATCTCGCCTTCGAGATAGCAGTTGTTGATCCCGGCATTACGCAGCATTTCTGCCAGCTCGTGCACGCGCTCGCGCTTACGCACAAACACGATTGTGCGCAGCGCATCTTCCTGCTTCAGCAGGTGTTTGAGCAATTCGACCTTGTGCTCAAGGTTGTCCGCGCGGTAGTACCACTGGTGGATCTTCTTACGCTCACGGGTGGACGGCGTCGCCGACACTTCTACCGGATCTTCCAGCAGACGCTCAGCGAAGTCTTTAATCGCTTCCCCTTCAAGGGTGGCAGAGAACAGCATCGTCTGGTTACGCCAGCGCGTTTCACCCGCAATATGCTCGATATCCTGTGCGAAGCCCATGTCCAGCATGCGGTCGGCTTCGTCGAGGATCAGCGTTTCAACCGCGCGGCAGTCGAAGTTCTCTTCTTTTATGTACTGCAGCAGGCGGCCTGTCGTCGCAACGACGATGTCCTGGTTTTCGCTGAACACTTCGGCGTGGTTCATATACGCAACGCCGCCGGTGATGGTGGCGATATCCAGATGGGTATTTGCCGCGAGTTCACGCGCGTGATCGGCCACCTGCATGGCCAGTTCGCGCGTCGGCGTCAGGATTAAAATACGCGGCGGGCCAGATTTTTTGCGTGGGAAGTCGAGCAGATGCTGCAACACAGGCAACAAATAGGCTGCAGTCTTCCCCGTACCGGTTGGCGCAGAACCGAGCACATCGCGGCCCTCAAGCGCAGGCGGAATGGCCGCTGCCTGAATGGCGGTCGGGCGTGTGAAGCCTTTGCTCTCAAGTGCATTGAGCAGGCTTTCATCGAGTTCAAGTTCGGAAAAAGTCGTTACAGTCATGTTCTACCTCTGTGTGGGGCGCTGATTATAGACGTTACGGCTGTAATCTTCATCTGTTTGTATGGATATCGCTTTTCGGCCACTTCGCTTTCCCCTATGCTACTCCAGTTTCACTTAGAAGGTTGCCCCGACATGTCTCAACTCAAAGCGCAGCTGCGCCGCGATGGTTTTACGTTTAAACAATTTTTTGTCGCTCACGATCGCTGTGCCATGAAGGTCGGTACAGACGGTATTTTACTGGGAGCGTGGGCGCCTGTCGCAGGGGTTAAGCGTATTCTTGATATCGGTACCGGCAGCGGGCTGGTGGCATTGATGCTGGCGCAGCGCACGGAAGAGCATGTCACCATTGATGCCGTCGAACTGGACGCGCAGGCGGCAGAGCAGGCGAGTGACAATATGGCCGAATCGCCCTGGGCAGCCCGCATGAAAGTGGAATGTGCGGATGTGCTCGCCTGGGCGCCTGAACAAACCGCGCGTTACGATTTAATCGTCAGCAACCCTCCCTACTACGAGCCCGGCGTTGAGTGCGGGACACCCGAGCGCGAACAGGCGCGTTATACCCGTTCCCTCGATCATAAAGCGCTGCTCACCAGCGCGGCCGAGCTTATCTCCGAAGAGGGTTTTTTCTGCGTGGTCCTGCCTGAGAGTACGGGCAACACGTTCATCGGTATCGCGCAGGAGATCGGCTGGACGTTGCGTCTGCGTACCGACATTTCGGATACCGAAGGCCGACTGCCGCACCGCGTGCTGCTGGCGCTCTCGCCGAAAGAGGGGGAATGCTTTAACGATCGAATGGTGATCCGTGGGCCAGACCAGCGTTATTCCGAAGATTACACTGCCCTGACCCAGGCGTTTTATCTGTTTATGTAAAGCTGCGGGGCGAGGATCGACGGGCCGGATTCAGCAAGCTGATCCGGGTAGTCCAGGGTATAGTGCAACCCCCGGCTCTCTTTACGCATCATCGCGCAGCGAACGATTAGCTCGGCAACCTGCACCAGGTTGCGCAGCTCCAGCAGATTATTCGATACGCGAAAATTGGCATAATACTCGTCAATTTCCTGCTGCAGCATAGTGATGCGGCGCAACGCGCGTTCAAGACGTTTCGTGGTGCGCACAATCCCGACGTAATCCCACATAAACAACCGTAGCTCATGCCAGTTGTGCTGGATCACGACCAGCTCGTCCGGATTTTCCACGCGGCTTTCATCCCAGGCAGACAGGCGCTCTGTTTCGCGGGCGTAGGGCATGCGTTTCGTGATGTCTTCTGCGGCCGACCAGCCGTAGACCAGGCACTCCAGCAGCGAGTTAGAGGCCATACGGTTCGCGCCGTGAAGTCCGGTATAACTGACCTCACCAATAGCATAAAGACCATCCACATCGGTACGCCCATGATCGTCAACCATCACCCCACCGCAGGTGTAGTGGGCGGCTGGCACAATGGGTACCGGATCGCGGGTTAAATCGATGCCAAGGTTGAGCAGTTTTTCGTAAATCATCGGGAAGTGCTGACGAATAAACTCTGCTGGCTTGTGGCTGATATCAAGATACATGCAGTCCACGCCAAGACGCTTCATTTCATGGTCGATGGCGCGGGCAACGATATCGCGCGGGGCCAGTTCGCCACGGGCGTCAAAGTCCGGCATAAAGCGGGTGCCGTCAGGGCGTTTCAGATAGGCGCCTTCGCCGCGCAGGGCTTCCGTCAGCAGGAAGTTGCGCGCCTGAGGATGGAACAGGGCGGTTGGGTGAAACTGATTGAACTCAAGATTCGCCACCCGGCAGCCAGCGCGCCAGGCCATCGCGATACCGTCTCCGGAGGCAATGTCCGGGTTCGTGGTGTACTGATACACTTTAGAGGCGCCGCCCGTGGCCAGCACCACAGCCTTCGCCTGGCAGGTTTCCACCTTCTCTTTATTGCGGTTCCACACCCAGGCGCCCACCACACGACGCGTGCCCGGCAGGCCAATCTTGTCGGAGATAATCAGATCAACGGCGTTACTTCGTTCAAGCACCCGAATATTAGGATGGCTCAGCGCCTTGCCGACCAGCGTGGTCTCCACTTCTTTTCCGGTGGCATCCGCTGCGTGCAGGATGCGGCGGTGGCTATGGCCGCCTTCGCGCGTCAGGTGATAGCTCTCTTCACCGTTGGGTTGAACCTGCGTATCGAATAAGACGCCCTGGTCGATGAGCCACTGCACGCAATGGCGGGCATTGCTGGCAACAAACTCTGCGGCGTGCGCATCCACGATCCCGGCCCCGGCAATCAGCGTATCGTCGACGTGGGAGGCAATGCTGTCTGTCTCATCAAACACGGCGGCAATCCCGCCCTGGGCATAAAACGTGGAACCCTCGCTTATCGGCCCTTTACTCAGAACGATAACGTTTTGATGCTCGGCCAGGCGTAGCGCCAGAGAGAGACCGGCAGCGCCGCTGCCGATGATCAGTACATCACAATGGAGTTCAGGTGTTGTGTTCATGATTGTTGTTTAATTTACTAAACAGTGTTGGCTCAGAATAGCACCTGAATGCGATTTATCGCACGTTTTTTTTAACGGGTGTTGCAATGGCTAAACGCGTAAGCGGAGGTAAACGGAGGGTAAATGAGTGAAATTATTTTGCGAAGCAGATCGTTAGCGTCAGATTTTGTGATGAAATAAAGACTGGGTTGCGTTACTCTTCTGGCGGGAAAAAGATGTTTCTTGTCAGAAAGTGGTGCGTATCGTGAACAGACTTATAATGAGAGAAAATGAACAGTCTGCGGCGCGATGAACAAAAACAAAGGCGTTACGGAACTTATTGAAGATCAGACACTCTAATTCGGTGCTTGCTCAAAGTGCGGTATTTTTAGAGTGGCGTTTCGATAACGCGTGGAATTTAGGTTTGGGGAGACATTACCTCGGATGAGCGAGCAGTTAACGGACCAGGTCCTGGTTGAACGGGTCCAGAAGGGAGATCAGAAAGCCTTTAACTTACTGGTGGTGCGCTACCAGCATAAGGTGGCGAGCCTGGTTTCCCGCTATGTACCGTCAGGCGATGTGCCTGATGTGGTGCAAGAGTCTTTTATTAAGGCCTATCGCGCGCTGGATTCGTTCCGGGGAGATAGTGCTTTTTATACCTGGCTGTACCGTATTGCGGTCAATACGGCAAAGAATTATCTGGTCGCTCAGGGCCGTCGTCCGCCTTCTAGTGATGTGGACGCAATCGACGCCGAAAACTTCGAAAGTGGCGGCGCATTGAAAGAAATTTCGAACCCTGAGAACTTAATGTTGTCAGAAGAACTGAGACAAATCGTTTTTCGCACGATCGAGTCGCTCCCGGAAGATTTACGCATGGCAATTACGTTACGGGAGCTGGATGGTCTGAGCTATGAAGAGATAGCCGCTATCATGGATTGTCCGGTCGGCACGGTACGTTCACGAATTTTCCGTGCGCGAGAAGCTATTGATAATAAAGTTCAACCGCTTATCAGGCGTTGACGATAGCGGGATACTGGAAAAGGTATTAGGCATGCAGAAAGAAAAACTTTCCGCTTTAATGGATGGTGAAACGGTGGATAGTGAGCTGCTCAACGAGCTGTCTCATTCTCCCGAAATGCAAGAGACCTGGGAGAGTTACCATCTCATCCGTGACACCCTTCGCGGTGACACCGGCGAGGTTCTCCATTTCGATATCTCAGCCCGCGTCATGGCGGCGATTGAGAATGAGCCTGTTCATCAGACCACTCCGCTGATTCCTGAAGCTCAACCCGCACCTCACCAGTGGCAGAAAATGCCATTCTGGCAAAAAGTGCGTCCATGGGCCAGCCAGCTTACCCAAATGGGTGTGGCTGCATGCGTATCGCTTGCAGTTATCGTTGGCGTCCAGCACTATAATACTCAGTCTGAAACTAATCAGCAGCCAGAAGCGCCAGTGTTTAACACGCTGCCGATGATGGGCAAAGCCAGCCCGGTAAGCCTGGGCGTACCGGCTGATGCTTCCGCCAGCGGCGGCCAGCAACAGCAGGTTCAGGAGCAGCGCCGTCGCATTAATGCGATGTTGCAGGATTACGAGTTGCAGCGTCGTCTGCACTCTGAACAGCTTCAGTTTGAGCAGGCGCAGACACAGCAAGCTGCTGTGCAGGTGCCCGGAAACCAAACTTTAGGAACGCAATCGCAGTAATGAAGCAACTTTGGTTCGCCATGTCTCTGATGGCGGGTAGCCTGTTCTTCTCTGCCAACGCCTCGGCTGATGTATCATCCGGGGCGTTGTTGCAGCAAATGAATCTGGCCAGCCAGTCACTCAATTACGAGTTGGCATTTATCAGCATCAATAAGCAGGGCGTCGAGTCGTTACGCTATCGCCATGCCCGTCTTGATAATCAGCCGCTCGCCCAGCTTTTACAGATGGATGGCCCGCGTCGGGAAGTTGTCCAGCGTGGTAACGAAATCAGCTATTTCGAACCCGGCCTGGAGCCTTTCACGCTCAATGGCGACTATATCGTTGATTCCCTGCCGTCACTCATTTACACCGACTTCAAACGGCTTGCCCCTTACTACGATTTTATTTCGGTAGGGCGTACGCGTATTGCGGACAGACTGTGTGAGGTGATCCGCGTTGTCGCCCGGGATGGAACGCGCTACAGCTATATTGTCTGGATTGACGCGGAAACCAAACTCCCCATGCGTGTAGACCTGCTTGACCGTGACGGTGAAACGCTGGAACAGTTCCGCGTTATCTCCTTTAGCGTGAACAACCAGGTTGGCAACAGCATGCAGAATCTGGCTAAGGCCAGCCTGCCGCCGCTGCTTTCCGTTCCGGCAGGCGATTCCGTTAATTTCAACTGGGTACCTGCCTGGATCCCGCAAGGATTTAGCGAAGTGTCCAGCAGCCGTCGCCAGCTGCCAACGATTGAAACGCCGGTGGAATCACGCCTCTATTCCGATGGTTTGTTCAGCTTCTCGGTGAATATCAATCGCGCAACGGCAAACAGCACTGAACAAATTCTGCGTACCGGGCGCCGTACGGTGAGCACAACGGTACGCGATAATGCAGAGATCACCATTGTGGGGGAACTTCCTCCGCAAACGGCGAAGCGCATCTCCGACAGCATTAAATTCAGGGCCGCACAATGATCAAAGAATGGGCGACGGTAGTCTCGTGGCAAAACGGCATCGCGCTGGTGAGCTGCGATGTAAAAGCCTCATGCAATAGCTGCGCATCCCGAGCCGGTTGCGGCAGCCGCGTGCTGAATAAGCTCGGGCCGCAAACCTCGCACACGATTTCTGTGCCGAGCGAACAGCCGCTGATGGCCGGGCAGAAGGTTGAACTCGGCATCGCGGAAGGCAGTCTGCTCAGTTCCGCCATGCTGGTCTATCTCTCTCCGCTGCTCGGGCTGTTTATCATGGGCGGCGTTTTCCAGATGCTGTTTGGCACCGACGGTGCCGCCATGTGCGGTGCCGCATTAGGTGGTCTGGGGGGATTCTGGCTTGCCAAAGGCCTCTCCCCGACGCTTGCCGCGCGCGAGGAGTGGCAGCCTGTCATTCTCAGCGTTGGGCTGGCGCCAGACCAGCTTCGCGTTGAGACGCTCTCTTCTGAGGCCCGGTGATTCATCGGGCTTTGTCATTTTTACGTCTTAAAACAGAAAACGTCCTTTCTTCACGCTATACCTGGCGCTAAGTCCATTTCCAGGTAGCGGAGATGTAGTGTAGAATGCTGCGTTTTCGCACTGAAAAACGTCAGGCTAAGAACAGCGGCCTCCAGGAATTCGTAAGGCATAATTATTTAACTATATGAAGAACATACGTAACTTTTCGATCATTGCTCACATTGACCACGGTAAGTCGACGCTGTCTGACCGTATTATCCAGATTTGCGGTGGCCTGTCTGATCGTGAAATGGAAGCCCAGGTTCTGGACTCCATGGACCTGGAACGCGAACGCGGTATCACCATCAAGGCGCAGAGCGTCACGCTGGATTACAAGGCGGCTGACGGCGAAACCTATCAGCTGAACTTTATCGACACCCCAGGCCACGTTGACTTCTCCTATGAGGTTTCACGCTCGCTCGCGGCCTGTGAAGGCGCGCTGCTGGTAGTCGATGCCGGGCAGGGCGTAGAAGCCCAGACATTGGCAAACTGCTACACCGCGATGGAAATGGATCTCGAAGTTGTGCCGGTTCTGAACAAGATTGACCTGCCAGCCGCCGATCCTGAGCGCGTCGCGGAAGAGATTGAAGATATTGTCGGTATTGACGCGACCGATGCCGTGCGCTGCTCTGCGAAAACCGGCGTCGGCGTGACCGACGTGCTGGAACGTCTGGTACGTGATATTCCGGCCCCGGAAGGCGATCCGGATGCCCCGCTGCAGGCGCTGATTATCGACTCCTGGTTCGATAACTATCTGGGCGTTGTCTCCCTGGTGCGTATTAAAAACGGCACCATGCGCAAAGGCGACAAAATCAAGGTTATGAGTACCGGACAGGTTTATAACGCCGACCGTCTGGGTATCTTCACGCCAAAACAGGTTGACCGTACCGAGCTGACATGCGGCGAGGTAGGCTGGCTGGTGTGCGCCATTAAAGACATCCTCGGTGCGCCGGTGGGCGATACCCTGACCGGTGCGCGTAATCCGGCAGAAAAAGCGCTGCCAGGCTTTAAAAAGGTGAAACCGCAGGTTTACGCGGGCCTGTTCCCGGTCAGCTCTGACGACTATGAAAACTTCCGTGATGCGCTTGGCAAACTGAGCCTGAACGATGCCTCCCTGTTCTACGAGCCAGAAAGCTCAACGGCGCTGGGCTTCGGCTTCCGCTGCGGCTTCCTCGGTCTGCTGCACATGGAGATCATTCAGGAACGTCTGGAGCGTGAATACGATCTGGACCTCATCACCACTGCGCCGACGGTAGTGTATGAAGTTGAAACCACCTCGAAAGAAGTGATCTACGTCGACAGCCCGTCCAAGCTGCCGCCGCTGAACAATATTCACGAGCTGCGTGAGCCTATTGCCGAATGTCATATGCTGCTGCCGCAGGAATTCCTCGGTAACGTCATTACGCTGTGTATTGAGAAGCGCGGCGTGCAGACCAACATGGTTTACCACGGTAACCAGGTCGCACTGACCTACGAAATCCCGATGGCGGAAGTGGTACTCGACTTCTTCGACCGTCTGAAGTCCACCTCCCGTGGCTATGCGTCACTGGATTACAACTTCAAACGCTTCCAGGCCTCCAACATGGTGCGTGTGGACGTGCTGATCAACGGCGAGCGTGTGGATGCGCTGGCGCTGATCACCCACAACGACAATGCGCCATACCGTGGCCGCGAGCTGGTTGAGAAGATGAAAGATCTGATCCCGCGTCAGCAGTTCGATATCGCGATTCAGGCGGCCATTGGCAACCACATTATCGCGCGTTCTACCGTGAAACAGCTGCGTAAAAACGTTCTGGCGAAGTGCTATGGCGGTGACGTCAGCCGTAAGAAAAAGCTGCTGCAGAAGCAGAAAGAAGGTAAGAAGCGTATGAAGCAGGTCGGTAACGTCGAGCTGCCGCAGGAAGCATTCCTTGCCATCCTTCATGTTGGTAAAGACGGCAAATAACCCTAAGGAGTTGGCATGGCGAACATGTTTGCCCTGATCCTGGTCATTGCTACCCTGGTGACAGGTCTGCTGTGGTGTCTGGATAAGTTTATCTTCGCCCCAAAACGTCGTGAACGTCAGGCTGCCGCACAGGCAGCCACTGGCGATGGTATTGACGCGAAAACCCTGAAGAAAGTCGGTCCGAAACCGGGCTGGCTGGAAACGGGCGCCTCGGTGTTTCCGGTGCTGGCGATTGTGCTGGTGGTACGTTCGTTTATTTACGAACCGTTCCAGATCCCATCAGGTTCAATGATGCCAACGCTGCTGATTGGTGATTTTATTCTGGTAGAGAAGTTTGCCTACGGCATTAAAGATCCGATCTACCAGAAAACGCTGATCGAGACCGGTCATCCGAAACGTGGCGACATCGTGGTGTTCAAATATCCGGAAGATCCGCGCCTGGACTACATCAAGCGCGCGGTAGGTCTGCCGGGTGACAAAGTGACTTACGATCCGGTTGCGAAAGAAGTCACCGTTCAGCCAGGCTGCAGCTCCGGTACTGCATGTGAAAACGCGCTGCCAATCACTTACTCAAACGTTGAGCCAAGTGATTTTGTGCAGACCTTTGCCCGTCACAACGGCGGCGAAGCGAGCAGCGGATTCTTCCAGGTACCGAAAGGCGAAACCAAAGAAAACGGTATTCGTCTGGTTGAGCGCAAAGAGACGCTGGGTGACGTGACGCACCGGATCCTCACCGTGCCAATCGCGCAGGATCAAGTGGGTATGTACTATCGTCAGCCGGGCCAGCAGCTGGCAAGCTGGATTGTACCGCCAGGCCATTACTTCATGATGGGTGACAACCGCGATAATTCTGCGGACAGCCGTTACTGGGGCTTTGTGCCGGAAGCGAATCTGGTCGGTAAAGCGACCGCAATCTGGATGAGTTTTGAGAAGCAGGAAGGCGAATGGCCGACCGGCGTACGCCTGAATCGTATTGGCGGAATCCATTAATTCTCACTAAATGAACGTGTAGCCGCTAATTAAAGCGGCTACACGAATTATTTCACCGATAAATCTCTTCGAACTAACGACATCCCCTGTCGTTGTGTATAGAATATTCCCCCGAAGTTTAAGGTTGGCCCTGCAAGGGTGCCACGGCACACGAAACCGCGTTGGTTTTCTCAGGTCGGTTTCGTGTGCTGCATTTTTGACGCATTCATTTATTGGTATCGCATGAACCCCATCGTAATTAATCGGCTTCAACGGAAGCTGGGCTACACTTTTCATCATCAGGAGTTGTTGCAACAGGCATTAACCCACCGCAGTGCCAGCAGCAAACATAATGAGCGTCTCGAGTTTTTAGGCGACTCTATTTTAAGTTTCGTGATTGCGAATGCGCTTTATCATCGTTTCCCGCGCGTGGATGAAGGTGATATGAGCCGCATGCGTGCCACGCTGGTTCGGGGAAATACCCTTGCGGAAATCGCGCGCGAATTTGAGCTGGGCGAATGTCTGCGTCTTGGGCCGGGTGAACTGAAAAGCGGCGGCTTCCGTCGTGAATCTATTCTTGCCGATACGGTCGAAGCATTAATTGGTGGTGTGTTCCTGGACAGCGATATCCAGACCGTCGAAAAGCTGATCCTGAACTGGTATCAGACCCGTCTGGACGAAATCAGCCCGGGCGATAAACAAAAAGATCCCAAAACGCGTCTGCAGGAATATTTGCAGGGCCGTCATCTGCCGCTGCCATCTTATCTGGTGGTGCAGGTTCGTGGCGAAGCGCACGATCAGGAATTTACCATCCATTGCCAGGTCAGTGGCCTGAGTGAACCGGTGGTGGGCACAGGTTCAAGCCGTCGTAAGGCTGAACAGGCTGCCGCCGAACAGGCGTTAAAAATGCTGGAGCTGGAATGAGCGAAGAAAAGACTTATTGCGGATTTATTGCCATCGTCGGACGTCCGAACGTCGGCAAATCCACCCTGTTGAATAATCTGCTTGGGCAGAAGATTTCTATCACCTCGCGTAAGGCACAGACCACGCGTCACCGCATCGTCGGTATCCATACTGAAGGCGCGTATCAGGCGATCTACGTCGATACACCGGGCCTGCACATGGAAGAGAAGCGTGCCATCAACCGTCTGATGAACAAGGCGGCGAGCAGCTCGATTGGCGACGTGGAGCTGGTGATTTTCGTTGTGGAAGGCACCCGCTGGACGCCGGACGACGAGATGGTGCTGAACAAGCTGCGCGACGGCAAAACGCCGGTCATCCTCGCCGTCAACAAAGTTGACAACGTGCAGGAAAAGGCCGATCTGCTGCCGCATCTGCAGTGGCTCGGTAGCCAGATGAACTTCCTCGACATCGTTCCGCTGTCTGCGGAGACGGGTCTGAACGTGGATACTATCGCGGGCATCGTGCGCAAACATCTGCCGGAAGCGATTCATCACTTCCCGGAAGAGTACATCACCGATCGCTCTCAGCGCTTTATGGCGTCTGAAATCATCCGTGAAAAGCTGATGCGTTTCCTGGGCGCTGAGCTGCCGTACTCTGTGACGGTGGAGATCGAGCGTTTCCAGAGCAACGAGCGTGGCGGCTACGACATCAACGGCCTGATCCTCGTTGAGCGTGAAGGGCAGAAGAAGATGGTGATCGGCAATAAAGGCGCCAAGATCAAAACCATCGGCATCGAAGCCCGAAAGGACATGCAGGAGATGTTCGAAGCGCCGGTTCACCTTGAACTGTGGGTGAAAGTGAAATCTGGCTGGGCCGATGATGAGCGTGCTCTGCGCAGCCTCGGTTACGGCGAAGACCAGTAACACAAGACGACGAGCATATGGATGGATGGCAGCGCGCCTTTGTCCTGCATAGTCGTCCCTGGAGCGAAACCAGCCTGATGCTGGACGTCTTCACGGAAGAGTCGGGCCGCGTGCGCCTGGTTGCAAAAGGCGCACGTTCCAAACGTTCTAACCTGAAAGGTGCCTTACAGCCTTTCACGCCACTGCTGGTACGTTTTGGTGGGCGAGGGGAAGTTAAAACCCTGCGCAGCGCCGAAGCCGTCTCCCTGGCGCTTCCTCTCTCCGGCATCACGCTCTATAGCGGTCTGTATGTCAACGAACTCATCTCACGCGTTCTTGAACATGAGACCCGCTTCTCTGAACTTTTCTTTGATTATCTGCACTGTATCCAGGCGCTGGCTGGCGCAACCGGTACGCCCGAGCCTGCGCTGCGGCGTTTTGAGCTGGCGCTGTTGGGCCATCTTGGGTACGGGGTTGATTTTCTGCACTGTGCGGGCAGCGGTGACGAAGTGGAAGACACCATGACCTACCGCTACCGTGAAGAAAAAGGCTTCATTGCCAGCGTCGTGATCGACAACAGCACCTTTACCGGGCGTCAGCTCAGGGCGCTTTATGAGCGCGAGTTTCCCGATCAGGATACCCTGCGCGCAGCAAAACGCTTTACCCGGATTGCCCTCAAGCCGTATCTTGGCGGCAAGCCCTTAAAGAGCCGGGAATTATTCAGGCAGTTTGTGCCGAAACGTTAACGTTTTTCCCCCTCACCCCAGCCCTCTCCCGGAGGGAGAGGGGGAGGGAAATGAACCAAAATACCGAGGATTGTCATGGCTGAATTACTGTTAGGCGTCAACATCGATCACATCGCCACGCTGCGTAATGCGCGCGGCACGGCGTATCCCGATCCGGTTCAGGCGGCGTTTATCGCTGAACAGGCTGGCGCCGACGGCATTACCGTTCACCTGCGTGAAGACCGTCGCCACATCACTGACCGCGACGTTCGCATTCTGCGTCAGACGCTGGACACCCGTATGAATCTGGAGATGGCAGTCACCGAAGAGATGCTGGCGATTGCCTGTGAGACCCAGCCGCACTTCTGCTGCCTGGTGCCGGAAAAACGCCAGGAAGTCACGACCGAAGGCGGTCTGGACGTGGCCGGCCAGCTCGACAAAATGCACGATGCCTGCAAGCGCCTGGCTGATGCCGGTATCCTGGTTTCGCTGTTTATTGACGCCGATTTCACCCAGATTAAAGCGGCAGCCGACGTGGGCGCGCCGTATATCGAAATTCACACCGGCTGCTATGCCGATGCTAAAAACGATGCCGAGCAGGCGAAAGAGCTGGAGCGTATTGCTAAGGCGGCCACCTACGCGGCGAGCCTGGGTCTGAAGGTCAATGCCGGTCACGGCCTGACCTACCATAACGTGAAGGCCATTGCCGCCATCCCGGAAATGCACGAGCTGAACATCGGTCACGCGATCGTTGGGCGCGCGGTGATGAGCGGCCTGAAAGAGGCGGTCGCAGAAATGAAACGCCTGATGCTGGAAGCGCGTCAGTAATGGCCATTCTGGGCTTAGGCACCGATATCGTGGAAATAGCCCGCATTGAAGCGGTGATCGCCCGCAGCGGCGATCGCCTCGCAAGGCGCGTGCTGAGCGATAACGAATGGGCCATCTGGGAAGCGCATCAGCAGCCGGTGCGTTTTCTGGCGAAGCGTTTTGCGGTAAAAGAGGCGGCCGCCAAAGCCTTCGGGACCGGCATTCGTAACGGTCTGGCGTTCAACCAGTTTGAAGTGTTTAACGATGAGCTGGGTAAGCCAAGCCTGCGTTTATGGGGCGAGGCGCAAAAGCTGGCAGAGAAGCTCGGCGTGAATCACGTCCACGTGACGATCGCGGATGAGCGTCACTATGCCAGCGCAACGGTGATCATCGAAAGTTAAAGTTTGTCCGCGTGGTGCATCAGGACAAACTTATCCCACAGCTGCTCTTCGCTCTCGACGTGTGCCGGATCCTTCAGGATGGTATTGGGGATCGGGCACACTTTCTGACAGGTCGGCGTCTCATAGTGGCCGATGCATTCGGTGCAGCGGTCGCTGTTAATCTCATAAATGCTGTCGCCCATCGAAATGGCCTGGTTCGGGCATTCGGGCTCGCACATATCGCAATTAATGCATTTTTTGGTAATTAACAGCGCCATCAGGAAATTCTCAGAAACAACACAAACTGGGCGGGCATTATACGCGTCAAACCAGTTTCTTTACCAGTTCTTCGCTGTGGCGAATGCGCTCGGGCGCACGCTCCAGATCCTGCTGCACCAGTGCCATAAACAGCAGGTCCGTCAGCATCATTTGTGCGCTGGTGGACGAGATAGCCGCGCTGCGCGTGGCCTGTTCCTCGGCAATGGTATATAAACAGCGCGTGGCCCGCTGCTGTAGGGCATTCGGCGTAAAACCGGTGATCGCCAGAATTTTACCGCCGACGCGCAGGACTTCGTCGGTGGCCATGTTGATCTCACGGCGCTCGCCGGAATAGGAGATCGCCAGCAGCAGATCGTCAGGATCCATCGCCTGTACGGTCGCCAGTAGGGCGTGCATATCCTGCTCGACGATGGCGTTAAGGCCAATTTTTGTCAGCTTCCAGCCAAAGTTACGCGCCACAAGTCCGGACGCGCCGATGCCGGTCAGAACGATCCGCCGCGCGCCGCGCAGCATCGCCACGCTCTCCAGCAGCTTCTCTTCCGTATTCACATCGAGCGTCGCATGCATGGCCGCCACGTTCTCTTTGATCAGCTTTTCGCCGACCAGCCGCATCGGATCGTCTCCGCGGATCTGATTATGCACCGGCATGGACTGCGGGTTAGGATTACTGACCAGCGCTTCACTGATCGCCAGCTTGAGGGCAGGGAATCCCTTAAAGCCAATCTTCTGCGCAAATTTCACCACGCTGGACTGGCTCACCCCGGCTTCACTCGCCAGCTGCTGCGAGCTGAGATGGCGCGCGCGATCGGGTTGAGAAAGCAGAAAATCCGCCAGCTTCTTGTCGCTTTGGGCAAAGCCTGCGTAGCGCTGGCGAATGCGAATTAAACAGTTCATACGGTCTCCTGGCGAAAATGTGATTATCTGCGCAAATACGGATTTTGCTCGCCTGAATGAATTTTATATTCCATTATAGTGTGATTATTATGAATTAAAAATTCTTGAGGAACAAAAATGAATCTTGGCTCACTTGTTTCTGAAACACGTAACCCGCAAACCATGGATCTGGATGCGCTCTCCACCCTGGAGCTGGTTAACCGCTTTAATCAACAGGATACGCTGGTCGCGCAGGCAGTGAAAGAGACATTACCAGAGGTGGCGAAAGCGGTCGATGCGGCTGCGGAAGCCCTCAAGGCCGGTGGACGCATTATTTACATGGGGGCGGGGACCAGCGGGCGTTTAGGGGTCCTGGACGCGTCAGAATGTCCGCCAACCTTTGGGGTCCCGCATGGTCTGGTAGTTGGGCTGATCGCCGGTGGCCCCGGTGCGCTGTTGAAAGCCGTTGAAGGGGCGGAAGACAACAAACAGCTGGGCGAGGATGACCTGAAGGATCTTAATCTGACCGCGAAGGATCTGGTGGTCGGGCTGGCGGCATCCGGGCGCACGCCGTACGTGATTGGCGGGCTGGAATACGCCAACCAGACCGGCTGTACGACGGTCGCCATCTCCTGCAACCCTGGCTCACCGATTGCGCAGGTGGCCACAATTGCTATCTCGCCAGTTGTCGGGCCGGAAGCGCTCACCGGCTCCACGCGCCTGAAATCCGGGACCGCGCAAAAGCTGGTGCTCAATATGATCTCCACCGGCGCGATGGTGAAGTTCGGCAAGGTGTATCAGAACCTGATGGTGGATATGCAGGCCACCAACGTCAAGCTGGTGGACAGAGCCTGCCGCATGGTGATGGAGGCGACGGGCGCAGGACGTGAAGAGGCGGAAGCGGTACTCAAACAGACCGATCACGATGTTAAACCGGCCATTTTGATGATCTTAAGCGGGCTGGATGCGGCGGCCGCAAGAGCCAAACTCGATGCGCATAACGGTTTCTTACGGGCGGCATTAGAACACTAACAGAGGCGTGTATGGACAAAACAGCAGCGCTCGCCAGCGGTATCCTGCGGGGGATTGGTGGGGAACAAAATATTCAGCGTCTCGAAAACTGCATGACGCGCGTGCGCGTCGAGGTGCATGACGACGACCAGCTTGACGTGCCGGGTCTGAAGCAGCTTTCCGGCGTCAGCGGCTACGTGAAACAGGGGCAGCAGCACCAGCTGATCGTCGGCCCAGGGAAAGCGGCGCAGGTTGTCGATGCCATGCGCGCGCTGATGGGCGTGAGTGCGAGCGTATCGATTGACGATGCTGAGCGCACCAAAGCCCAGGCAAAGGCGAAATACAAAGCCCCCATGAGCGATGCGCTGCGACAGCTGGCCAACGTCTTTATTCCGCTGATCCCGGCGTTTATTGCCTCAGGCCTGATCACCGGGATCATTAATATCCTCAAGCGGCCGGATATTGTGGGGGATTTCGCCACGCAGTATCCGAACCTGCTGGGGATTCTCGGGATCTTCGGCAGCGCGGTGTTCGCCATCATGAACATTCTGGTCGGGGTGAATACCGCGAAGGTGTTTGGCGGATCGCTGGCGATGGGCGGGGTGATGGCGGGCATCTTGTCCAGCCCGCAGCTGGCGCAGATTACGCTGTTTGGTGAGGCGCTTCAGCCGGGCCGCGGCGGGGTGATCGCGGTGCTGCTGGTGGTCATCCTGATGTGCTGGATCGAGAAACGGCTGCGCGCGGTTCTGCCAGGCTCCATCGAGCTGATTCTCAACCCGCTGCTGACCACGCTGATTACCGGTAGCGTAGCGATTGTCGCCCTCCAGCCGTTAGGCGGGTGGATCTCTGAGGCCATCGCCCACGGTGCGTCGCTGGCGATTGACCGCGGCGGCCTGTTAGTGGGCGCGGTGCTGTCGGGTACTTTCCTGCCGCTGGTGCTGACCGGCCTGCATCAGGGGCTGGTACCGATCCACGTCGAGCTGGTGCAGGCGCACGGCTATAACGCGCTGCTGCCTATCCTGTCGATGGCGGGTGTAGGGCAGGTCGGTGCGGCAATTGCGGTACTGATGAAAACCCGCAACGCGCGTCTGAAAAAAATGATTAAAGGCGCACTCCCGGTCGGACTGCTCGGCATTGGCGAGCCGCTGATTTTCGGTGTTACGCTGCCGCTGGGTAAACCGTTCCTCGCGGCCTGTCTGGGCGGCGCGGTAGGCGGGGCGCTGATCAGCTACTGGAAAGTTGCCACCGTCATCACCTTTGGTCTCTCGGGGTTACCGCTGGCATTAACCATCGTGACCGGAAAAGTGGTGCTCTATCTGTTAGGCTATTTAGTAGCGGTGATCGCCGGGTTCCTGTTTACCTGGCTGTTAGGTTTCAACGACCCAGAGGAGTAAGGTTTGGCAAATCACGGGCGTCGCGTTGTCTTTTTCGACCTGGATGGCACGCTGCATCAGCAGGATATGTTTGGTACGTTTATGCGTTACCTGCTGCGGCGTCAGCCTCTGAATGCGCTGCTCGTGCTACCGCTCTTACCTGTTATCGGGATCGCGCTGCTGGTGAAAGGCCGTGCGGCGCGATGGCCGATGAGCCTGCTGCTGTGGGGATGTACGTTTGGGCACAGCGAAGCGCGGCTTAAACAGCTCGAGCAGGATTTTGCGCAGTGGTTCCGCGGCCACGTTGCCGCATTCCCGGTGGTGCAGGCGCGCCTGACCGGCTATCTCGACGCGAACGATGCCGACATCTGGCTGATTACCGGCTCCCCGCAGACGCTGGTGGAGCAGGTCTACTTTGATACCCCCTGGCTTCCGCGCGTAAATCTTATCGCCACGCAAATTGCCCGCGGTTACGGCGGTTGGGTGCTGACGATGCGCTGCCTGGGGCATGAAAAAGTGGTCCAGCTGGAAAAACGTATCGGCACGCCACTGCGCCTGTACAGCGGCTACAGCGACAGCAAGCAGGACAACCCGCTGCTCTATTTTTGCCAGCACCGCTGGCGCGTCACGCCATCAGGTGAACTTCAGCAACTCGAATAGTCTTATCCATAAGGGGTGTGTATAATGCCGCCCGCTTTTCGACTGGAGTATCAACCGTTGTCCAACCCTGAATTCTCGCATGAATACTGGATGCGCCACGCGCTAACGCTCGCTCAGCGTGCCTGGGACGAGGGCGAAGTGCCCGTGGGCGCCGTGCTGGTCCATAATAACCAGGTGATTGGTGAAGGGTGGAACCGTCCCATTGGCCGCCACGATCCGACGGCGCACGCCGAAATCATGGCGCTTCGTCAGGGCGGTCTGGTGCTGCAAAACTATCGCCTGCTTGATACCACGCTGTATGTGACGCTGGAGCCGTGCGTGATGTGCTCCGGGGCGATGGTACACAGCCGGATCGGGACTCTGGTCTTCGGTGCGCGGGATGAAAAAACCGGTGCGGCCGGTTCGCTGATGGACGTGCTGGGTCACCCGGGGATGAACCACCAGGTGAAGACTATCGGCGGGGTGCTTGCACCAGAGTGTTCGGGGCTATTAAGCGATTTCTTTCGAATGCGCCGTCAGCAGAAAAAGCAGCAAAAGGCAGAATTGAAGCCGATGGACGGTTAAGCTCGTCCGGCGCCACGACAGGGTAGCTTTGGGCCAGCCGTTTGGCCTCTGTCGCCTCTTTCTCTTTCTCCAGCAGATAACCGACCAGGCTAATCTGATATTTACGGATATTTTCCACGTAGGCGTAGGCTTCATGCCCGCGCGCGTAGCCGTACGTCAGCTTGTTATACCATGGCTTCTGGCTCAGCAGCGGCAGCCGCTGCTTTACGTCTGACCAGCTGTCCGGGTTGCCTTTCGTTTTGGCCGTCAGCGCTCGCGCATCCAGCATATGCGCATAGCCCATATTGTAGGCCGCCAGCGCGAACCAGATCCGCTCCTCTTCCGGCACCGTTTCCGGGACTTTGGCCATCATATCCTGCAGGTAGCGCGCGCCGCCGCTGATGCTCTGTTCCGCATCGGTACGGTCATTGACGCCCAGGCTCAGCGCGGTATTTTTGGTTAACATCATCAAACCACGTACGCCAGTCGGAGACGTGGCCTGGGTATCCCAGTGGGATTCCTGATAAGAAATAGCCGCCAGCAGTTTCCAGTCAATTTCCTGGGCGTATTTTTCGAACAGCGGCTGCAGGTCCGGCAGGACGCTGTCTACCGCACGCAGGAAGCTGCGGGTATCAACGTAGTCAAAGTCATCACCATGCCCGAGGTACTTCTCCTCCAGGCGCGCCAGCGTACCGTCTTCATTCATGGTGTTGAAGAAATCGAGCATCGCGGCAGAGAGGGTCTGATCGTCGTCGAGCTGAGTAAACCAGGTCACTGGCTGCTCGTCGGTGACGTCCAGCGCCACGGCGATTTCAGGATGCACCCGCTGGAACAGGCTGATCGCGACCGAATCGGCGATGGTGTAAGGGACTTTCTGATCTTTTACCTGCTCCAGCAGCTCCGTCGTGCCGAGTTTCGCATCCACCGTCCAGCTCAGGTCGGGATATTTCTTCTCCTTGAGCTCGCGCAGATCGTCAATCACCACGTGGCCGGGGGCAATCGTCAGCTGCCGATCGTTAATCGACGCCAGCGAGCGCGGGCGCAGGCTCCCGACGCGATAAACCAGCTGCTGCGAAACGGAGTAGTAGGTCGGGCCCGGCTGATAGTTTTTGCTGCGCTCACTGTTATACACCAGCCCGGCGGCCAGCATATCGGCATCGTCGTTATCGAGGTCGTCAAACAGCTGGTTGATATTCTGGCGGACGGTGATTTTCAGCTTTACGCCAAGGTAATCGGCGAACTGCTGTGCCAGTTCATAATCCAGTCCAATGATTTTGCCGTTGATGTCGCTGTAAATCAGCGGAGAGTTGAGGGTACTGACGCGCAATTCCCCCCGCTCCTGAATGGCGGCGATACGGTTTTCGGCTTTGCCGATCCAGGGGAGGGAAGGCCAGAGGGCCACTGCCAACAGCAACGTTACAATGCCGATGAGCAGATAATTAATCTTTAATTTTTTCAATTAGTTAATTCTCTGCGACGCCGGTTGCCTCAGTCTGCTGTAGCCATGTTAACAATAAGGTTTGCCATTGAATGAGCGGCATTTTGCGTAAACTTGCGCCACTTGGCAACCAATTAGAGAGACAGGTCACATCTATTGTTAAATCTCTTCGTCAATTTTATTTCGACGCAAACGGTTTCGTCGGCGCTCAGGATTCTCTATAATGACGCCCGTTTTCCCCCCTTGCGCACACTGTAAGCGCCCCGGCGCTTCGAAGACGAGAGACTTATGATGGAAATTCTGCGTGGTTCGCCTGCACTGTCTGCCTTCCGTATTACCAAACTGCTGGCACGTTTTCAGGCGGCCGACCTTCCGGTAAGCAATATTTACGCTGAGTATGTCCATTTTGCTGACCTGAATGCCCCCCTGAATGCAGAGGAGCGCGTACAGCTGGAACGCCTGCTCAAGTATGGCCCAAGCCTCAGCAGCCATACGCCAACCGGCAAACTGATCCTTGCGACGCCGCGTCCGGGCACCATCTCCCCCTGGTCTTCCAAAGCCACCGACATCGCCCACAACTGTGGCCTGAGCCAGATTAACCGTCTGGAGCGCGGCGTAGCGTACTACGTGGAAGCCTCTACCCTGAGCGACGCGCAGTGGGAGGCGGTTGCGGCTGAACTGCACGACCGCATGATGGAGAGCGTATTTGCCTCTCTTGATGACGCGCAGAAGCTTTTCTCCCACCATCAGCCTGCGCCGGTACAGAGCGTGGACCTGCTGGGACAGGGCCGTCAGGCGCTGATTGACGCCAACCTGCGTCTCGGCCTGGCGCTGGCAGAAGACGAAATCGACTACCTGCAGGATGCGTTCGTTAAGCTCAACCGTAACCCGAACGACATTGAACTCTACATGTTCGCGCAGGCGAACTCGGAGCACTGCCGCCACAAGATTTTCAATGCCGACTGGATTATTGACGGCGAACAGCAGCCAAAGTCGCTGTTCAAAATGATCAAAAACACCATGGAGCAAACGCCTGACCACGTGCTGTCTGCCTATAAAGACAACGCCGCGGTGATGGAAGGTTCTGAGGTGGGCCGCTTCTTCGCCGATCGCGAAGCAGGGCGCTATGACTTCCATCAGGAGCCCGCGCATATCCTGATGAAGGTTGAAACCCACAACCACCCGACCGCGATCTCCCCGTGGCCGGGTGCGGCGACCGGCTCCGGCGGTGAAATCCGTGACGAAGGGGCGACCGGTCGTGGTGCAAAACCAAAAGCGGGTCTGGTCGGTTTCTCCGTCTCCAACCTGCGTATCCCGGGCTTTGAACAGCCGTGGGAAGAAGATTTCGGCAAGCCAGAGCGCATCGTGACCGCGCTGGATATCATGACCGAAGGCCCGCTGGGCGGCGCGGCGTTTAACAACGAATTTGGTCGTCCGGCGCTGAACGGTTACTTCCGTACCTATGAAGAGAAAGTGGACAGCCACAACGGCGAAGAGCTGCGCGGCTACCACAAACCGATCATGCTGGCGGGCGGGATCGGCAACATCCGTGCCGATCACGTGCAGAAAGGCGAGATCGTCGTCGGCGCGAAGCTGATCGTGCTCGGCGGCCCGGCGATGAACATCGGTCTGGGCGGCGGTGCGGCCTCTTCGATGGCCTCCGGCCAGTCTGATGCGGATCTCGACTTCGCGTCCGTGCAGCGTGACAACCCTGAGATGGAGCGTCGCTGCCAGGAAGTGATCGACCGCTGCTGGCAGCTGGGCGATGCTAACCCGATCCTCTTTATCCACGACGTGGGCGCGGGCGGTCTGTCCAACGCCATGCCGGAGCTGGTGAGCGACGGCGGCCGCGGTGGCCGTTTCAACCTGCGCGATATCCTGAGCGATGAGCCGGGCATGAGCCCGCTGGAAATCTGGTGTAACGAATCCCAGGAGCGCTACGTGCTGGCCGTTGCGGCGGATCAGCTGCCGCTGTTTGACGAGCTGTGCCGCCGCGAGCGCGCGCCGTATGCCGTCATCGGTGAAGCGACCGAAGAGCAGCACCTGACTCTGAGCGACACCCATTTCGACAACCAGCCGATCGATCTGCCGCTCGACGTCCTGCTCGGTAAAACGCCGAAGATGACCCGCGACGTGCAGACCCGTAAAGCGGCGGGCAAAGCGCTGGATCGCCAGGGCATTACCGTAGCTGAAGCCGTTAATCGCGTGCTGCACCTGCCAGCTGTTGCTGAGAAAACCTTCCTGGTGACCATCGGCGACCGTACCGTGACCGGTATGGTATCCCGTGACCAGATGGTCGGCCCGTGGCAGATCCCGGTGGCGAACTGCGCCGTGACCACCGCGAGCCTCGACAGCTACTACGGCGAAGCGATGGCGCTGGGTGAACGCACCCCGGTCGCGCTGCTGGACTTCGCGGCCTCTGCCCGTCTGGCCGTCGGTGAAGCGCTGACCAACATCGCCGCGACGCAGATTGGCGACATCAAACGTATTAAGCTCTCCGCCAACTGGATGGCCGCTGCCGGCCACCCTGGCGAAGACGCGGGCCTGTATGAAGCCGTGAAGGCGGTGGGTGAGGAGCTGTGTCCTGCCCTCGGCCTGACTATTCCGGTGGGTAAAGACTCCATGTCGATGAAAACCCGCTGGCAGGAAGGCAGCGAGCAGCGCGAGATGACCTCTCCGCTGTCGCTGGTGATCACCGCGTTTGCCCGCGTGGAAGACGTGCGTCACACCGTTACGCCGCAGCTTTCGACCGAAGATAACGCCCTGCTGCTGATTGACCTGGGTAAAGGCCACAACGCGCTGGGCGCCACCGCGCTGGCGCAGGTTTACCGTCAGCTCGGCGATAAGCCAGCCGACGTGCGCGACGTGGCGCAGCTGAAAGGCTTCTACGACGCGATTCAGGCGCTGGTGGCGCAGCGTAAGCTGCTGGCCTACCACGACCGTTCCGACGGCGGCCTGCTGGTGACCCTGGCAGAGATGGCCTTCACCGGCCACTGCGGCGTGGAAGCGAACATTGCGACGCTTGGCGAAGACCGTCTGGCGGCGCTGTTTAACGAAGAGCTGGGCGCCGTGATTCAGGTGCGTGCGGCGGATCGCGATGCGGTTGAAGCGATTCTGGCGCAGCATGGCCTGGCTGACTGCGTGCACTATCTGGGTAAAGCCGTTCAGGGCGACCGCTTCGTCATTGAAGCTGACGGTCACGCCGTGTTCAGCGAAAGCCGCACCACGCTGCGCATGTGGTGGGCGGAAACCACCTGGCAGATGCAGCGCCTGCGTGATAACCCGGAATGTGCCGATCAGGAGCACAATGCGAAGGCTAACGACAACGATCCTGGCCTGAACGTGAAGCTCTCCTTCGACATCAACGAAGACATCGCCGCGCCGTACATTGCGACCGGTGCGCGTCCGAAAGTGGCGGTGCTGCGCGAGCAGGGCGTTAACTCCCACGTTGAGATGGCGGCTGCCTTCCACCGCGCGGGCTTTGACGCTATCGACGTCCACATGAGCGATCTGCTGGCCGGACGTACCGGTCTGGAAGATTTCCAGGCGCTGGTGGCGTGCGGCGGCTTCTCCTACGGCGACGTGCTGGGCGCGGGCGAGGGCTGGGCGAAGTCCATTCTGTTCAACAGCCGCGTACGCGACGAGTTCGAAACCTTCTTCCACCGTCCGCAGACGCTGGCGCTGGGCGTGTGTAACGGCTGCCAGATGATGTCTAACCTGCGCGAGCTGATCCCGGGCAGCGAAGCCTGGCCGCGCTTTGTGCGTAACCAGTCTGACCGCTTCGAAGCGCGCTTTAGCCTGGTGGAAGTGACCCAGAGCCCGTCTCTGCTGCTGCAGGGTATGGTCGGTTCACAGATGCCAATCGCCGTTTCCCACGGTGAAGGTCAGGTAGAGGTGCGTGATGCTGCGCATCTGGCTCAGCTGGAGAGCAAAGGTCTGGTGGCGCTGCGCTTTGTCGATAACTTCGGCAAGGTGACAGAAACCTATCCGGCTAACCCGAACGGTTCGGTGAACGGTATTACCGCGGTAACCAGCGAAAGCGGTCGTGCAACCATCATGATGCCGCATCCGGAACGTGTGTTCCGTACCGTGAGCAACTCCTGGCACCCGGAAAACTGGGGCGAGGACAGCCCGTGGATGCGCATCTTCCGCAACGCCCGTAAACAGCTGGGTTAAGTTTCAGCATCCTGACTGTAGGCCCGGTAGGCGCGAGCGCCACCGGGCTTTTTTGTCTCTGTCGCAAAATCGCGACAACCCTCTGGTTTGGGTGTCTCCAAAAGGAGACATTTAACCTATTGATTTATATGTGGCAGAAAAGGTTCCCGTTAAGGTGTTGCTGAACAGCGACACTTAGCCTGGAAATCATTCAACCGATAATGAACGGGTTAAGCGAATAAAAAGCATACATTTCATTGTGTTAATATTCTGTTTTGCATTTTGGCATGGGTGTTGCATAATATTAACCAGTGGCTCATTCACCTTCTTATGTCAGCCCCTTCGGGACGTGCTACATAAACTTCGAATGACGCACAAAAAGGTGCCTGCCGTCCAACTACTGATCATAGCGATGCTTTATCAGGCCAGGGCGAAACGTCGAGTTAGGCACCGCCTCATTCCATGACAAAGCCGGGTTTTTACCCGGCTTTGTTGTATCTAAAGGGCAGACTCAGTTACGCTCTGCGTATATCCCCATTAAGAGAGTAATGCGTTGAAACGCTGGCCCGTTTTTCCCCGTTCCCTGCGACAGCTCGTGATGATGGCCTTTCTGCTGATCCTGCTGCCGTTGCTGATCCTTGCCTGGCAGGCCTGGCAAAGCCTGAACGCGTTGAGTGCCCAGGCGGCACTGACGAACCGCACGACGCTTATTGACGCAAGACGCAGTGAAGCCATGACCAACGCCGCGCTTGAGATGGAGCGTAGCTATCGTCAGTACTGCGTGCTTGACGATCGCACGCTGGAAAAGGTGTACCAGAGCCAGCGCAAGCGCTACAGCGAAATGCTGGACGCTCACGCGGGGGTACTGCCTGACGACAAACTGTATCAGGCGTTACGTCAGGATCTGAACGATCTTGCGCAGCTGCAGTGCCACAACAGTGGACCCGATGCCGCCGCCGCCGCGCGCCTGGAAGCCTTCGCCAACGCCAATACCGAGATGGTGCAGTCAACCCGCACGGTAATTTTCTCTCGTGGCCAGCAGCTTCAGCAGGAGATTGCCGAGCGCGGCCAGTTCTTCGGCTGGCAGGCGCTGGTGCTGTTCCTTGTGAGCCTCGGGCTGGTGCTGCTCTTTACCCGCATGATCATCGGCCCGGTGAAGGGTATCCAGCGGATGATCAACCGCCTGGGGGAGGGGAAATCGCTCGGGGATACGGTCGCTTTTAAAGGTCCCCGCGAATTGCGTTCCGTCGGTCAGCGTATTATCTGGCTGTCCGAGCGCCTGGCGTGGCTTGAATCACAGCGTCATCAGTTCCTGCGCCATATCTCCCATGAGCTTAAAACGCCGCTGGCCAGCATGCGCGAAGGGACGGAGCTGCTGGCGGATGAAGTGGCTGGGCCGCTTACGCCCGAACAGAAAGAAATTGTCGAGATCCTGGATAACAGCAGCCGCAATCTGCAGAAGCTGATTGAGCAGCTGCTGGATTACAACCGCAAGCTGGCTGACGGAGCGGTCGTACTGGAAAACGTCGACATTGAACCGCTGGTGGATATGGTGATCTCCGCCCATAGCCTGCCAGCAAGAGCTAAAATGATGCATACCGGTGTAGAGCTGAATGCGCCGACCTGTCTTGCTGAACCCATGCTGTTAATGAGCGTGCTGGATAATCTTTATTCCAATGCGGTGCACTATGGTACTGAATCCGGTAACATTTATATCCGAAGCTATACGAAGGGTTCCCGGGTGTTTATAGACGTCGCTAACACCGGCACCCCGATCCCCGATGACGAAAAAACCATGATCTTCGAGCCCTTTTTCCAGGGGAGTCATCAGCGGAAAGGTGCGGTGAAAGGCAGTGGTCTGGGCTTAAGCATCGCCCGGGACTGCATACGACGCATGCAGGGTGAGCTTAACATCGCCACGGACGAACGTTCGGATGTTTGCTTCCGTATTGAACTGCCCCTGAGCCGGAAAAATCAATAAAATGAATCTATGTCTGGTGAGTATGTCACACGTCTTTTCCCGCGCCGTACGCGCGGTGTTTTCCCGCAGCACGCTTCGCCTGAGCCTGCCCTGTTTATTTCTGGCAGGGTGTGTTTCCCATGTGCCGCAAAGTGCGATTAGCGATAAACAAGAAGATAAATGGCCCGATAACCAGCTGGCTGATTTCCTCTCAACCCGCTGTGACGACATCTGGAACCTCTCAGGCCATGACGTCGAAAGTAACCCGCTGTTCTGGCTGCGCGGGATAGATTGCGCCCAGCGTCTGGCGCCGGTCGACGCCCGCGCGAAAGCGGCGATGCTGGATGATGATACCTGGCAGGACGCGTTCAAGCGTGGGATTTTGCTGGCGGATGCGAAAATCACTCCCGTCGAACGCCGCACCAACGTGACCCGACTGGACACGTTTGTCGTCAATCTTCCGGTACAGATCCGCCCGGTATACCAGCTCTGGCGCGAGGGACAGACGCTACAGCTTCAGCTTTCTGAAGAGCGCTCCCGCTACAGCAAGCTGCAACAGTCAACCGACAGCGAGCTGGATACGCTGCGTCAACAGCAGCAACATTTACGTACCCAGCTGGATACCACGACGCGGAAGCTGGAGAACCTGACCGATATCGAAAGACAGCTCTCGTCGCGTAAATATCAGCCGGGGAGTTCATCCGCTGCGCCGGACAGCGATACGCCGAAACAAGAGGATGTGAAGCATGACGAGCCGTAAACCAGCCCATCTCTTACTGGTGGATGACGATCCCGGGCTGTTAAAGCTGCTGGGAATGCGTCTGGTGAGTGAGGGCTACAGCGTCGTGACCGCGGAAAGCGGGCTGGAGGGGCTGAAAATTCTCAGCCGCGAGAAAATCGATCTGGTGATAAGCGACCTGCGGATGGATGAAATGGACGGCCTGCAGCTGTTCGCGGAGATCCAGAAGCAGCAGCCGGGTATGCCCGTGATTATCCTGACCGCGCACGGGTCGATCCCGGATGCGGTTGCCGCGACGCAGCAGGGGGTGTTCAGCTTCCTGACCAAGCCGGTGGACAAAGACGCACTGTATAAGGCTATCGACAGCGCGCTGGAACATGCCGCTCCGGCGGGGGATGAAGCCTGGCGGGAATCTATCGTCACGCGCAGCCCCGTGATGCTGCGCCTGCTGGAACAGGCGAGGATGGTGGCGCAGTCGGACGTCAGCGTGCTCATCAACGGCCAGAGCGGAACCGGGAAAGAGATCCTCGCGCAGGCAATTCATAACGCCAGCCCGCGCAGCAAGAACGCCTTTATCGCCATTAACTGTGGCGCGCTCCCGGAGCAGCTGCTTGAATCCGAACTGTTTGGTCATGCCCGCGGCGCATTCACCGGTGCGGTAAGCAGCCGTGAGGGGCTGTTCCAGGCGGCGGAAGGCGGCACGCTGTTCCTGGACGAGATTGGCGACATGCCCGCACCGCTGCAGGTCAAGCTGCTGCGCGTGCTGCAGGAGCGCAAAGTGCGCCCGCTGGGCAGCAACCGCGATATCGATATTAACGTGCGAATTATCTCCGCTACCCACCGCGATCTGCCAAAAGTGATGGCCCGCAACGAGTTCCGCGAAGATCTCTACTACCGCCTGAACGTGGTCAACCTGAAGATCCCGGCGCTGGCCGAACGTGCGGAAGACATCCCGCTGCTGGCGAACCATCTTTTGCGTCAGGCGGCCGATCGCCATAAACCGTTCGTGCGCGCGTTTTCCACCGATGCGATGAAGCGGCTGATGGCCGCAAGCTGGCCGGGTAACGTCCGTCAGCTGGTCAACGTGATTGAGCAGTGCGTGGCGCTGACCTCCTCACCGGTCATCAGCGACGCGCTGGTGGAGCAGGCACTGGAAGGGGAAAACACGGCGTTGCCGACGTTTGCCGAAGCGCGGAATCAGTTCGAGCTGAACTATCTGCGCAAGCTATTGCAGATCACCAAAGGCAACGTGACCCACGCGGCGCGGATGGCCGGACGCAACCGCACCGAGTTTTACAAGCTGCTCTCGCGCCACGAGCTCGAAGCAAACGATTTTAAAGAGTAGTACCGCAAAATTTGCCTGAATATGGTACTGTGAGCAATCGATTACGAGGCAGCTTACAGGCAAGAGTTTAAGGACCCACCATGAAAAAGATTGATGCGATTATTAAACCTTTCAAACTGGATGATGTGCGTGAAGCGCTGGCGGAAGTCGGCATCACCGGGATGACCGTGACGGAAGTGAAAGGTTTTGGTCGTCAGAAAGGTCACACCGAGCTTTACCGTGGCGCAGAGTACATGGTGGACTTTCTGCCGAAAGTGAAAATTGAAATCGTGGTCAGCGACGATATCGTCGATACCTGTGTGGATACCATTATCCGCACGGCGCAGACCGGCAAGATTGGCGATGGTAAAATCTTCGTCTTTGACGTGGCGCGCGTGATCCGTATCCGTACCGGCGAAGAAGACGACGCCGCGATTTAAACATTTTCCAGGCCGGGTAAGGCGCAGCCGCCACCCGACGAAAAAAAGCCCCTCAAACGAGGGGCTTTTTGTATTACAGCACCTTATGCGGCCCGAAGCATTCGTAATGAATGTTGTCTTTGTTCACGCCCAGCTCAACCAGCTGCTTCGCGGCATACTGCATAAACGCCACCGGTCCACAGACGTAGAACTGCATCTCCGGTGCGCTGAACGCACCTTCATGCTGGCGTAAATCCATCAACCCTTCGCTGTCAAATTGCGCGGCAGCGCGATCCGCTTCCGTCGGCAGACGATACCAGGTATGCGCGGTGAAACGCGGCAGGGAGGCTCCGAGCGTTTTCACCTCATCCGCAAAGGCGTGCACGTCGCCGTTTTCGGCGGCATGGAACCAGTTAACCTGCGCACCGTGGTGTGATTTTGCCAGCGTATCGAGCATGGCCAGCATTGGCGTCTGGCCGACACCCGCAGAGATCAGCGTCACCGGGGTATTCGCTTCAACGGCCATGAAGAAGTCGCCCGCTGGCGCGGCCAGATGGACCACGTCGCCCACGTTAGCTTCGTTGTGCAGCCAGCTGGAAACCTGACCGCCGTCCTCACGCTTCACCGCAATGCGATAGGCTTTGCCGTTTGGCTTGCGGGTAAGAGAATACTGGCGGATCTCCTGATGCGGGAAACCTTCAGGCTTCAGCCACACGCCCAGATACTGTCCTGGCTGGTAATCGGCCACCGGTTTACCGTCCACCGGCTCAAACTCGAAGCTGGTGATTAACGCGCTGCGCGGGGTTTTCTCAACGATGCGGAACGCGCGGGTGCCTTCCCAGCCGCCGTTCTTGCTGGCGTTTTCGCTGTAAATCTGTGCTTCACGGTTGATAAACACGTTTGCCAGCACCCCGTAGGCTTTACCCCACGCGTCCAGCACCTCCTGACCCGGGCTGAACATTTCGTCCAGCGTCGCCAGCAGGTGAGTGCCGACGATGTTGTACTGCTCGGGTTGGATCTGGAAGCTGGTATGTTTCTGCGCGATTTTTTCCACCGCGGGCAGCAGCGCAGCCAGGTTTTCAATATTGCTGGCGTAAGCCGCGATGGCGTTGAACAGCGCTTCACGCTGATCGCCGTTACGCTGGTTGCTCATGTTGAAAATCTCTTTGAGCTCCGGGTTGTGCGTGAACATGCGGTCGTAGAAATGGGCGGTGAGTTTAGGGCCGGTTTCCACCAGCAGGGGAATAGTGGCTTTTACGGTAGCGATGGTTTGAGCGTCGAGCATGAGCGCGTCCTTCTGATGTCATTTTAATGATGTATTTTAAATGCATCTTATAAAAAATACCCCTGCGTTGTAAATGGTTCTTTGCAAGATGAAAAATATGCATCACAAACCTGAAAAGAAATCCGCTGGAAAGGGCGAGCGCTTTATTCCTCAAACCCTTGCGTGGCGGGTAGGAAAACGTTTGCGTAAAATCGTTTGTCAAGACCTGTTATCACAGAACTAATCAGTTATACTGTTGCCCGTCGTCCAACAGGACTGCCTTTTCAGGCCAAAATTTACTTGTTAGCTGAGTCAGGAGATGCGGATGTTAAAGCGTGAAATGAACATTGCCGATTATGATGCCGAACTGTGGCAGGCTATGGAGCAGGAAAAAGTACGTCAGGAAGAGCACATCGAACTGATCGCCTCCGAAAACTACACCAGCCCGCGCGTGATGCAGGCGCAGGGTTCTCAGCTGACCAACAAATACGCTGAAGGTTACCCGGGCAAACGCTATTACGGCGGTTGCGAGTACGTTGATATCGTTGAGCAGCTGGCTATCGATCGTGCGAAAGAACTTTTTGGCGCTGACTATGCAAACGTCCAGCCGCACTCTGGCTCCCAGGCTAACTTCGCGGTCTACACCGCGCTGCTGCAGCCGGGCGATACCGTTCTGGGTATGAACCTGGCGCAGGGCGGCCACCTGACTCACGGCTCCCCGGTTAACTTCTCCGGCAAACTGTACAACATCATCCCTTACGGTATTGATGAGTCCGGTAAAATTGACTACGAAGACATGGCGAAGCAGGCTAAAGAGCACAAACCGAAGATGATCATCGGTGGCTTCTCTGCTTACTCCGGCATCGTTGACTGGGCAAAAATGCGTGAAATCGCTGACAGCATCGGCGCGTACCTGTTCGTCGACATGGCGCACGTTGCCGGTCTGATTGCCGCTGGCGTTTACCCTAACCCGGTTCCGCACGCTCACGTTGTGACCACCACTACCCACAAAACCCTGGCGGGTCCACGCGGTGGCCTGATCCTGGCGAAGGGCGGTGACGAAGAGCTGTACAAAAAACTGAACTCCGCGGTGTTCCCAAGCGCGCAGGGCGGCCCGCTGATGCACGTTATCGCGGCTAAAGCGGTCGCGCTGAAAGAAGCGATGGAGCCAGAATTCAAGGTTTATCAGCAGCAGGTTGCTAAGAACGCCAAAGCGATGGTGGAAGTGTTCCTGAACCGTGGCTACAAAGTGGTATCCGGCGGGACTGAAAACCACCTGTTCCTGCTGGATCTGGTTGATAAGAACCTGACCGGTAAAGAAGCTGACGCTGCCCTGGGCCGCGCCAACATCACCGTGAACAAAAACAGCGTGCCAAACGATCCGAAGAGCCCGTTCGTGACCTCCGGTATCCGTATCGGTTCTCCGGCCGTGACTCGCCGCGGCTTCAAAGAAGCGGAAGTGAAAGAGCTGGCTGGCTGGATGTGTGACGTTCTGGACAACATCAATGACGAAGCGGTTATCGAGCGCGTCAAAGGTAAAGTTCTGGATATCTGCGCACGCTTCCCGGTATACGCATAATTCCTCTGCTTTGCAGAAATAAAAAAGGCCGCGCATGCGGCCTTTTTTTATGGCTTAACGCCGGTCCAGGGAGATGGCGCCAGGTCCGACAATCGCCAGCAAAATAAAGGCGCCAGCAATACTGACGTTTTTGTAGAAGTTAATCATATTCGGTACGACTGCATCACCGGTCATATCCCAGTAGTGATGCCCAATCACCGCCGTTCCGAGGGTGTAGAACACAAACAGTACCGCGAGAGGACGGGTGAAAAAGCCCAGTACGATCAGGATCGCAGCAGGCACTTCCATCACCACCGCAATAATGGCCGCCAGCATGGGCATAGGCGTACCCAGCGAGGTCATATATTGTACGGTACCGCTAAACCCCGTCAGTTTCGGGTAACCAAAGATAATAAACAGCACGACAAGCGCGATGCGGCCAATGAGCAGCAGCAGATGACGCGACTGACCAAAATCGAGATAACGTAGTGAGTTCATGGCAGAAATACCTCTGCAAGTGGAGTAATTTAAACGTAATACACATTTTCATTCCCTGCCATAAGCCAGACGACTGCACAAGATGTTAATTTTTCGTTAATTTATAGCAGGCTATCTACTTGCTTAATTTTTATATTCTCGCCAGACTATGGCCTCGATTTCGGGAGGGATTCATGGTCTTGCATTCCACGCGCTGGCTGGCGCTCAGTTATTTCACCTATTTCTTTAGCTACGGCATTTTTCTGCCTTTCTGGAGCGTCTGGCTTAAGGGTATCGGCCTCACGCCCGAGACCATCGGCGTCCTGCTGGGGGCCGGGCTGGTGGCGCGTTTCCTCGGCAGCCTGCTGATCGCCCCGCGGGTCAGCGATCCCTCCTTACTGATCAAGGCCGTACGCATTCTGGCTCTGCTGACCCTGGTCTTTGTGGCCTGCTTCTGGGTCAGCCACCAGTTTGCCTGGCTGATGGTGGTGATGGTCGGCTTTAACCTGTTCTTCTCACCGCTGGTGCCGCTGACGGATGCCCTGGCGAACACCTGGCAGAAACAGATCACCATGGACTACGGTCGCGTGCGCCTGTGGGGCTCTATCGCCTTTGTGATTGGCTCGGCGCTGGTGGGGAAACTGGTCAGTCTTTACGATTACCGCGCCATTCTTGCCCTGCTGAGTATCGGTATTGCCTCGATGCTGCTGGGCATGCTTCTGCGACCGTCGGTGATGCCGCAAGGGGAAAGTCGCCATCAGGAGAGCGCGGGCTGGCCCGCATGGCGGAGCCTGGTCGCACAGAGCTGGCGTTTTCTGGCGTGCGTATGCCTCCTTCAGGGGGCACATGCGGCGTACTATGGTTTCAGCGCCATCTACTGGCAAGGCGCAGGATATTCCGCTTCCGCCGTGGGCTATCTGTGGTCGCTGGGCGTGGTGGCCGAAGTCATTATCTTTGCCCTGAGCAAAAAACTGTTCCGTCGCTTTGGCGCGCGTGACCTGCTGCTGCTTTCCGCCGTGTGCGGCGTGGCGCGCTGGGGGATTATGGGCTGGACGACAGATCTGCCGTGGCTGATTGTGGCGCAAATTCTTCACTGCGGCACCTTTACCGTGTGCCATCTGGCGGCCATGCGCTATATCGCTGCGCGCGAGGGCGGGGACGTGATTCGCCTGCAGGCCGTCTATTCGGCAGTGGCAATGGGGGGCAGTATTGCGATCATGACGGTCTTTGCGGGGTTCCTCTATCAGCATCTGGGGCACGGCGTCTTCTGGGTGATGGCGCTCGTTGCCTTGCCCGCCATTGTTGTTCGCCCTAAAGTGGCCGCCCGCGCGTCGCTATGATTCCAGCATGGCGCGAATATGTTCTTGCTGCTGCGCGTTCAGTGTCTCAACGGCATGGATCAGCGGCGGCGAGAACAGCGGCAGGGCCGTAGGGTAGGGGGTGATAACCAGCGCGGCTTCGCGCGGCGCCCCCTCTTTCTGAAAGGCCTGCAGCGTCAGGTAGCGAATGTTGAGCGGCAGCAGCGTCAGCTCGCGAAGCTGCTGTTCGATCTGTTCCTCACTGGCTTTATCGTCTCCCGTCAGCAGGATCACCTGTTTTTCATGCAGATCGGTCTCCTGCATCAGCCAGGCGCCGAAAATTACCGCCACCAGGCTCATCTCTTCGTCGGAAAAACGCAGCCCGAATTCCGCCTCCAGCTCAAACAGCGCCTCTTTCGTGGTACGTAACAGCCGGGGATAAAGGCGATGGATCTCCTCCGGCAGGCTGTTGTCGATGCCGATCTCAAACAGCGAACGGTCCAGCGCCTGAGCCAGATGGATATACAGCTGATCGGTCAGCCCCTGCTCATCGCTGAAGTTCATTCCGGTCTGCGAGCGAAAACGGGCCACCATGCGCACGATGGCCCGGCGTAGACGCTGATCCTGCTGGTGCTTATCGAGCACCGGATCGGGCGTGCGGAGCATCATAAACAGCAGCGCCAGAAACAGCTGTTCATCCACGTGCGCGCCCTGTGGCACGCGCCGCTTCCAGTGGCGGACAATCTCCTGCGCCGTAAAATACTCTCCCCGCGACTGGGTCCAGCTGCGCTGGGCATGCGAAAACTGCGGCGTATTCCCGAGCTGGTGCTGAATAAGACAATATTGCAGATAGAGCTGTAAAAACTGCACATCGCGGCATTCAAACTGGCGCTGCAGCTTGCGAGAGCAGAAGCCGATCAGCGCCCGCAGGTTCGCATCGTCGTAAAGCGGGCGCGCGATGCCGAGTTGTTTAAGCGCGGTTTTTAATGCGGGGGTAAACTGGTGCGAGACAAACTGCGGACAAAGCCGCAGCGCCCGGCGCAGCCAGTGCAGCAGGCATAAACGCTGATTCAGGGCTGTGCCTTCAATCCGGTAGCAGCCGTCGTGGTGCGTGACGATATCCAGCCGGTGATAGCGCTGGATTTCATCGCGCGTCTCGGCTATATCTTGCCGTGCCATCGCGTCGTCCACGCCGTTGGCAGCGATTATGCTCTGTGCGGTGACGGCAGCATCGGGCAGGTAAAGCATCAAAAGCACCTGGCAGCGGCGCTGCGAACTGGAAAGCACAGATGGAATTTCAAGCGTCGTCATCATCTGTCGGGTATCCAGTGTGAATGTTTGATAAGAATAGCTAAAGGATGAGCGCTGAAAAGCGCGCCGGCAGGCCTTTCACTCAGGATTGCAGGGGAACATCACAGAATTTTTGACGTGAGGAATTGATGCAAACAGTTAAACAAAGTGCGATGGCGTTATTTTTGGCGGTTATCACCTTCACCGCCAGCGCCCACCCTCACAGTTTTATTGGCCTCCAGACCGAGCTGGTCACCGACGGCACGCAGCTGAGCGGCCTGAAAATGCGCTGGACGATGGATGAAATCACCTCGGCTGACCTGCTCTATGATGCGGGAAACGCGAAGCCCGGCGACGACATCTGGAAAAATCTGGCGGCGGAAGTAATGGCCAACGTGCTCGGCCAGCACTACTTCACCGAATTCTGGCATAACGGCCAAAAGGTCAAATTTCAGAATCGTCCAACGGAATACGGGATGACGCGTGACGGGCATCAGGCGGTGCTGACGTTCGTGCTTCCGCTGGCGCATCCTCAGCCGCTGGCGGGGCAAACGTACCGCTTTTCCACTTTTGACCCAACCTACTATGTCGACATGCGCTATGACAAAGACAGCGACGTACGGCTGCCGGACGCGCTGCAAAAAAGCTGCAAAATTGGCGTGCACACCCCGAAACCCAGCGAAGAGACGCTGAACTTTGCGATCTCGCTGGATAAAGCAGATGCCCCGCCTGAGGACATGGAGCTGGGTAAACAGTTCGCGCAGGAGGTGACGTTACAATGTCAGTAATCTCCTCTCCGATCCGCAAGCCGCGTCGCTGGCTTCACCTCTGGCCGCTGGCGCTCTTTTTGCTGTTCGCGGTTTGCGGGGCGCTGTGGCTGTGGCAGGCCTGGCCGCAGGTGATGATGAAAAGCATTATCTGGCAGCGTGAGATCAACCAGCAGATGAGCGGACTGCTGAAGGCGGTGGCCGAGAACCCGGCCAAAGCGGGCGGCTCGCTGCTGGCGTTCAGTTTTGTCTATGGCGTTCTGCACGCGCTGGGGCCGGGGCACGGCAAAATCGTCATCACCACCTGGCTTGCCACCCATCCGTCTAAGCTGAAATCGAGCATCGGCCTGACGCTGGCCTCTTCGCTGCTTCAGGGCGGCGTGGCGATTGCGCTGGTCGTGGTGGTGCTTTCGCTGTTACAGCTTCCGGCGCGCCAGCTGCACATGAGCAGCTTCTGGCTGGAGAAGGGCAGCTATGCGCTGGTGGGCGTGCTGGGGCTGATCCTCTGCTGGCGGGCGCTGAAAAAACTGCGCGCGCTGCTGAAAAAGCCCACGTTCAAATCCTTTACGCCGCACCACGTTCATGATGAACACTGCGGCTGCGGTCATCAGCATCTGCCCACGCAGGAACAATTACAGAACGGCGACGACTGGCGCGCCCGGCTGATGATTATTCTCTCGATGGGGATGCGCCCGTGCTCGGGTGCCATTATGGTTCTGCTGTTCAGTAAGATAATCGGTGTCTTTGGCTGGGGAATGCTCTCGGCGCTGGCGATGGCGGCAGGAACCTCTCTCACCATTTCGTCTTTAGCGCTGCTGGTTCACAGCTTCCGTCAGCTGGCGGTCAAACTCAGCGGCAGTAAAACGCCGGTGCTGTGGCGACAGATAGGGTGGACAACGCTTGCGCTGGCGGGGGGAGTGATTCTGCTGGTGGCAGCGGTGACGATGTGGATGAGCGCGGTGCCGGTGGGAAGGGGATTGCGGCCTTTCTAGCGTACTGAGGGATTTTGTAGGCCCGGTAAGCGTAGCGCCACCGGGCTTAACAAACTGGATTAACGCTTCAGCGCATCGCTCAGTTCATCACGCATGTTGGCCAGCATGGCTTTAACAACGCGTGGGTTACCCGCAACAATGTTGCCGGTAGACATATAGTTATGGCCGCCGGTGAAGTCACACACAATGGCGCCTGCTTCACGCGCGATCAGCTCGCCCGCTGCAAAATCCCATGGCTTCAGTGAGAGTTCGAAGTAACCGTCAACGCGGCCGGTGGCAACGTAGGCCAGATCCAGCGCAGCAGAACCGGTGCGACGGAAGTCCGCGCATTCGGTGAACAGTTTGCCGAGGATATTCATATAGGTGGTCGCGTGCTGTTTCGCCTTGAACGGGAAACCGGTCGCCAGGATGGTGCCGTCCAGATCGCGTGCGTTGCTGCAGCGCAGACGGTAGCCGTTCAGCTGCGCGCCCTGACCGCGGGTCGCGGTGAACAGTTCGTTACGCATTGGATCGTACACAACGGCGACTTCAGTACGGCCTTTAATGCGTACGGCGATAGACACAGAGAAGTGTGGCAGGCGTTTGACGAAGTTGGTGGTGCCATCCAGTGGATCGATAACCCATTGAACATCCTGATCGGTACCTTCATGTTCACCGCTTTCTTCGGTGATGATGGTGTGCTGTGGGTAAGATTTGCGGATCGTTTCGATAATAATCGCTTCTGCGGCTTTATCGACGTTCGTCACGAAATCATTGCTGCCTTTCTGGCTGGTTTCTACGGAGTCTGGCGTTTCGTAGTGTTTGGCAATTACATTACCCGCCTTGCGCGCTGCGCGCACGGCGATGGTCAGCATCGGATGCATCGGTCTCTCTCACTGGATGTTAAAGAACAGGAAAATCGGCGCAGAGTATAGCAGCGGGATCGGATTATGTCTCCCGTTTATGATAATATGCCCGAATATTCTTCAGACACTGAATCCAGACATTAAAAATTATGCTGCAAAACATTCGAATCGTGCTGGTCGAAACATCGCACACCGGCAACATGGGCTCCGTTGCCCGCGCTATGAAAACCATGGGCTTAACGAACCTGTGGCTGGTTAACCCGCTGGTGAAGCCAGACTCGCAGGCCATCGCCCTGGCGGCCGGAGCCAGCGACGTGATCGGCAACGCCCAGATCGTCGATACCCTTGACGAAGCGCTGGCCGGCTGCAGCCTCGTTGTCGGTACCAGCGCCCGTTCGCGCACGCTGCCGTGGCCAATGCTCGATCCGCGTGAATGCGGCCTGAAAAGTGTCTCTGAGGCTGAACAAGCACCGGTTGCGCTGGTGTTCGGCCGCGAGCGCGTTGGCCTGACCAACGACGAGCTGCAGAAGTGTCATTATCACGTGGCGATTGCGGCAAACCCGGAGTACAGCTCGCTGAACCTGGCGATGGCGGTGCAGGTTATCGCCTATGAAGTGCGTATGGCGTGGCTGGCAACGCAGGAAAAAGAGGTTGAGCCTAAAGAAGAGACGGCTTACCCGCTGGTGGACGACCTTGAGCGTTTCTACGGTCACCTGGAGCAGACGCTGCTCTCGACCGGCTTTATCCGCGAAGGCCACCCGGGTCAGGTGATGAACAAGCTGCGCCGTCTGTTCACCCGCGCGCGTCCGGAAAGCCAGGAGCTGAACATCCTGCGCGGGATCCTGGCGTCGATTGAGCAGAAAAATAAAGAGTAGTGTCGCCTGTTCGCCGGGTGGCGCTCCGCTTACCCGGCCTACAAAACCGCAGGTCGGGTAAGCGAAGCGCCACCCGACAAAAAACGGCACAGAAGGTTAAATACCTGACTAAAACAGTCAAGTAAATAGTTGACCATTTTAGTCAGGAATGTCAGACTTGGCCCTGCTATGCAATACCCCATTTTACAATAAAAAACCCCGGGCAGGGGCGAGTTTGAGGTTAAGTAAGACATGAGACTGACATCTAAAGGGCGTTATGCCGTGACCGCGATGCTGGACGTTGCGCTCAACTCCGAAGCGGGCCCGGTTCCGTTGGCTGATATTTCTGAACGACAGGGGATCTCCCTCTCTTATCTGGAACAGCTGTTCTCCAGACTGCGTAAAAATGGACTGGTTTCCAGCGTTCGTGGCCCAGGCGGCGGTTATCTGCTGGGTAAAGACGCGGGCAGTATTGCAGTTGGCGAAGTGATCAGCGCCGTTGACGAATCCGTTGACGCGACCCGTTGCCAGGGTAAAGGCGGCTGCCAGGGCGGCGATAAATGCCTGACCCACGCGCTGTGGCGCGATCTGAGCGACCGTCTGACCGGCTTCCTGAACAACATCACCCTCGGTGAGCTGGTGAATAACCAGGAAGTTCTGGATGTTTCGGGCCGTCAGCACAGCCATGATTCCCAACGCAGCACCCGCGCGCAGGACGCTATCGACGTCAAATTACGCGCGTAATAAAACGATAAGTATTTCAGAATCAGGCCGGGGCGTAGACTCGCCCCGTGTACTCGGTCGTACATCCAGCCGGTTGCCTGATTCCTTGCATTGAAGCGATGTACGGAGTTTAAAGAGCAATGAAATTACCGATTTATCTCGATTACTCCGCAACCACGCCGGTGGACCCGCGTGTTGCCGAGAAAATGATGCAGTGTCTGACCCTGGACGGAAACTTTGGTAACCCAGCTTCCCGTTCACACCGTTTTGGCTGGCATGCTGAAGAGGCGGTTGATATCGCCCGTAATCAGATTGCTGACCTGGTGGGTGCCGACCCGCGTGAGATTGTTTTCACCTCCGGTGCGACCGAATCCGACAACCTGGCGATTAAAGGTGCAGCCAACTTTTATCAGAAAAAAGGCAAGCACATTATCACCAGCAAAACCGAACACAAAGCCGTGCTGGACACCTGCCGCCAGCTGGAGCGTGAAGGGTACGAAGTCACCTATCTGGCGCCACAGAGCAACGGCATTATCGATCTGAAAGAGCTCGAAGCGGCCATGCGTGATGACACCATTCTGGTCTCCATCATGCACGTCAACAACGAAATCGGCGTGGTACAAGACATCGCGACCATCGGCGAAATGTGCCGCGCGCGCGGTATCATCTACCACGTGGACGCGACCCAGAGCGTGGGCAAACTGCCTATCGACCTGAGCCAGCTGAAAGTTGACCTGATGTCCTTCTCCGGCCACAAAATCTATGGCCCGAAAGGCATCGGCGCGCTGTACGTTCGTCGTAAACCGCGTATCCGCATCGAAGCACAGATGCACGGCGGTGGTCACGAGCGCGGCATGCGTTCCGGTACGCTGCCTGTTCACCAGATCGTGGGCATGGGCGAAGCCTACCGCATTGCAAAAGAAGAGATGGAAACCGAGATGGCACGCCTGCGCACGCTGCGTAACCGTCTGTGGGACGGCGTGAAAGATATGGAAGAAGTGTATCTGAACGGCGATCTCGAGCAGGGCGCACCGAACATCCTCAACGTCAGCTTCAACTATGTTGAAGGCGAGTCGTTGATCATGGCGCTGAAAGACCTGGCGGTTTCTTCCGGTTCTGCCTGTACGTCTGCAAGCCTTGAGCCATCCTACGTGCTGCGCGCGCTGGGTATGACTGACGAGCTGGCACACAGCTCTATCCGTTTCTCTTTAGGTCGTTTCACTACCGAAGAAGAGATTGACTACACCATCAAGCTGGTTCGCAACTCCATTGGCCGTCTGCGCGACCTTTCTCCACTGTGGGAAATGTTCAAACAGGGCGTGGATCTGAACAGCATTGAATGGTCACATCACTAATCGGTACATAAGGAGAATTCAATCATGGCATACAGCGAAAAAGTCATCGATCATTACGAAAACCCGCGCAACGTTGGCTCTTTTGACAACAGCGACGAATCTGTTGGTAGCGGCATGGTCGGTGCGCCAGCGTGTGGCGACGTGATGAAGTTGCAGATTAAAGTCAACAATGAAGGTATCATTGAAGACGCGCGCTTCAAGACCTACGGCTGCGGTTCTGCTATCGCGTCCAGCTCCCTCGTCACCGAATGGGTGAAGGGCAAGTCTCTGGACGAAGCACAGGCAATCAAGAACACGGATATTGCTGAAGAACTCGAACTGCCACCGGTGAAAATTCACTGCTCAATTCTGGCAGAAGACGCGATCAAAGCCGCCATTGCGGATTACAAAAGCAAACGTGAAGCAAAATAATTGAGGTTTGAGTATGTCGATTACCCTTAGCGACAGCGCTGCCGCGCGAGTAAGCTCTTTTCTGGCGAACCGTGGTAAAGGCTTTGGCCTGCGACTGGGCGTACGTACCTCCGGCTGTTCTGGTATGGCTTACGTACTGGAGTTTGTTGACGAGCCGGCGTCTGACGACATCGTGTTTGAAGACAAGGGCGTGAAGGTGGTGGTCGATGGCAAAAGCCTGCAATTCCTCAACGGCACTCAGCTGGACTTCGTCAAAGAAGGCCTGAACGAAGGGTTCAAATTTACGAACCCGAACGTCAAAGACGAGTGTGGTTGCGGCGAAAGCTTCCACGTTTAACCGCGCGTCATCCGAAACCCCACCGTGGCGTTACCCGCTACGCGTGGGGTTTGTTTTAACAGGCTACCCCTGAGATTGTTATGGATTACTTCACTCTCTTCGGACTACCCGCTCAATACCCGATCGATCTCCAGGCGCTGACGATCCGTTTTCAGGATCTGCAGCGTCAGTACCATCCGGACAAATTCGCGAGCGGTACTCAGGCAGAGCAGCTGGCTGCGGTGTCGCAATCCGCGACCATCAACCAGGCCTGGCAGACGCTGCGCCATCCGCTGGCGCGCGCTGAGTATCTGCTCTCGCTCCACGGTTTTGATCTGGCGAGCGAACAGCATACCGTCCGCGACACGGCGTTTCTGATGGAGCAGCTGGAGCTGCGCGAAGAACTGGATGAGATTGAACAGGCCAAAGACGAAGCGCGTCTGGAAAGCTTCATCACGCGCGTGAAGGGCATGTTCGATACCCGCCATCAGCAGATGGTGGAGCAACTGAACAACGAGACCTGGGACGTGGCGGCAGACACTGTGCGCAAACTCCGTTTTCTCGATAAACTGCGAAGCAGTGCTGAACAACTCGAAGAAAAGCTGCTCGATTTTTAATTTCGGAAGCAATTATGGCCTTATTACAAATTAGTGAGCCTGGCTTAAGTGCCGCACCGCACCAGCGTCGTCTGGCGGTGGGTATTGATCTGGGTACCACCAATTCCCTCGTGGCGACCGTGCGCAGCGGCCAGGCGGAAACGCTGGCTGACGAGCAGGGCCGCCATCTGCTGCCTTCCGTGGTCCACTACCAGCAGCAGGGTCACGCGGTCGGCTATGACGCCCGCGCTAACGCCGCGCGCGATCCGGCAAACACCATCAGCTCCGTCAAGCGCATGATGGGCCGCTCGCTGGCCGATATTCAGACCCGCTACCCGCATCTGCCGTATCAGCTGCAGGCCAGTGAAAACGGCCTGCCGATGATTGCGACCGCGGCCGGTCTGCTGAACCCGATTCGTGTTTCTGCTGACATCCTCAAAGCGCTGGCGGAGCGTGCTACGGTCACGCTCGGCGGCGATCTGGACGGCGTGGTGATCACCGTTCCTGCCTACTTTGATGATGCACAGCGTCAGGGCACCAAAGACGCCGCGCGTCTGGCGGGCCTGCACGTGCTGCGTCTGCTGAACGAACCGACGGCGGCGGCGATTGCCTACGGCCTCGATTCCGGTCAGGAAGGGGTGATCGCGGTTTACGATCTCGGCGGCGGGACGTTTGATATCTCCATCCTGCGCCTGAGCCGCGGGGTATTTGAAGTGCTGGCGACCGGCGGGGATTCCGCGCTGGGCGGCGATGACTTCGACCATCTGCTGGCGGACTACATCCGCGAGCAGGCGGGCATCAGCGATCGCAGCGATGCCCGCATACAGCGTGAACTGCTGGATGCGGCCATCGACGCTAAAATCGCCCTGAGCGATGCGCAGACGGTTACCGTCAATGTTGCGGGCTGGCAGGGTGACATCACCCGCGACCAGTTCAGCGATCTGATTGCCCCGCTGGTGAAACGCACCTTACTGGCCTGCCGTCGCGCATTGAAAGATGCCGGCGTTGAGGCGAACGAGGTGCTGGAAGTGGTCATGGTGGGCGGTTCGACCCGCGTGCCGCTGGTGCGCGAGCGCGTGGGCGAATTCTTTGGCCGCACGCCGCTGACCTCCATCGACCCGGACAAAGTGGTTGCCGTCGGCGCCGCGATTCAGGCCGATATTCTGGTTGGCAACAAGCCGGACAGCGAAATGCTGCTGCTGGATGTCATCCCGCTGTCTCTCGGTTTAGAAACCATGGGCGGCCTGGTGGAGAAAGTGATCCCGCGGAACACCACCATTCCGGTGGCGCGCGCGCAGGAGTTCACCACCTTTAAAGACGGCCAGACCGCGATGTCCATCCACGTGATGCAGGGCGAACGCGAGCTGGTGCAGGACTGCCGTTCTCTGGCGCGCTTTGCGCTGCGCGGAATCCCGGCGCTGCCGGCGGGCGGGGCGCATATTCGCGTCACCTTCCAGGTGGATGCCGACGGCCTGCTGAGCGTCACGGCGATGGAAAAATCGACCGGTGTCGAGTCGTCTATTCAGGTGAAGCCGTCCTACGGCCTGACCGATGGCGAAATCGCCTCCATGATTCAGGACTCAATGAGCTACGCCGAGCAGGATGTGAAGGCGCGTATGCTGGCTGAACAAAAAGTTGAAGCCGCCCGCGTGCTGGAGAGCCTGAACGGCGCGCTCGCTGCCGATGCCGCGCTGTTAAGCGCCGCTGAGCGCCAGGTGATTGACGACGCTGCCGCGCGCTTAAGCGCTGTCGCAGTAGGCGATGACGCTGACGCAATAGAAGAAGCCATTAAAAACGTTGATAAACAAACCCAGGACTTCGCTGCTCGCCGCATGGACAAATCTGTCCGCGTCGCGCTGAAAGGCCAGTCCGTGGACGAGGTTTAATATGCCAAAGATTGTAATTTTGCCTCATGCGGACCTCTGTCCGGATGGCGCTGTTCTGGAAGCGAAGACCGGTGAAACCATTCTCGATGTTGCCCTGCGTGCAGGTATCGAAGTGGAACACGCCTGTGAAAAATCCTGTGCCTGCACCACCTGCCACTGCATCGTGCGTGAAGGTTTTGACTCTCTTGCCGAGAGCACCGAAGACGAAGACGACATGCTGGATAAAGCATGGGGTCTGGAGCCGGACAGCCGCTTAAGCTGCCAGGCAGCGGTGACCGATGAAGATCTGGTCGTGGAGTTCCCACGCTACACCATCAACCACGCACGCGAGCATTAATATGGGACTGAAGTGGACAGACAGCCGTGAAATCGGCGAAGCGCTCTACGACGCGAACCCGGATCTCGATCCGAAGACCGTACGATTCACCGATATGCATCAGTGGATCTGCGATTTAGAGGATTTCGACGACGATCCAAACGCATCCAATGAAAAAATTCTGGAGGCGATTCTGTTAGTCTGGTTAGATGAAGCAGAATAAATAACAAAACGGGCTGCCTTCAGGCGGCCCGTTTGCTAGTTGCTAATAAGGAAAAATAAAATGACCGAAGCGATGAAGATTACGCTCTCGAATCAGCCTGCCGACGCGCGCTGGGGCGAGAAAGCCACCTACAGCATTAATAACGACGGTATTACCCTGCACCTGACGGGCAATGATGATTTGGGCCTGATCCAGCGCGCCGCGCGTAAAATTGACGGTCTGGGCATTAAGCATGTCTCGCTGGAAGGCGAAGGGTGGGACACCGACCGCAGCTGGGCGTTCTGGGCAGGCTACAAAGGGCCGAAAGGCACCCGCAAAATTGAGTGGGCGAACCTCGACGAAGCCGGTCAGAAAGAGCTGGAAAGCCGCCTGAACATTATCGACTGGGTGCGCGACACCATCAACGCCCCGGCGGAAGAGTTAGGCCCTGAGCAGCTGGCGCAGCGCGCCGTTGACCTGCTGTGCGGCGTGGCGGGCGACAAGATGTCCTACCGCATCACCAAGGGTGAAGACCTGCGCGAGCAGAACTACATGGGTATCCACACCGTGGGCCGCGGCTCCGAGCGTCCTCCGGTGCTGCTGGCGCTGGACTACAACCCAACCGGCGATAAAGACGCCCCTGTCTTTGCCTGCCTGGTCGGGAAAGGCATCACCTTCGACACCGGCGGCTACAGCCTGAAGCAGAGCGCGTTCATGGACTCCATGAAGTCCGACATGGGCGGCGCGGCCACCATCACCGGCGCGCTGGCCTTTGCCATCACCCGCGGTCTGAAAAAGCGCGTGAAGCTGTACCTGTGCTGCGCGGACAACATGGTGAGCGGCAACGCCTTCAAGCTGGGCGACATCATTCGCTACCGTAACGGCAAAAACGTTGAGGTGATGAACACTGACGCCGAAGGCCGTCTGGTGCTGGCCGATGGCCTGATCGACGCATCTGCCCAGAAGCCTGAGCTGATCATCGACATGGCGACTCTGACCGGTGCGGCGAAAACCGCGCTGGGTAACGACTACCACGCGCTGTTCAGCTTTGACGACAAGCTGGCCGCACGCCTGCTGGCCAGCGCCGCGGCGGAAAACGAACCGTTCTGGCGTCTGCCGCTGGCCGAGTTCCACCGCAGCCAGCTGCCGTCCAACTTTGCCGAGCTGAACAACACCGCCAGCGCGGCGTACCCGGCGGGGGCAAGCACCGCAGCAGGGTTCCTGTCTCACTTTGTTGAGAACTACCACGAGGGCTGGCTGCACATTGACTGCTCTGCAACCTACCGTAAAGCGGCGGTAGAACAGTGGTCCGCGGGCGCGACCGGTCTGGGCGTGCGTACCGTGGCGAACCTGCTGACGGCTGAGTAATCTTTTTTGCCGGGTGGCGCTACGCTTACGCGCGCCTTCGGCGTCATCATATTGCCCGGCGGCGCTGCGCTTGCACGGGCCTACGGTTTTGTAGGCCGGATAAGCGAAGCGCCACCCGGCGTTTTTTGAAGTAGCCAAACTATGTCAGAAACCAAAAACGAATTAGAAACCCTGCTGGAGCAGGCGGCGACCGAGCCCGCCCACCGTCCGGCCTTTTTCCGCACGCTGCTGGAATCCACCGTCTGGGTGCCGGGCACTGCGGCTGAAGGTGAACAGGTCGTAGAAGACAGCGCGCTGGATCTGCTGCACTGGGAGAAAGACGACGGCACGTCGGTGATCCCGTTCTTCACCTCGCTGGACGCGCTGCAGAAAGCGGTAGAAGATGAACAGGCGTTCGTGGTGATGCCGGTGCGTACCCTGTTTGAAATGACGCTCGGCCAGACGCTGTTCCTGAACGCGAAGCTGCCGACCGGGAAAGAGTTTACGCCGCGTGAAATCAGCCACCTGATTGGCGAAGAGGGCAACCCGCTCAGCACGCAGGAAGTGCTGGAAGGGGGCGAAACGCTGCTGCTTTCTGAAGTGGCCGAGCCGCCCGCGCAGATGATTGATTCCCTGACGACGCTGTTCAAAACGCTCAAGCCCGTCAGGCGCGCCTTTCTCTGCTCCATTAAAGAGCGCGCGGACGAAAAGCCGGTGCTGTTGATCGGTATTGAAGCCGATGGCGATTTCGACGAGATCGTTCAGGCAGCGGGCAGCGTGGCGACCGACACGCTACCGGGCGATGAACCAATTGATATCTGCCAGGTGAAAAACGGTGAGAAGGGCATCAGCCACTTTATTACCGAGCACATTACGCCGTTCTACGAGCGTCGCTGGGGCGGCTTCCTGCGCGATCTCAAGACCAACCGCATTATCTGATGACAGCGGGGTGAATATCACCCCGTTGCTTCCAGCAGCAGTAAATCCATCAGCAGCACCAGATTCGACTCAAACGACGTCACCCCTGCGGCTTCGGCGGCAAAGTGCACCGCTTCGTCATAGAGCGCAAAGTGCACGTCGGCCATCTCCGCCAGCGTGTTGGCCGAGGCGCGGGTAAACGCGACGATCGTCATGCCGACGTTTTTGGCTATCCGCGCTTTATCCAGCACCTGCTCCGTTTCGCCACTGCGCGAGACGGCAATAAACACCTGATAGCGGGCGGCATTGCTGAGAAAAATGTTCCGGCTGTCGCCCGGTCCGGAGATAAACGCCGTTTTGCCCATTACCTGTAGCTTCTTGGTCAGGTACTCCGCAAACAGATAAGAAAACCCGGCCCCGTAGAGAAAGAAGCTCTCTTTCTGGCGCAGCAGGTCGGAAAACTGCTGGCGTTTGTCCTGGGTAACCCACTGAAAGGTGTGCTGATAGTTGGCGATAAACTGGTTAAACAACACCGGGAGTTCAGGGCGCGACTGCGCCTGAGCGGCAATATGCGGCGTGTCGGAGAGCAGCTGCTTGCAGTGCCAGATAAACTCGCTAAAGCCGCTGAACCCCAGCTTCTGACACAGCCGCATGATGGTGGCGGTAGAAACGAACGTCGCCTGCGCCAGCTCGCGAACCGTGATGTTGCCCACCAGCAGCGGATGCTCCGTGAGGTGGGCGAGGACGCGATACTCCGCGCGGGTCAATGACGCCCCGCGCGTTAACAGCGTGGCCAGGCGGTTATCCATTATTTCGCGGGTTCAACCGGCAGGTCGTCACGCGCGCCCCATTCGCTCCAGGCGCCGTCGTAGAGCGTGACGTCGCTTACGCCGAGCGTGGCGAGCGCCAGAATGACCACGCAGGCCGTTACGCCGGAACCGCAGCTGGCGATAATCGGACGATGCAAATCCACGCCCTGACGTTCAAAAATAGCGCGCAGCTCGTCGGTGGTTTTCAGCTCGCCCTCAAACACCAGGTCGCCCCACGGCACGTTCAGCGCGCCCGGAATATGTCCACGCTTCAGCCCCGGACGCGGTTCATCCGCTTCGGCATTAAAGCGCGGCGCAGGACGGGCATCGACGATTTGCGCCGTTTTTTCATGGCTCACGACCAGCACGTCGGTCAGGCGTTTTACCACGTGGGCGTCAAAGGTCGCATCGAATTCGCCTTCCGGCAGCGTGACGTCACCCTGCTGAAGCGGCAGCTCGTCGCGCTTCCAGCCCGCCAGCCCGCCGGCAAGAATCGAGACTTTTTCCACGCCGAAGTTTTTCAGCATCCACCACGCGCGCGGCGCCGAGAAGAGGTTACCTTCATCATAGACAACGAGGTGTTTGTCTTTGCTGATGCCCAGCTCGCGCATCGCCACGGAAAACGCTTCCGGGCGCGGCAGCATGTGCGGCAGGGGAGAGGTGTGATCGGAGAGGGCTTCAATATCAAAAAATACCGCGCCAGGCAGATGCCCTGCGCGGTATTCACCGGGCACGTCACGATGCTCTTGTCCCGGAGGGGCCATACGCGCGTCGATAATCTGCACTTCCGGATCGTCGCCGTGCTCAATCAGCCAGTCGGCGGCGACAAAATATGAGGTGGACATGGGTTGCCTCCATTCTTTTCCGTAAAAAAGGATTGTCGGTGTTTTTTCTGACACCGACAAGCAAACCACGTTCAACTCGCGAGCAAGCCCCTATTTTTTCACCGGTTCGCCGTCCTGCCAGGCTTTTTGCAGCGCTGGCCAGTAGTCGCGGTTGGCCTCAATCATCTCATCCAGAATCGCTTTTGCATGTTCCATGGTCGGCACGGTGCGGTTCAGGGTAAATGCCTGCAACGCTTTTTCATAGCTCCCTTCGATAGTCGCCTCCACCAGCAGCTGTTCAGACGCGAGCTGCTGTTGCAAAAGGGTCTGATGGAACAGCGGCACCTGGCCGACGCGAATCGGTTCCGGGCCTTCGGCGGTGATATAAGCGGGAACTTCCACCACCGCATCGTACGGCAGGTTGGTAATCGCCCCGCGGTTTTCCACCATCACCAGATGGCGGCTTCGCAGGTTGAACGCCAGCGAACAGGCGACGTCAACGATAAATTCACCGTGGACGCCCACGTGGAAGGCATCCGGTAAAATTCCGGTGCGTTGATATTCTTCGGCGGCGGCGAACAGCTTTTTCTCGCGCCCGTTCATCACTTCGTTGGCGCGGGTATAGTCCGGGTTCTGATGCGCCACAATCTGGTTCGGCATCAGGTAATACTGCAGATACGGGTTCGGCAGATACTCGGGGAAGTTGTCCATGATCGGCTTGATATTGCGCCAGGTTTTCACCCACGACGGATCCGAGTGCTGCGGGTCGGTTTTAGCCGCATCTTCCGTCAGCAGGCCAAACTTCGCGATATGCTTACGCAGCGCCGGGAGCTTGTCTTCGCCGTCCACCAGCACGCGGGTAAACCAGCCGAAGTGGTTCAGGCCGAAGTAGTCCACTTCCAGTTTATGACGATCCACGCCCAGAATGGCGCCCATATTGCGCATCGCGGCAACCGGCATATCGCAGATGTTCAGCACCCTCGCGTTCGGGCGCAGGCGGCGCACGCCTTCCGCGACGATCGCCGCCGGGTTGGAGTAGTTCACGATCCAGGCTTTCTCGTGCGCGTAGCGATCGACCAGATCGATAAGCTCCACCATCGGCAGGATCGTGCGCAGGCCGTAAGCCAGCCCGCCAGGGCCGCAGGTTTCCTGGCCCACCACGCCGTGACGCAGCGGGATCTTCTCATCCTGCTCACGCATTTTGTACTGGCCGACGCGCATCTGGGCGAAGACAAAATGCGCGCCGCTAAAGGCCACTTCCGGGTCGCTGGTGACGGTAAATGTGATGCGCTGACTGTGGTCGCGAATGACCTTCTCGACGACCGGCGCAATGGTGTTCTGACGCGCTTCGTCGATATCGTAAAGGCGAATTTCGGCCAGCGGGAAATCCTGCAGGCGCACCATCAGGCTTTTCACAATGCCCGGCGTGTAGGTGCTGCCGCCGCCGGCAATCGACAGAATGAATGGGGGTGTTAACATCTTTAGCTCCTTTCAGAGAAACGTCTCAACGGCTTCTCGCATTTTTTTGACATGCAGCCCGTAGACCACCTGAACGTTGTTACCTTGTTTGATAATCCCTTTCGCGCCAGTCGCCTTCAGGCGCGGCTCGTCGATAATGGCGACGTCCTTTACCGTGACGCGCAAGCGGGTGTAGCAGTTGTCCACCACTTCAATGTTTTCCCGACCGCCCAGCCCCACCACGATGGACTCGCCCAGACCGTCGTTATTGCCCTTCGCCTGGTACTCCTGCTTGCTGTAGAGGCGCGTCTCCTGGTCCTCATCTTCACGGCCCGGCGTTTTCATGTTGAAGCGCAGGATCAGGAAGCGGAACACCACAAAGTAGAGGGCGAACATGATCAGCCCGACAACGATGTACATCGGCCAGTTGGACTTGGCCGTGCCGAGCGGCAGGTTGTAAAGGATGAAGTCGATAATCCCGTTGGCGCCGATGGCGTGAACGCCCAGCAGCGAGAACAGCATCATGCCGATGCCGGTCAGCACCGCGTGCACCATGAACAGCAGCGGGGCGACAAACAGGAAGGAGAACTCAATCGGCTCGGTCACGCCGACCAGCAGCGAAGTCAGCGCCGCCGGGATCAGAATCGCTTTCGCCGCCGCTTTACGCTCTGGCCTGGCGGTCATATACATCGCCAGCGCCGCGGCAGGCAGGCCAAACATTTTGCTGATGCCGCGTGCGTCCCACACCACGGTGCTGCTGAGTTGCTTCACGTCCGGGCAGGCCATCTCGGCAAAGTAGATATTGCGCGCGCCCTGATAGGTTGCGCCGCATACCTCCTGCGTGCCGCCCAGCTCGGTATAGAGGAACGGCGTATAAACCAGATGGTGCAGGCCGGTGGGGACCAGAATGCGTTCCAGGAAACCGTAGATGGCCACGCCAAACGGCCCGGAGCCTTTGATGGCCAGCGCCAGGGCGCTAATGCCGTGCTGGGCAAAGGGCCACAGTTCGCTCATCACCACGCCGAGCAGCATGGAGACGGGGAGCATGACGATGGCGACAAAACAGTGGCCGGAGTAAATCGCCATCGCGCCGTTAAACTGTACGCCGGAGTATTTGTTGTACAGATAGCCGGAAAGCGCTCCGGTCAGTATCCCGGCAAAGACCCCCATCTCCAGCACCTGCACGCCCAGTACCATCGTCTGTCCGGCCGCTTTCATCTGCGCCGCTGGCGCCAGCGCGCCCTGCAGCTGCAGCGTGACGTTCATGGCGTTGATGAATACGACAAAGGTGACCAGGCCAATCAGCGCGGCATAGCCTTTATCGCGCGTCGCCAGGCCAATCGGAATACCGACGGCAAACACCAGCGCCAGGTTAACCAGCACCGACACGGCAGATTTTGCGATCAACTGACCAAGATGCTGAATCAGCGGATGACCGAGAAACGGCAGGTACTCGGCGAGATTACCGTTACCCAGCACGTTACCAAAGGCGATAAACAGACCGACGATCGGTAAGATAAGCACCGGTCCGTACAATGATTTTCCGAAATTTTGTAGGGCGTTCACGGCTCGTTTCATGGCTTTCTCTCTTTTTGAACCGCGCACTCGGGGTGCGTCATGGTCATAAAACTAGCAGTCTTTAGATGTGTTTATCCATCTATCCTCTTGTTTTAAAAACAAATGACGTGAAAGGTAACATGTGACGTTATGCGCTGTGATCGCGGTTCCATCACGGCGTAGCGGCGTGATGCCATTCTGCGAGGCGCTTTCCAGATTCTAAAATTGGACTTTTTGAATTAATGAAACTTGCGGATAATACTTATCCGGACGACGACCAACAGGCCCCCTCTGGGCCAGGGACAAAGGATGAAACCGTTTCGCTTAGCCGCGCTCTCTCTTGCGCTGCTTACCACGTTTACGCTTGTCGGCTGTGATAACAGCGACGATAAACCTCAGGCTGCGGCTCCCGCGGCATCCACTGCATCCACACCAAAAGCCGCGGAAAAGCCAAATGCTGAAACGCTGGCTAAGCTAGCCGCCCAGAGTCAGGGAAAAGCGCTGACCCTGCTGGATGCCTCTGAAGTTCAGCTCGACGGTGCCGCCACGCTGGTGCTGACATTCTCGGTTCCGCTGAATCCCGATCAGGATTTCGCGAAAACCGTGCATGTCGTGGACAAAAAAAGCGGCAAAGTTGACGGGGCGTGGGAACTTGCGCCTAACCTGAAAGAGCTTCGCCTGCGTCATCTGGAGCCCAACCGCAACCTGGTCGTCACCGTTGAACGGGGCCTGCAGGCGCTGAACAAGGCGACGTTCGGCATTGATTATGAAAAAGCTCTCACCACCCGGGACGTCGAGCCTACCGTCGGGTTTGCCAGCCGCGGCTCGCTGCTGCCGGGCAAGGTGGTGGAAGGGTTGCCGGTAATGGCGCTTAACGTCAACAACGTGGACGTCAATTTCTACCGCGTGAAGCCGGAATCGCTGGCCTCTTTTGTCAGCCAGTGGGAATACCGCAACTCCCTCACCAACTGGGAATCCGACAACCTGCTAAAGATGGCGGAGCTGGTTTACACCGGTCGCTTCGATCTTAATCCGGCGCGCAACACGCGCGAAAAATTGCTGTTGCCCCTGAAGGATATTAAACCACTCCAGCAGTCTGGGGTTTACATCGCGGTCATGAACCAGGCCGGGCACTATAACTACAGCAACGCCGCAACGCTCTTTACCTTAAGCGATATTGGCCTGTCCGCTCACCGTTATCATAATCGCCTGGACATCTTCACCCAGAGTCTGGAGAACGGTGCGGCGCAGTCAGGGGTTACCGTTACCCTGTTGAATGACAAAGGGCAGACCCTTGCCGAAGCGAACAGCGACGGCGATGGCCACGCAAAGCTTGAGACCGACAAAGAGGCTGCCCTGATTCTGGCCAGTAAAGACGGCCAGACCACGCTGCTTGACCTCAAGCTACCGGCCCTCGACCTGGCGGAGTTTGATATCGCCGGGAGTCCGGGCTACAGCAAGCAGTTCTTCATGTTTGGCCCACGCGATCTCTATCGCCCGGGCGAAACGGTGATCCTCAACGGCCTGCTGCGCGACAGTGACGGTAAGCCGCTTCCCGATCAGCCCGTGAAGCTTGACGTGCTGCGCCCTGATGGTCAGGTGGCTCGCTCGATCGTTGTTCAGCCTGAAAACGGTCTCTACCGATTCAACTACCCGCTGGACAGCGGGGCGCAGACCGGCATGTGGCATATCCGCGCCAACACGGGCGATAACCTGCAGCGCCTGTGGGACTTCCACGTCGAAGACTTCATGCCAGAGCGCATGGCGCTCAACCTGAGCGGACAAAAAACGCCGGTTTCACCGCAGGATAACGTCGACTTTAACGTGGTCGGCTATTACCTGTATGGCGCACCGGCCAACGGTAACTCTCTGCAGGGCCAGCTCTTCCTGCGTCCGCTGCGTGACGCGGTGGCCGCGCTGCCGGGCTTCCAGTTTGGTGATATCGCCGAAGAGAACCTGAGCCGCAGCCTGGATGAAGTTCAGCTTACGCTGGACGAGCAGGGGCGTGGGCAGGTTTCTACCGAAAGCCAGTGGAAAGACGTGCACTCTCCGCTGCAGCTGATCCTGCAGGCCAGCCTGCTGGAATCAGGTGGTCGTCCGGTGACGCGTCGCGCTGAGCAGGCTATCTGGCCGGCGGCTGAGCTGCCGGGTATTCGCCCTCAGTTCGCCAGCAAGGCGGTTTACGACTACCGCACCGATACGACCGTCAACCAGCCGATTGTTGATGAGAACGGCAACGCCAGCTTCGACATCGTGTATGCCGATGCCAGCGGCGCGAAAAAGGCCGTTTCCGGATTACAGGTTAGTCTGATTCGCGAGCGTCGGGACTACTTCTGGAACTGGTCTGAGAGCGAAGGCTGGCAGTCTCAGTTCGATCAGAAAGACCTCGTCGAAGGCGAGCAGGAGCTGACGCTTAAGGCCGATGAAACGGGTAAAGTTACCTTCCCGGTAGAGTGGGGCTCTTATCGTCTGGAAGTCAAAGCGCCTGATGAAATGGTCAGCAGCGTGCGCTTCTGGGCAGGCTACAGCTGGCAGGATAACAGCGACGGCACTGGGGCCGCGCGCCCTGACCGTGTGACGCTGAAACTGGATAAGCCAGCCTATCAGCCGGGCGACACCATCCAATTGCACATCGCCGCGCCGGCCGCAGGCAAGGGCTATGCGATGATCGAATCCAGCGAAGGGCCGCTGTGGTGGAAAGAGATCGACGTGCCGGCAAACGGTCTCGATCTCTCCATTCCGGTGGATAAAGCCTGGAAACGTCACGATCTTTACCTCAGCACGCTGGTGGTGCGTCCCGGAGATAAATCCAAATCCGCCACGCCGAAACGTGCGGTCGGTCTGCTGCATCTGCCGATGGGCGATGAAAATCGCCGCCTGAATATTGCGCTCGATAACCCGCAGAAAATGCGTCCAAACCAGACGCTCTCGGTGAAGGTGAAAGCCAGCGTGAAAGAGGGGGCCGTGCCGCAGAAGGTGAACGTGCTGGTCTCGGCGGTGGACAGCGGCGTGCTGAACATTACCGATTACGTCACGCCGGATCCGTGGCAGGCTTTCTTTGGCCAGAAGCGTTACGGCGCGGATATCTACGATATATACGGCCAGGTCATTGAAGGGCAGGGCCGTCTGGCCTCGCTGCGCTTCGGTGGCGATGGGGATGAACTGAAGCGCGGCGGCAAACCGCCGGTGAACCACGTCACCATCATTGCCCAGCAGGCACAGCCGGTTACGCTGGATGCCAACGGGGAAGGCACGATTACGCTGCCGATTGGTGATTTCAACGGCGAACTGCGTCTGATGGCGCAGGCCTGGACGGAAGACGATTTCGGCAGCAGCGAAAGCAAGGTTGTGGTGGCCGCACCGGTTATTACCGAGCTCAACACGCCGCGCTTCCTGGCAAGTGGAGACACCTCACGCCTGACGCTGGATCTCACCAACCTGACCGACCAGCCGCAAACGCTGAACGTTGCCCTGACCGCGACAGGCAAACTGTCGCTGGAAGGTGGACAGCCGCAGCCGGTGCAGCTGCCTCCGGGGGCGCGGACCACCCTGTTTATTCCGGTGCGTGCGCTGGAGGGGTATGGTGACGGAGAGGTAACAGCACAGGTTACCGGCCTGCAGCTTCCGGGCGAGACCTTTGCACCACAGCAGAAGAGCTGGAAAATCGGCGTGCGTCCGGCATTCCCGGCACAGACGGTGAATACCGGTGCCATGCTCAACCCTGGCGAATCCTGGACCGCACCGGCGCAGCACAGTAACGGTTTCTCTCCTGCCACCCTGCAGGGACAACTGCTGCTGAGCGGCAAACCACCGCTCAACCTGGCGCGCTATATTCGCGAACTGCAGGCCTATCCGTATGGCTGCCTGGAGCAGACCACCAGCGGCCTGTTCCCGTCGCTCTACACCAACGCGGCGCAGCTGACGGCGCTTGGCATTAAAGGTGATACGGACGATAAACGCCGTGCCGCCATTGATATCGGTATTTCCCGTCTGCTGCAGATGCAGCGTGAAGACGGCGGGTTCGCGCTGTGGGATAAAAACGGTCCGGAAGAGTACTGGCTGACGGCTTATGTGACCGACTTCCTGGTGCGGGCGGGCGAGCAGGGCTATAGCGTGCCTGCCGATGCGGTGAATAACGCCAATAGCCGGTTGCTGCGCTATCTGCAGGACCCGGGCATGATGTCCATCCGCTACAGCGACGATACTCAGGCCAGTAAATTTGCCGTTCAGGCCTATGCCGCCCTGGTGCTGGCTCGTCAGCAAAAAGCGCCGCTGGGCGCGCTGCGTGAAATCTGGGATCGTCACGCTCAGGCGGCGTCCGGTCTGCCGCTGATGCAGCTGGGCATGGCGCTCAGGCTGATGGGCGATGCCCCGCGCAGCCAGCAGGCGCTGGATCTGGCGCTCAAAACGCCGCGCAACGACAGCAAAACCTGGATGGCCGATTACGGTAGCCAGCTTCGCGATAACGCGCTGATGCTCTCCCTGCTGGAGGAGTACAAACTTCTGCCGGATGCGCAAAATACGCTGCTGAATGCTCTTTCTGAACAGGCCTTCAGCCAGCGCTGGTTGTCCACTCAGGAGAGCAACGCGCTGTTCCTGGCCGGACGTTCGCTGCAAACTCTGTCCGGTGCATGGCAGGCGAAAACCTCCCTGTCAGATTCCGCATCAGGTGGCGATAAAGCGCAGGTACAAAACGTGAGCGGCGACCAGCTTGGCGCGCTGCAGGTCACCAATACCGGCACTTCACCGCTGTGGGTACGCCTTGATAGCACCGGTTATCCTGACTATGCTCCTCAGCCGAGCGCGAACGTGTTGCAGGTCGAACGTCATATCCTGGCAACCGACGGCAGTACGAAATCACTCTCTTCGCTGAAGAGCGGCGAGCTGGTGCTGGTGTGGCTGGAAGTTAAAGCCAGCCAGAACGTGCCGGACGCGCTGGTGGTAGATCTCCTGCCTGCGGGGCTGGAGCTGGAAAACCAGAACCTGGCAAGCAGCAGCGCCAGCCTGCAGGACAGCGGCAGTGAGGTGCAGAACCTTCTCAGCCAGATGCAGCAGGCGGACATTCAGCATATGGAATTCCGCGACGACCGCTTTGTGGCCGCCGTGCCGGTAAATGAAGGTCAGCCGGTCACGCTGGTTTATCTGGCGCGCGCCGTGACGCCGGGAACCTACCAGGTGCCGGTTCCGATGGTCGAGTCTATGTATGTGCCGCAGTGGCGGGCAACGGGTGCGGCCAGCGGCCCGCTGATTGTTGTTCCGTAATATGCGAATGGCACGTCTGACACGCTCCCGCTGGCTGTGGCTGGCGGGAGCGCTTCTCGTTTTAGGGGGGCTGATTATCGCTGCCGACCGCCTGTGGCCGTTGCCGCTGAAAGAGGTTAACCCTGCCCGGGTGGTGGTGGATGAGAAGGGCACGCCGCTCTGGCGTTTTGCCGATAGCGACGGGATCTGGCGCTATCCGGTGACGATCGAAGAGGTCTCTCCCCGTTATCTTGAGGCGCTGATCCAGTACGAAGATCGCTGGTTCTGGGATCACCCCGGCGTAAACCCGCTCTCTGTCCTGCGCGCCGCCTGGCAGGATCTCAGTTCCGGGAAAGTCATCTCTGGCGGAAGCACGCTCACCATGCAGGTCGCGCGACTGCTGGACCCGCATCCGCGCACCTTTGGCGGCAAAATTCGCCAGCTCTGGCGTGCCATGCAGCTGGAGTGGCATCTTTCCAAACGCGAAATCCTGACGCTCTATCTCAATCGCTCCCCCTTTGGCGGTACGCTGCAGGGCGTGGGAGCGGCAAGCTGGACGTATCTGGGCAAGCCGCCGTCGCAGCTCAGCTATTCCGACGCGGCGCTGCTGGCGGTGCTGCCGCAGGCGCCGAGTCGATTACGCCCGGACCGCTGGCCTGAACGGGCCGAAGCGGCGCGCAATAAAGTGCTCGACCGCATGGCGACGCAGGGCGTCTGGTCCGCAAAGCAGGTCAAAGAGTCCCGTGAAGAATCAGTATGGCTGGCGCCCCGGCAGATGCCGCAGCTGGCGCCGCTCTTTGCTCGGATGATGCTCGGCAAAAGTCGCGACACGAAAATTGTCACCACGCTGGATGCCGGACTGCAGCGGCAGCTGGAAGAGCTGGCGATGAACTGGAAATCGCGTCTGCCGGCCCGCAGCTCGCTGGCGATGATCGTGGTCGATCATACCGATATGAAAGTGCGCGGTTGGGTTGGATCGGTGGATATCAACGATGACACGCGTTTTAGCCATGTGGATATGGTCAATGCGATCCGATCCCCGGGATCGGTGTTAAAACCCTTTATCTACGGCATGGCGCTGGATGATGGCCTGATCCATCCCGCCTCGCTGCTTCAGGATGTGCCAAGAAAAACCGGTGATTATCGTCCCGGGAATTTTGACAGCGGGTTCCATGGGCCGGTCAGCATGAGTGAAGCGCTGGTCCGCTCCCTCAACCTGCCGGCCGTTCAGGTGCTGGAAGCCTACGGACCAAAACGATTTGCCGGGATGCTGAGCAACGCAGGCTTGCCGCTGATCTTGCCTGCGGGGGCGCAGCCGAATCTGTCTCTGATCCTCGGCGGGGCGGGCGCGCGGCTGGCAGATATCGCTGCGGCCTATAGCGCCTTTGCCCGACACGGTAAGGCGGGAAGGCTGCGGTTACAGCCGGGCGATCCGCTGACTGAACGCCCGCTGTTATCGCCAGGCTCGGCGTGGATTATTCGCCGTATTCTGGCCAATGAAGCGCAGCCGCTGCCGGATAATGCGCTGCCACAGATTGCGCCGCTGGCGTGGAAAACCGGCACCAGCTACGGGTACCGTGATGCCTGGGCCATCGGTCTGAATGCCCGTTATGTGATAGGCATCTGGACCGGACGACCGGACGGCACGCCCGTGGCGGGACAGTTTGGGTTTGCCAGCGCGGTTCCGCTGTTAAACCAGGTCAATAATCTGCTTCAGTCGCGTTCAACGGTAGACGAAGCCCGCCTGCCGCGCGATCCGCGTCCGGAGAGCGTCGGGCGGGGCGTGATCTGCTGGCCGGGCGGCCAGTCGCTACCGGAAGGCAGTGAAAACTGTCGACGTCGCCTGTCGACCTGGCTGCTGGAAGGGAGTGAACCGCCCACGCTGCTTCTCCCTGAACAGGAGGGCATACGCGGCATTCGTTTCCCGGTCTGGCTGGATAAAACCGGCAAACGCGTGGCCGCAGATTGCCCGGATGCTACTGAAAAAGTCCTGGATGTCTGGCCGCTGCCGCTGGAGCCGTGGCTGCCCGCTGCGGAAAAAAGAGCGGCGCGTCTCCCGGCAGCATCAACAGTTTGCCCGCCTCTGGATAACAGCAATATCGCGCCGCTTATGCTGTCAGGGGTCAGAGAGGGGGCCGTCATCAAGCGTCTTCCGGGTGAGACAACTATAACGCTTTCTCTCTCAACCAGCGGTGGAGAAGGGCAGCGATGGTGGTTTTTAAATGGCGAGCCTTTAGAGGGACATGAATATAAATATTCGCTGAAATTATATTTGCCGGGTGAATATCAATTAATGGTAATGGATGAAACCGGCCAAATAGCGACGGTGAATTTCGAAATGGCTTATTAAAATAATCCAGAAGGGTTAGCTTGATAATTATCAATGTTCGGTTCTGCAAAAAAACGAGAATGCGTTTTTATTTGAAGGAACGAGCAATGAAAAAAAATAAGAAACTGAGAGAGAGTCTTAATCCCGCTCTCTCCCGGCGTCACTTTATTCAGGCCGGGTCCGCGCTTGCCGCTCTGCCGTTTGTGGTAAAAGGCGGAAAAGCGCAGGCGGCGACAATGCCTGCGGCAGTGAACGAACCCGAAGAAAAAGTCATTCAAACCTGCAGCACCTTTGACTGTGGCGGGAAATGCGATATTCGGGCGCACGTCAGCGACGGCGTGGTCACACGCATCTCTACGCGTCCGGATAATGAACTGGATCTTCAAATGCCGGTGATGCGCGCCTGCGTTCGCGGACGCGCGTATCGGAAATTTGTTTATCATCCCGATCGGCTTAAATATCCAATGAAACGCGTGGGTAAACGTGGCGAAGGAAAATTCGAACGTATTACCTGGGATGAAGCTACAACGCTTATTGCGAATCAATTAAAAACCATTACGCAAAAATACGGTGCTGCTTCGCGCTATGTGCATGTTGGCACCGCAGTTTCGGGAGGAACGTTCTCCGGCGATAAAATGGTTCGTCGTCTGCTTAATTTAACGGGTGGCTATCTCGAAAGCTATCACTCGGTCAGTATGGGCAACACCGCAGCGGCAACGCCCTATACCTACGGTACCGCCGCCAGCGGCAGCTCGCTGGACACGTTACTGGACACCAAACTGGTCATCCTCTGGGGACATAACCCGACGGAAACGATTTTTGGTCACAGCAACTACTTCTTCCAGAAGATGAAGCAAAACGGCACCCGCTTCATCGTTGTCGATCCGCGCTATTCAGATACGGTGTCCTCCCTTGCTGACCAGTGGATCCCGCTGCTGCCAACAACCGATAACGCCCTGATGGACGCCATGATGTACGTGATCGTCACGGAGAACTTGCACGATCGCGACTTTATTCTGCGCTATACCCTGGGCTTTGATGAAGACGCTATGCCGGAAGGCGTTCCGGCCAATGAATCCCTGATGGCTTACCTGAGCGGGGCAAAAGATGGCGTGGCGAAAACGCCTGAGTGGGCAGAGAAGATCACCCACGTGCCTGCGCAAACCATTCGTCAGCTGGCGCGCGATTATGCCACGACGAAGCCCGCCGCGCTGATCCAGGGCTGGGGACCGCAGCGCCATAACTGCGGCGAGCGCACCGCGCGCGGCTCGACGATACTGGCCACGCTGACGGGTAACGTTGGGGTGAAAGGCGGCTGGGCGGCTGGCTATGGCGGCTGTGCTAACCGTAAATTTGCCGCAGGCCCGGAGATGCCGGATAACCCGGTGAAAGCCAAAATATCGGTGATGAACTGGGTGCAGGCCGCCGACGATGCCTCTAAGGTAACGGCGGAAGTCGGCCTGAAGGATGCCGAAAAGCTGGACAGCAATATCCGCATCCTCTTCTCGCTGGCGGGCAATTATCTGGCTAACCAGAACCCGGATCTTCATCAGGCAACCCGCGTGCTGGAAGACGAGTCGAAAATCCAGTTTATCGTCGCGAGCGATCTGTTTATGACGCCGAGCGCCCGATACGCCGATCTTCTCCTGCCGGAAACCAGCTTTATGGAACGCTGGAATATCGGCGAAACCTGGGGTACTGCAAGCTATCTGATCCTGTCCGAAAAGCTGATTGAGCCTGAATTTGAGCGCCGTTCAGACTACGACTGGCTGCGGGAGGTCGCTGCTAAGCTTGGCGTCGAACCGGCATTCAGCGAAGGGCGTGACGAAAAGGCGTGGATTGAGCACATCTGGGAGCAGACGCGGCTCTCCATGCCAGATGAAAACCTGCCGGACTTCGCGACGTTACAAAAGACGCGTCAGCATCTCTTCAAAAGCGCGCCGTACGTTGCTTTTGAAGACAACATTCGCGACCCGCAAAATCATCCGTTCCCGACGCCGTCCGGAAAAATTGAGATCTTCTCGAAGCGTCTGTACGACATGCAGCACCCGGAAATTCCGGCGCTGTCGCACTACGTGCCTGCCCACGAAGGGCCGGAAGACGAACTGGCGAAAACCTTCCCGCTGCAGCTGATCACCTGGAAAGGGAAAAACCGCGCCAACTCTACCCAGTACGCCAACCCGTGGCTGATTGAGGCGCAGCAGCAAAAGCTGTGGATTAACCCTCAGGACGCGCAGAAGCGCGGCATTGCGCAGGGAGATACCGTGCGTATCCATAACGCACGCGGCATTTGTGAGATCCCGGCGGAGGTTACGCCGCGCATCATTCCTGGCGTGGTAGCCATGCAGGCAGGTGCCTGGTGGCAGCCGGATGAGAAGGGCATTGATAAAGGCGGCTGCGCGAACGTGCTCAGTTCGGCTCGTATTACCGCGCTTGCGAAAGGGAATTCACATCAAACCATGCTGGTGGAGGTGGCAAAAGCATGAGTCAGTTTAAACACTACGCGCCGGTGAGCGACAAACAGCTGGGCTTTTATATCGACTCTTCACGCTGCTCAGGGTGTAAAGCCTGCCAGGTGGCATGCAAAGATAAAAACAACCTTGAGGTCGGACGTCGTTTCCGTCGCGTGTACGAAGTCAACGGCGGGAATTTCATCCCCACCGGGCAGGGCGGCGTCAGCAACAATGTGTTTGCTTACACGCTCTCTATTTCCTGTAACCACTGTGCAGACCCCATCTGCACTAAAAACTGTCCGACCACGGCGATGCACAAGCGTCCGGGAGACGGCATTGTGCGCGTTGATACAGATAAGTGCGTCGGCTGCGGCTACTGTGCGTGGTCATGCCCCTACGGCGCGCCACAGCTCAACGAGCAGACCGGGCAAATGTCAAAATGCGATTTCTGCGTGGATCTCCAGGCGAAGGGGGAGCAGCCCGTCTGTGTGGCAACCTGTCCACTCGAAGCGATTAAATTCGGGCCGATTGATGAACTGCGGGCGAAGTATGGTGCGGTCTGTGACGTGAAAGGCTTGCCTGATTCTTCCATCACAAAACCGAATCTGGTGATCAAAGCGCATCAGGGTGCAGAGAAAGAGGGCAAACGCCATGCATGAGTTACCGCTGCTGATTTTTACGCTGTTCCTGCAGGGCTCGGTAGGCGTGACGCTCTGGCTGGCGTTCGGGGGGGCGCATGTTTTGCAGCGTAGCGCGCTTCTGCCTGCTGCCGGGGCGTTTGTGCTCGCAAGCCTCGGATTGCTCGCCTCGGCGCTGCACATGGGCTATCCGCTCAATGCTCTCAACGCGCTGCGCCATGTCTCCAGCTCCTGGCTGAGCCGTGAGATTATCTTTGCCAGCCTTTACCTGGCGGCGCTGGGTCTCGCGACGCTGCTGATGTTCGCCAAAAAGCCAGGCTGGAAGCTGCTTCTGGCGGCGGCGGGCCTTGTCGGGCTGGTGGATGTGTTCTGCATGGCGCAGATCTACATGCATGCGTCCGTGGTGACGTGGCAGCATATCAACACGCTGGTGCTGTTTATCGGCTCGGTGGGCATTATTGGTTCAGCCTGCATGGCGGTTGGGATGCGTTCCCGGGCTACTCTGCGTGCGGCGGTGGTCATTATCACGCTGCTGGTGCTTGTGCGTCTGGTGATGCAGCCCGTCTGGCTGGCCGACATCTCGGCTATGGACAACACCGTGGTGACGTTCCCTCATGCGCCGTTACAGATGCTGCAACAACTGCGCACCGTGCATCTGCTGAGCTGGTGTGTGTCTGTCGTGGGTATGCTGTGCTTTGCTGCAGGCGGGTTAAAAGCGGCGCGAGGCACAATGCTGCTGGGCAGCGCCTTGCTGATTGCGGGTGAGCTGATGCTGCGCTTCGTTTTCTTCAGTATTGGCTGATGGGCAGATTGACGTTTGGCCCGGCGATGGACGTGACGCATGCGTGCGTCCGTCGCCGTTTTCGCCATGCTTCCTGTTGTGCCTGCGCAGACGTTTGTCCCGTGCAGGCTTTTTCTTTTACGGACGCAGATATCTCGGTTGATGAGAACCGCTGTATTGAATGCGGTGACTGCCTGTTTGTTTGCCCCACTGATGCCATCACCGGCATCACGCCGCGACAACGCTTTTTGTGTGGCGATACGCTTGTCGGGCCTTTTACTGAACGTGCGCCGGATGTGAATGAGCTGCTGCTCTGGCATGCACAGCACCATGTTCGTTTTATCAGTATCGACGTGGAGCAGTATCCTGACTGGCTGCTGGCGATTGCCCGGCTTAATCTTGTGCTTCGTCGACGCGGTGAAGCGGCATGGGCGTTTAAACTTTTACCCGTCAACGAGGTTAATATCGCCCGCCGTGCGCTGATGCACGTTCCCCGTGAGGATGTCCGGACCTGTAGCGTCGTGCCCGGTCAGCGTGAACTGCGCAGAGCGTTTTCTGGGGTTAGTGAGGCAGAGATAGCTCTCGACGCCGGAAAGTGTGTATTGTGCGGCGCGTGCTGGCGGAGTTGTACGGAAAACGCGATTCGGTTTGAGAACGCTGAACTGATCGTCGAAACCGGACGTTGTACCGGTTGCGGCGGCTGCGAAGCGGTATGCCAGCATGCGGCGATAAAAGTGACGCAAAGAGAAGGAACGGCGAAAAACGTGGCCATACTGGCATATGAAGCCGTTTGCCTGACGTGCCGCCGTCATTTCTGGTCATTTACGCCTGATGAAAAGCAGTGTCCGCTCTGTTTTCATCATCAACACGATATGCGAAACCCGGACTGTTGCTAATCTTCGTCTCATTTTAAAAAAATGTTATGCAGAACCATAGGCAATAGCGCTATAGCTCTTTATAATCCGCGCCACACCATACTCAGGTATGCAAAACAACAGAACATTGACAGAGGTTATCATGGCTATTGAACGTACTTTTTCCATCATCAAACCAAACGCGGTGGCAAAAAACGTTATTGGCAGCATCTTCGCTCGCTTTGAATCTGCAGGGTTCAAAATTGTTGGTACCAAAATGCTGCACCTGACCGTTGAGCAGGCTCGCGGCTTCTACGCTGAGCACGAAGGTCGCCCATTCTTTGACGGCCTGGTGGAGTTCATGACCTCCGGTCCAATCGTGGTATCCGTACTGGAAGGCGAAAACGCCGTACAGCGTCACCGCGACCTGCTGGGCGCAACCAACCCGGACAACGCGCTGGCAGGAACTCTGCGCGCTGATTACGCTGACAGCTTCACCGAGAACGGCACCCACGGTTCTGACTCTGTTGAATCTGCTGCACGCGAAATCGCATTCTTCTTCGCTGAAGGCGAAGTGTGTCCACGTACCCGTTAATTTAACGGTTTCGTTTACACATTATTTTCGTAAATGCCGCGTCCAGACGTGGCATCCCTGCGCCAGACTTTGTACAATGCAACGCCCCGGACGAGCAGACCGCTTTCCGGGGCGTTTCTATTCAACCCTCCATGGGCCATAACGTGTAACAACGAGGCCGGTAAATATTATGTCTGAATTAGTGAATACCTCCGAAGTCGCCATTCCTGCGGTTCCCAATAAAAATGGAAAAATCAACCTGCTGGATCTGAACCGTCAGCAGATGCGCGAGTTCTTCAAAGAGATGGGCGAAAAGCCGTTTCGTGCCGATCAGGTCATGAAGTGGATGTACCATTACTGCAGCGACAATTTTGATGACATGACTGACATCAACAAGGTCCTGCGCAATAAGCTCAAAGAAGTGGCTGAAATCCGCGCCCCGGAAGTGGTGGAAGAGCAGCGCTCCGCAGATGGCACCATCAAATGGGCGATTGCGGTGGGCGATCAGCGCGTTGAAACCGTCTACATTCCGGAAGAAGACCGCGCGACGCTGTGCGTCTCCTCTCAGGTGGGCTGTGCGCTGGAGTGCAAATTCTGCTCAACCGCGCAGCAAGGCTTTAACCGTAACCTGCGTGTTTCAGAAATTATCGGCCAGGTCTGGCGTGCTGCGAAAATCGTAGGCGCGGCAAAAGTGACCGGCACTCGCCCAATCACCAACGTGGTGATGATGGGGATGGGTGAGCCGCTGCTGAACCTGACCAACGTCGTTCCGGCGATGGAAATCATGCTGGATGACTTCGGCTTTGGTCTGTCCAAGCGTCGCGTCACGCTGTCGACCTCAGGCGTTGTGCCTGCGCTGGACAAGCTCGGCGATATGATTGACGTCGCGCTGGCGATCTCCCTGCACGCGCCAAACGATGAAATTCGTGACGAAATTGTGCCGATCAACAAAAAGTACAATATCGAAACCTTCCTCGCTGCCGTACGTCGCTATCTGGAGAAATCCAACGCCAACCAGGGTCGCGTCACTATCGAGTACGTGATGCTGGACCACGTCAACGACGGTACCGAACATGCGCATCAGCTGGCTGAACTGCTGAAAGATACGCCATGTAAAATCAACCTGATCCCGTGGAACCCGTTCCCGGGCGCGCCGTATGGCCGTAGCTCGAACAGCCGTATCGACCGTTTCTCCAAGGTGCTGATGGAGTATGGTTTCACCACAATCGTGCGTAAAACGCGTGGTGATGATATTGATGCCGCATGTGGACAGCTGGCTGGTGATGTTATTGACCGTACCAAGCGTACCCTGCGTAAACGCATGCAGGGCGAGACGATCGCGGTTAAAGCTGTTTGATTATTATGCACTCACGGCGCATTATCTGCGCCGTGAGACATAACCTTACTGAATAATCAGTCAGATTCGTGAAGACTGATCAATAATTACGGTGCGTTTCATCCGACTTTCGGGCAGTATGTAACGACGTAACAACAGTTTAGCCGTACGGGCAGGGCTGTACTGTCATCTCCGGGCTGACAGTCTTATACTCTGTGTTCAAGGTTAACTGACCAGAAGTTTCGCGGTGCGGGTGGCATTGTGACTCACCGGCGCCTGAACCCTTTTTTTCACGTACCAGTAGTTGTAGCGAATGAATACTGAAGCCACTCACGACCAACATGAAGCACTCTCCACTGGCGTTCGTCTTCGCAACGCCCGTGAACAACTCGGACTCAGCCAGCAAGCCGTCGCAGAACGCTTGTGCCTGAAGGTTTCCACGGTTCGCGATATTGAAGAAGATAAGGCACCCGCCGATCTGGCTTCAACGTTCTTGCGCGGTTATATCCGCTCTTACGCAAAACTGGTGCACATCCCCGAAAACGAATTACTGCCAATGATGGAGAAGCAGGCGCCGGTCCGTGCAGCAAAAGTTGCGCCGATGCAGACCTTCTCCCTGGGGAAACGTCGTAAAAAACGTGATGGCTGGCTGATGAGCTTTACCTGGCTGGTGTTGTTTGTGGTAGTCGGTCTGACCGGTGCGTGGTGGTGGCAAAACCACAAGGCGCAGCAGGAAGAGATCACCACTATGGCCGATCAATCCTCCGCCGAACTCAACCAGGCCGGAACGGATAACGCCCAGAGCGTGCCGCTGAATACCGACGGTGCAGCGACTTCCAGCGAGCCACAGACCGCAGCGCCAGATGCGACAGCGACCAATGCTGCGCAGGCTCCGGCAGCAACGGCTAACACCGCTGCGCCGCAGGCTCAGGATCAAAATGCGGTGGTTGCCCCTTCTCAGGCAAATGTTGATACGGCGGCGAACGCGCCTGCAGCTACTCAGCCTGCAGACAATACCGCAGCGTCTCTGCCAACCAGCCCGGCGGGTACGGCGACCACAGCAGTCGACCCTAATGCGCTGGTAATGAACTTCAGCGCCGACTGCTGGCTGGAAGTCACTGACGCGACAGGTAAAAAACTGTTCAGCGGCCTGCAGCGCAAAGATGGCACGTTAAACCTAACAGGCCAGGCTCCCTATAAACTTAAAATCGGCGCTCCGGCAGCGGTACAGATTCAGTATCAAGGAAAACCTGTCGACCTGAGCCGCTTTATCAGAACTAACCAGGTTGCACGTCTTACCGTTAATGCCGAACAATCAGCAGCACAGTAACAGACGGGCAACGCGGGAGATTTTTCATGCATAACCAGGCTCCGATTCAACGTAGAAAATCGAAACGGATTTACGTTGGGAATGTGCCAATCGGCGATGGGGCACCTATCGCCGTTCAGTCGATGACCAACACGCGCACCACCGATGTGGAAGCGACGGTCAATCAAATCAAAGCATTAGAACGTGTAGGCGCGGACATTGTTCGCGTCTCCGTCCCGACCATGGATGCCGCTGAGGCGTTCAAACTGATCAAACAGCAGGTCAGCGTTCCGCTGGTGGCGGATATTCACTTCGACTACCGCATCGCATTGAAAGTGGCCGAATACGGCGTCGATTGTCTGCGTATTAACCCGGGCAACATCGGTAACGAAGAGCGTATCCGCATGGTTGTGGACTGCGCCCGCGATAAAAATATTCCTATCCGTATCGGCGTTAACGCCGGTTCCCTGGAAAAAGATCTGCAGGAAAAATACGGTGAGCCTACGCCGCAGGCGCTGCTCGAATCCGCGATGCGTCACGTCGATCATCTCGATCGCCTTAACTTCGATCAGTTCAAAGTCAGCGTAAAAGCGTCCGACGTGTTCCTGGCCGTAGAATCTTATCGCCTGCTGGCAAAGCAGATCGATCAGCCTCTGCACCTCGGGATCACCGAAGCGGGCGGCCTGCGTAGCGGCTCGGTAAAATCCGCGATCGGTCTGGGGCTGCTGCTCTCTGAAGGGATCGGTGATACCCTGCGCGTCTCGCTGGCGGCGGATCCTGTCGAAGAGATCAAGGTCGGTTTCGATATCCTGAAATCACTGCGTATTCGCGCGCGTGGGATCAACTTCATTGCCTGCCCAACCTGTTCACGTCAGGAGTTCGATGTGATCGGTACGGTGAATGCCCTGGAGCAACGTCTGGAAGACATTATCACCCCGATGGACGTCTCCATCATCGGCTGCGTGGTGAACGGTCCGGGTGAAGCCCTGGTGTCAACCCTGGGCGTGACCGGCGGTAACAAGAAAAGTGGTCTCTATGAAGATGGCGTTCGAAAAGATCGTCTGGATAATAGCGACATGATCGACCAGCTTGAAGCCCGCATCCGCGCCAAAGCCGCCATGATGGACGAGACACAGCGTATCAACGTTCAGCAGGTTGAAAAATAACGTGATGGGAAGCCGTGAGCTTCCCATGTATGATTGAACCCATTCTTTGGGTTTTTTTTGTATATAGAAAGAGAATAAACGTGGCAAAAAACATTCAAGCCATCCGCGGCATGAACGATTATCTGCCTGGCGAAACCGCCATCTGGCAGCGCATTGAAGGCACGCTGAAGCAGGTGCTCGGCAGCTACGGTTACAGCGAAATTCGTTTGCCGATTGTAGAGCAGACCCCGTTATTCAAACGCGCGATCGGTGAAGTGACCGACGTGGTTGAAAAAGAGATGTACACCTTTGAGGACCGCAACGGCGACAGCCTGACCCTGCGTCCGGAAGGGACGGCGGGCTGCGTACGCGCCGGCATCGAACATGGTCTTCTGTACAATCAGGAGCAGCGTCTGTGGTATATCGGCCCAATGTTCCGCCACGAACGTCCTCAGAAAGGGCGTTATCGCCAGTTTAATCAGCTGGGTGTGGAAGTCTTTGGCCTGCAGGGCCCGGACATCGACGCTGAACTGATTATGCTGACCGCCCGCTGGTGGCGTGCGCTCGGTATCGCCGATCACGTTTCCCTCGAGCTGAACTCTATCGGTTCTCTGGAAGCGCGTGCGAACTACCGCGATGCGCTGGTGGCGTTCCTGGAACAGCATAAAGAGAAACTGGACGAAGACTGCAAACGTCGCATGTACAGCAACCCGCTGCGCGTTCTGGATTCCAAAAACGCCGATGTTCAGGCACTGCTGAACGATGCGCCTGCGCTGGGTGATTACCTGGATGAAGAATCTCGCGAACACTTCGCGGGCCTGTGCACGCTGCTTGAAGCGGCGGGCATCGCCTACACCGTAAACCAGCGTCTGGTGCGCGGTCTGGACTACTACAACCGTACCGTGTTTGAGTGGGTCACCACCAGCCTCGGCTCTCAGGGCACCGTGTGCGCGGGCGGCCGTTATGACGGTCTGGTTGAGCAACTTGGTGGTCGCGCAGCGCCTGCTGTTGGCTTTGCAATGGGCCTTGAGCGACTTGTTTTGCTGGTTCAGGCAGTTAATCCGGAATTTAAAGCAGAATCCGTTGTCGATATATACCTGGTGGCCTCAGGCGCGGAAACGCAGTCTGCGGCGATGCAGCTTGCCGAACGCGTGCGCGATGCGCTGCCGGGCGTTAAGCTGATGACCAACCATGGCGGCGGCAACTTCAAAAAACAGTTTGCTCGTGCCGATAAGTGGGGCGCAAGTATTGCACTGGTGCTGGGCGAGTCCGAAGTGGCTAACGGCGAAGTGGTGGTGAAGGACCTGCGCTCTGGTGAGCAGACAACGGTAACGCAGGACGGCGTTGCGGCGCACTTGCGCACTCTATTGGGCTAAGGAGAAGGACTGCGTGGAAATTTACGAGAACGAACACGATCAGGTCGACGCGATTAAACGCTTCTTTGCTGAAAACGGCAAAGCGCTGGTTGTTGGGGTTATTTTAGGTGTCGGTGCGCTGGTAGGCTGGCGTTACTGGAACAATCATCAGGCGGATTCCGCGCGCGGCGCGTCCCTGTCCTATGAAAATACCGTGAGCGCAATTCGTGCCGATCAGCCGCAAACGCTGACGGCGGCAGAAAAATTTGCGGCTGACAACAAAAACACCTACGGTGCACTGGCTGCGCTGGAAGTGGCTCAGCAGTACGTTGATAAGAACGAACTGGATAAAGCCGTTGCTCAGCTGTCTCAGGGCCTTGCTGCCGCCAGTGATGAAAATCTGAAAGCGGTGATCAATCTGCGCCTGGCACGTATTCAGGTTCAGCAGAAGAAAGCTGACGATGCGCTGAAAACGCTCGATACCATCAAAGGCGAAGGTTTTGCTGCCATCGTTGCCGATCTGCGCGGTGAAGCACTGCTGAGCAAAGGTGACAAAGCGGGCGCGCGTAAAGCGTGGCAAGCTGGCGTAGAGAGCAATGCCTCACCTGCGCTGAGCGAAATGATGCAGATGAAAATAAATAATTTGTCCGTCTGAGAGGGACCCGATGCAATTGCGTAAATTACTTCTGCCAGGACTGCTTTCTGTTACGTTATTGAGTGGTTGTTCACTGTTCAGTGGCGAAGAAGACGTTGTGAAAATGTCCCCACTGCCGACGGTTGAAAACCAGTTTACCCCATCCACCGCGTGGGATGTCTCCGTGGGCAATGGGATTGGTGATTTCTATTCCAACCTTCATCCTGCATATGCAGACAGCGTTGTCTATGCGGCCGATCGCAAAGGTACCGTGAAAGCGGTGAACGCGGATGACGGAAAAGAAGTGTGGTCCGTTAACCTGGCGGAAAAAGACGGCTGGTTCTCCCGTAAGCCAGCACTGCTGTCTGGCGGCCTGACCGTTGCCGGTGGCCACGTCTACGTGGGCAGCGAAAAAGCGCAGGTTTATGCCCTGAACAGCAGCGACGGTTCCATTGCCTGGCAAACGACCGTGGCGGGTGAATCCCTCTCTCGTCCGGTGGTGAGCGATGGCCTGGTGCTGATTCATACCAGCAACGGCCAGCTGCAGGCGCTGAACGAAGCGGACGGCCTGGTGAAATGGACCGTTAACCTTGATATGCCTGCGCTCTCTCTGCGCGGCGAATCTGCCCCGGCTACCGCATTTGGTGCTGCCATTGTCGGCGGCGACAACGGTCGCGTAAGCGCCGTGCTGATGCAGCAGGGCCAGATGATCTGGCAGCAGCGTATCTCTCAGGCCACTGGCTCAACGGAAATTGACCGTCTGAGCGACGTGGACACAACGCCGGTCATCGTTAACGGTGTGGTTTACACGCTGGCCTACAACGGCAACCTGACCGCGCTGGATCTGCGCAGCGGCCAGATCATGTGGAAACGTGAGCTGGGCTCGGTAAATGATTTCATCGTTGAAGGTAACCGTATCTATATGGTTGACCAGAACGACCGTCTGCTGGCCCTGAGCACCGAAGGCGGCGTGACGCTGTGGACGCAAAGCGATCTGCTGCACCGTCTGCTGACTGCGCCAGCGCTGTACAACGGTAGCCTGGTTGTCGGCGACAGCGAAGGGTATATGCACTGGATCGATCCGGATAATGGCCGCTTTGTTGCACAGCAAAAAGTCGACAGCTCTGGTTTCCTGACCGACCCGGTCGTGGCCGACGGCAAACTGCTGATTCAGGCAAAAGACGGCACGCTGTACGCGATCACGCGTTAATTACCCGGCGGTTGTAGTATACTAAACGGCTCCTGTTCACTCAGGAGCCGTTTTGACATTTTTAAAAACGCCGCGAAAGCGACGTTATTTTGAATTTTATGAGGCTTCAAACATGGTACCTGTGGTCGCGCTTGTCGGGCGCCCTAACGTTGGAAAATCCACTCTTTTTAACCGTTTAACACGCACCCGTGATGCGCTGGTTGCGGATTTCCCGGGGCTGACGCGTGACCGTAAGTACGGTCGTGCAGAGGTGGAAGGACGCGAGTTCATCTGTATTGATACCGGCGGTATTGACGGTACGGAAGACGGCGTGGAAACCCGCATGGCGGAACAGTCGCTGCTGGCGATTGAAGAAGCGGACGTCGTGCTGTTCATGGTGGACGCGCGCGCTGGCCTGATGCCGGCGGACTCCGCTATCGCAAAACACCTGCGTTCGCGTGAAAAACCGACCTTCCTGGTGGCGAACAAAACCGACGGCATCGATGCCGATCAGGCCATCGCAGATTTCTGGTCACTGGGTCTGGGTGAGATCTACCCTATCGCGGCATCGCATGGCCGTGGCGTCACCAGCCTGCTGGAAACCGTTCTGCTGCCGTGGGTTGACGAAGTGAACCCGCCGGAAGAGGTGGACGAAGACGCGGAATACTGGGCGCAGTTCGAAGACGGAGAAGCGGGCGAAGAAGAAGAGCCTGAAGACGACTTCAACCCGCAGGATCTGCCGATCAAGCTGGCTATCGTGGGCCGTCCAAACGTAGGTAAGTCTACACTTACTAACCGTATTCTGGGTGAAGAGCGCGTGGTCGTGTACGACATGCCGGGCACCACCCGCGACAGCATCTACATCCCGATGCAGCGCGATGAGCGTGAGTATGTCCTCATCGACACCGCCGGGGTGCGTAAGCGCGGGAAAATCACCGATGTGGTGGAAAAATTCTCCGTTATCAAAACCCTGCAGGCGATCGAAGATGCCAACGTCGTGCTGCTGGTTATCGACGCGCGTGAAGGGATCTCCGATCAGGACCTCTCTCTGCTCGGCTTTATCCTCAATAGTGGGCGCTCACTGGTTATCGTGGTCAACAAATGGGATGGCCTGAGCAATGAAGTGCGTGAGCAGGTGAAAGAGACTCTCGACTTCCGTCTGGGCTTTATCGACTTTGCTCGCGTACACTTCATCTCTGCGCTGCACGGCAGCGGCGTGGGTAACCTGTTCGAATCCGTGCGCGAAGCTTACGACAGCTCCACCCGTCGTCAGAGCACCGCCATGCTGACCCGTATCATGAATATGGCTGCGGAAGACCATCAGCCGCCGCTGGTGCGCGGCCGTCGCGTGAAGCTGAAATACGCCCACGCCGGTGGTTATAACCCACCAATCGTGGTGATTCACGGCAACCAGGTGAAAGACCTGCCGGATTCCTACAAGCGCTACCTGATGAACTACTTCCGTAAATCGCTGGACGTGATGGGCACGCCTATCCGTATCCAGTTCAAGGAAGGGGAAAACCCGTTCGCCAACAAGCGCAACACCCTGACGCCGAACCAGATGCGCAAGCGTAAGCGTCTGATTAAGCACATTAAGAAAAGCAAATAAGCTTTGCTGAACGCACGAAAGCCCGCGACTCTCGCGGGCTTTTTTTTGCCCATTCATACCGCCGGTTTTCTCTGTGTGAAGTCAATCACTATTCACTTTTAACCAAGTTTAAATCTAAGAAAGTAGACAATCGTCGAATTTTCATCTTAAAGTCCAGAGTCCGGTACTAGACAAAACTAGCGCCTGGTTATCAAATGGTTAACCAACTTTTCGCCGCATGTAAAAAATCGGCCAGATACGTAACTGGCCGGCGTACATGCTGGTGTTTACAAGCACGACGACATACCTTTCGGGAGAAATATGCAATCCTCTGTTAATCAAAAAGAAAGCCGAACGTTCTTCGGCCATCCGTATCCGCTCGGTTCGCTGTTCTTCACCGAGATGTGGGAGCGTTTCTCGTTTTACGGCATTCGTCCGTTACTGATCCTGTTTATGGCTGCCACCGTCTATGACGGCGGGATGGGCCTGGCGCGTGAAAACGCCTCGGCGATTGTCGGTATCTTTGCCGGTACCATGTACCTGGCCGCGCTGCCGGGCGGCTGGCTGGCGGATAACTGGCTCGGCCAGCAGAGAGCCGTCTGGTACGGTTCGATCCTGATTGCGCTCGGTCACCTGTCGATTGCGCTCTCGGCCATCATGGGCAATAACCTGTTCTTTATCGGCCTGATGTTCATCGTGCTCGGCTCCGGGCTGTTTAAGACCTGTATCTCGGTAATGGTCGGTACCCTTTATAAAAAAGGCGACGCGCGCCGTGACGGCGGTTTCTCGCTGTTCTATATGGGCATCAACATGGGCTCGTTCATTGCCCCGCTGATTTCCGGCTGGCTGATCAAAACCCACGGCTGGCACTGGGGCTTTGGTATTGGCGGTATCGGGATGCTGGTGGCGCTGATTATCTTCCGCGTGTTTGCCGTTCCGGCAATGAAACGCTATGACGGCGAAGTCGGCCTCGACTCCACCTGGAACAGCCCGGTGGTGAAGCGTAACGGCGTGGGCGCCTGGCTGCTGGCGCTGGCGGCAGGCGTGGCAACGATCGTGACGCTGATTACGCAGGGTGTGATTGTGATTAACCCGGTCGCGGTAGCCAGCGTGCTGGTTTACGTGATTGCGGCATCCGTTGCCCTCTACTTCATTTATCTGTTTGTTTTTGCTGGACTGAACCGTAAAGAGCGCGCCAGACTGCTGGTCTGCTTTATTCTGCTGATCTCCGCGGCGTTCTTCTGGTCCGCGTTCGAGCAGAAGCCAACCTCGTTCAACCTGTTTGCCAACGACTACACTAACCGCATGATCGGCGATTTCGAAATCCCGGCGGTGTGGTTCCAGTCAATCAACGCCCTGTTCATCATCCTGCTGGCACCGGTGTTCAGCTGGGCGTGGCCGAAGCTGGCGAGCATGAACATTCGTCCGAGCAGCATCACCAAGTTTGTTATCGGTATCCTGTGTGCCGCAGCGGGCTTTGGCCTGATGATGCTGGCGGCACAGAACGTGCTGAGCAGCGGTGGGGCGGGCGTATCGCCGTTCTGGCTGGTGGGCAGTATCCTGATGCTGACGCTCGGCGAGCTGTGTCTCAGCCCGATTGGCCTGGCGACCATGACGCTGCTGGCGCCGGAGAGAATGCGCGGCCAGATGATGGGGCTGTGGTTCTGTGCGAGCGCGCTGGGTAACCTGGCGGCGGGTCTGATTGGCGGCCACGTGAAGGCCGACCAGCTGGATATGCTGCCGGATCTCTTTGCGCGCTGCTCCGTCGCGCTGCTGATTTGTGCCGCGGTACTGATCGTCCTCATTGTTCCGGTGCGCCGCATGCTGGAAAATGCGCAGACTAAACCGGCAGCTAACGCCTCTTAAACCTCAGCATGCCGGGGCAGGCGTTATGCCCCGGCATCGATTCCCTGAGGTGAAACTATGCAGTTAGGATTTGTCGGTCTTGGTGCGGTCGTGGAAACCGCGTATCTGCCCGCCTTACGTCGCCTTTATGGTCACGCGGTTCATTGTTTTGGATTTGATGTTCTCCCCACCAGGCAGCCTGAAGGCGTCACGCGCTGCGCTTCGCTTACGGAACTTCTCGCCGTACCGCTTGATACTCTCTTTATTACCACCGCATCGCTGCACCACCTCGAGGTGCTGGAACAGGCCATAGCCTCGGCCGTTCCGCGGATTGTGATTGAAAAACCGATCGTCGCCACGCTTCCCCAAATCGAAAAGCTCAACGCGCTGCTGGCAAACCCCGACGCTGCTTCCCGCGTGCTGGCGCTCGATCACTGGATGGCGCGCATCGAAACGGTAAAGCGGTCGCTGGTTGGCAGCGTCTCTGACATCGTCAAAATCGACGGCTTTTTGCAGGAGCCGAGCGGAGTTAACGCCGCAAGGGAACCCATCGCGCTTAACTTTGCCACCGGCGAGCCGGACGCGCGTACGCTTCGCCACCCGGACGGCGTGATTCTGGATATCGGTACGCACGTGCTGGCGATGCTGCGCGAAACGGTGCGTTATCTGGGCGGAAGTGATGATATGACCCTGCAGGTCGTCACGGCTAAAGACCGCCTGGGCCGCGCTATCGCAAAAGGCGACCTGTCCACGGCGGAGGGCGAGGCGCATCTTCAGGGCCGCATCAGCGGCGTGCCGGTGAATATCTGGCTGAACAAATACGCGGGACCCGCGGGCGGGCAAAAAGGATTACGGCTCTGTTTGCGCGACGGGCGCATCATCAGCCACGACCGGCGCGGCGCGGAGGATGTGCTTGAGCTGATTGAGGGTGAGAACATTCAGCGCTGGCATATTCCCGGGACACTCTACGAGCACTGTCTTGCCGGGCCCATTATGGGCACCAACAGTCTTTTTGAACGGGATCCGCACGAGGTGAGCCGCACGACGCGTCGCCGAATCGAGGAAGTTGAGCTGCTGCTGACCTTGCAGCAACAGCTGCGTGGCCCGCACTGAACGCGACGTGGTAAAATGATCGCAGACCAGAATGCTTTTAAGGAGTCACCATGACGATTACCTGCCCGGATTGCCAGGCACCGCTTGAGCCCCTGAACGGGGTGGCACACTGCGAGAGCTGTAATAAGGATATTGCGCTTGAAGCCCGCTGCCCGGAGTGCCGTCAGCCACTCCAGGTCTTAAAAGCCTGCGGGGCAGTGGATTATTTCTGCCAGAACGGCCACGGTCTTATCTCCAAAAAACGCGTGGAGTTTGTTCGGGCCGAAGGTTAATCACACACGCAGCCTTCGCCTTTCTTCCACAGCTCGACCAGCGACTCGGGCGCCTCCTGCTCGGGAACCAGCACGATGATATCGGCGTAGTGCGCCTGATTTTGGCCGGTCCAGATAATCTGGATGCGGAAATAGCGCTGGTCGCCGCTGCCGGGTGACGAGGCCTGTCCCGGCGGCTGGCCGCGCGGAAAGGCCTGCTCCAGGATGCTGACCAGGCGCTGGCGCTGGGCCTCATTGAGCGAGGAGAGCGCGATGGTGCGCTGGCCGCTCAGCTTGGGAATATAAGCGACGCCGCCTTCCCGGGCCAGCTCAACCACGGCGTCATCCGTCAGTTCCGGAACCTGCATTTACAACACTCCCACCTGTTCCCAGGCTTGTTTTATGGCCGCCCCAACGTCGCCGCCGGAGCGTTTCTCTCCGTGCGCGATCGTCAGTTTTGCGAAGGCCTCAAAATCCGCATCCTGCGCCAGATTGCGATCGCAAACCGTGTCGTACCAGGCATAACCCGCTTTTTCCCAGGCGTAGCCGCCAATCGCCGTCGCGGCCAGATAAAATGCCCGGTTGGGAATACCGGAGTTCAGATGCACGCCGCCGTTATCCTCGCGCGTTTTAATGAAATCCTTCATGTGTGCAGGCTGCGGGTCTTTGCCGAGCAGCGGATCGTTATAGGCGGTGCCCGGTTCAGACATCGAGCGCAGCCCTTTGCCGTTGATGCCTTTTGCCAGCAGCCCTTCACCAATCAGCCAGTCTGCTTTCTCGGCGGTTTGCTTCAGACGGTACTGCTTCACCAGTGAGCCAAACACGTCCGACAGCGACTCGTTCAGCGCGCCGGACTGCTCAAAGTAGATAAGCCCGGCTTCGGTCTCGGTCACGCCGTGGCTCAGCTCATGCGCCACGACGTCTATGGCGATGGTAAAGCGGTTAAATATTTCCCCGTCGCCGTCGCCAAATACCATCTGCTGACCGTTCCAGAAGGCGTTCTGATATTCCCGACCGTAGTGAACGGTGCCGGTTAAAATAAGCCCTTTGTTATCGAGCGAATCGCGCTGATATTCCTTCCAGAAGAAATCATGGGTAATACCCAAATACTCGTACGCTTCGTCCACCGCCACATCGCCGTTCGACGGCTGACCTTCATAACGCACCTGCGTGCCCGGCAGCTTCTGGGTCTGCTTCGCGTCGTAGATATCGCGCTCCAGCTGTCCGGCTTTATTCACGTGCGGCGCGGCGGGTTTGCCCGGCATATGGGCCATCAGCGTCTGGACGTGGGTTAAGGTCTGGCGGGCACAGCGCTGCTGCGGTTCGGAACCGCTTTCGATAATACGGCGAAGAATATACGGGGGAATAACGCTATGAAGATGGGGCATGCTGCTCTCCTTATTAAAAAAGGGAATAGCAGCAGTATAGTAAGTAACCTACGAAGAATTATCCGGTTTTACGCTGACGCGTCTTTTTCACCGGTTTAATTGATTTCACTTCGCTTTCTACCCAGCCGTCCGACAGACGCGTCGTCAGCACATCGCCGGTACTCACCTGTTTGGTTTGCTTGAGCACCTTGCCGTCCGTTGCCGTCGTCACGCTATAGCCGCGCGCCAGCGTGGAGAGAGGGCTGACCGCTTCAAGGTGGGTCACCGCATTGCCAAAGCGTTCCCGGGTGGCGCTCAGTCGCGCACGGAGAGTTTCCGCCAGGCGGTACTCAAGCTGCTGAATCCGCGTTTGCGCACGATAAATTTTCGGCTGCGGGTTCTGCTGGTTCAGACGCTGCGTCACGCGCTGCTGGCGCGACACCGCGCGCTTGATCTGCGTGTCCACCGCCACGTTCATGCGCTGGCGCAGGCGCTCCAGCACGGTCTGCTGACGCGCCAGGCGCAGCTGCGGGTGCTGCTGCTGTAGACGGTGATGAAGCTGGGTAAAGCGCCGGGTCCGGTTGGCGAGGTAGTAGTCCATCGCCATCTCAAGACGCTGCTGGCCGCTCTGGATCTGACGCAGCAGCTCCAGCTGGTTGCGGCTGACCACCTCTGCCGCCGCGGACGGCGTCGGCGCGCGGAGATCCGCGACAAAATCGGCGATCGTCACGTCCGTTTCGTGGCCGACGGCGCTCACCACGGGGATAAGGCTGGCAAAGATTGCCCGCGCCACGCGCTCGTCGTTAAAGCTCCACAAGTCTTCCAGCGAGCCGCCGCCGCGTCCGACGATTAAGACGTCGCACTCCTGACGCGCGTTCGCTAGTTCTATGGCGCGCACAATCTGGCCCGGCGCATCGTCACCCTGCACGGCGGTCGGGTAGATAATGACGGGCAGGGAAGGGTCGCGACGCTTCAGAACGTGCAAAATATCGTGCAGTGCCGCACCGGTTTTCGAGGTGATGACCCCCACGCAGTGGGCAGGGGAGGGCAGCGGCTTTTTGAACTGCTGGTCGAAAAGTCCCTCTTCCGAGAGCTTAGCCTTTAACTGTTCATACTTCTGCTGCAGCAGACCTTCGCCCGCAGGCTGCATGCTCTCGACGATAATCTGATAATCACCGCGCGGCTCATAGAGGGTGATATTGGCGCGCACCAGAACCTGCTGGCCGTGCTGTGGACGGAACGTCACGCGGCGGTTGCTGTTGCGGAACATCGCACAGCGCACCTGGGCGGTATCGTCTTTTAGCGTAAAGTACCAGTGGCCGGAGGAGGGCTGCGTGAAGTTAGAGATCTCACCGCTGATCCAGACCTGCCCCATTTCCTGCTCAAGCAGCAAACGCACCGTCTGATTCAGGCGGCTGACGGTATAAATTGAGGGGGATTGAGAGGATAACATGTGAGCGGGATCAAATTCTAAATCAGCAAGTTATTCAGTCGATAGTAACCTGCTGAGAGGCAATCGCAAGCTTTTTTATAAAAAAGTGTAGATGCAATCGGTTACGCTCTGTATAATGCCACGGCAATATTTAACCACCCAGGTCAGAGATATTGCCCATGCTACGTATCGCTAAAGAAGCACTGACGTTTGACGACGTCCTCCTCGTTCCCGCTCATTCCACCGTTCTGCCGAATACTGCCGATCTCAGCACGCAGTTGACGAAAACCATTCGCCTGAACATTCCTATGCTCTCTGCGGCAATGGACACCGTGACTGAAGCGCGCCTGGCAATTGCCCTGGCACAGGAAGGTGGCATTGGCTTTATTCACAAAAACATGTCTATCGAACGTCAGGCGGAAGAAGTTCGCCGCGTGAAGAAACATGAATCCGGCATCGTGTCCGATCCACAGACCGTTCTGCCAACCACCACCCTGCACGAAGTGAAAGCCCTGACCGAGCGTAACGGCTTCGCCGGTTACCCGGTGGTGACCGAAGAGAACGAACTGGTCGGTATTATTACCGGTCGTGACGTGCGTTTCGTGACTGACCTGAACCAGCCTGTCAGCGTGTACATGACGCCAAAAGAGCGTCTGGTTACCGTTCGCGAAGGTGAAACCCGCGACGTGGTGCTGGCAAAAATGCACGAAAAACGCGTTGAAAAAGCGCTGGTTGTTGACAGCAACTTCCACCTGCGCGGTATGATCACCGTTAAAGATTTCCAGAAAGCAGAACGTAAGCCTAACGCCTGTAAAGACGAGCATGGCCGTCTGCGCGTAGGCGCTGCGGTTGGCGCAGGTGCCGGTAACGAAGAGCGCGTTGACGCGCTGGTTGCCGCGGGCGTTGACGTCCTGCTGATTGACTCCTCTCACGGCCACTCCGAAGGCGTTCTGCAGCGTATCCGTGATACCCGTGCCAAATACCCTGACCTGCAGATCATCGGCGGTAACGTAGCTACTGGCGCAGGCGCTCGTGCGCTGGCTGACGCTGGCTGCAGCGCGGTGAAAGTGGGTATCGGTCCTGGCTCTATCTGTACCACGCGTATCGTGACCGGCGTGGGCGTTCCGCAGATCACCGCCGTGTCTGACGCGGTTGAAGCGCTGGAAGGCACCGGTATTCCGGTTATTGCTGACGGCGGTATCCGCTTCTCTGGCGACATCGCGAAAGCGATCGCTGCGGGCGCAGCGGCGGTGATGGTAGGCTCCATGCTGGCCGGTACCGAAGAATCCCCGGGTGAAATCGAACTCTACCAGGGCCGTTCTTACAAATCTTACCGCGGTATGGGCTCCCTGGGCGCGATGTCCAAAGGTTCCTCTGACCGTTACTTCCAGACCGATAACGCCGCAGACAAACTGGTGCCGGAAGGTATCGAAGGTCGCGTTGCCTATAAAGGCCGTCTGAAAGAGATCATTCACCAGCAGATGGGCGGCCTGCGCTCCTGTATGGGTCTGACCGGCTGTGGTACCATTGACCTGCTGCGTACAAAAGCGGAATTCGTACGCATCAGCGGTGCGGGTATCCAGGAGAGCCACGTTCACGACGTGACGATCACCAAAGAGTCCCCGAACTACCGTCTGGGCTCCTGATTAATTTCCGCGCCCGGCTTCTGCCGGGCGCTCTGTTTTTGTTTCACTTGCCTCGGAATTAGCGTCAATGACGGAAAACATTCATAAACATCGCATTCTCATCCTGGACTTCGGTTCTCAGTACACTCAGCTGGTGGCGCGTCGCGTACGTGAACTGGGCGTTTACTGTGAGCTGTGGGCGTGGGATGTCACGGAAGCACAGATTCGCGAATTCAATCCAAGCGGCATCATCCTGTCCGGCGGCCCGGAAAGCACCACCGAAGAGAACAGCCCGCGCGCGCCGCAGTACGTATTCGAAGCTGGCGTGCCGGTATTCGGCGTTTGCTACGGTATGCAGACCATGGCCATGCAGCTGGGCGGCCACGTAGAAGGCTCCAGCGAGCGCGAGTTCGGCTATGCGCAGGTTGAAGTGGTTAACGACAGCGCGCTGGTGCGCGGTATCGAAGACTCCCTGACCGCAGACGGCAAACCGCTGCTGGACGTGTGGATGAGCCACGGCGACAAAGTCACCGCTATCCCGTCTGACTTCGTGACCGTTGCCAGCACCGAGAGCTGCCCGTTCGCCATCATGGCGAACGAAGAAAAACGCTTCTACGGCGTACAGTTCCACCCGGAAGTGACCCACACCCGTCAGGGTATGCGCATGCTGGAGCGCTTCGTGCGTGATATCTGCCAGTGTGAAGCCCTGTGGACCCCGGCAAAAATCATCGACGACGCCGTTGAGCGTATCCGCCAGCAGGTTGGCGATGACAAAGTGATCCTCGGCCTCTCCGGCGGCGTGGACTCCTCCGTGACCGCGATGCTGCTGCACCGCGCCATCGGTAAAAACCTGACCTGCGTCTTCGTGGACAACGGCCTGCTGCGTCTGAACGAAGCCCAGCAGGTTATGGACATGTTCGGCGACCACTTCGGTCTGAACATCGTTCACGTGGAAGGCGAGCAGCGCTTCCTGGACGCGCTGAAAGGCGAGAACGATCCGGAAGCGAAACGTAAGATCATCGGTCGCGTGTTCGTGGAAGTGTTCGACGAAGAAGCGCTGAAGCTGGACGACGTGAAGTGGCTGGCGCAGGGCACCATCTATCCGGACGTGATCGAGTCTGCGGCTTCCGCCACCGGTAAAGCACACGTCATCAAATCTCACCACAACGTGGGCGGCCTGCCGAAAGAGATGAAGATGGGCCTGGTTGAACCACTGCGCGAGCTGTTCAAAGACGAAGTGCGTAAGATCGGTCTGGAACTGGGTCTGCCGTACGACATGCTCTACCGTCACCCGTTCCCGGGCCCGGGTCTGGGCGTGCGCGTGCTGGGTGAAGTGAAGAAAGAGTACTGCGACCTGCTGCGTCGTGCGGACGCGATCTTCATCGAAGAGCTGCACAAAGCTGACCTGTACAACAAGGTAAGCCAGGCGTTCACCGTGTTCCTGCCGGTTCGCTCCGTCGGCGTAATGGGCGATGGCCGCAAGTACGACTGGGTTGTTTCCCTGCGTGCGGTGGAAACCATCGACTTCATGACCGCGCACTGGGCGCACCTGCCGTATGACTTCCTGGGCCGCGTGTCTAACCGCATTATCAACGAAGTGAACGGCATTTCCCGCGTGGTGTATGACATCAGCGGTAAGCCACCGGCTACGATTGAGTGGGAATAATCCCCCTGCATTAAAAAAAGCCCGCATGATGCGGGCTTTTTGTCATTTACGTACGCAACCTGCGCCCACTTTTCTCCTCAAACAGGAAGACCCTGGAGAGCTCGGCTTCCAGCAATACCGCATCGCCAGGGCTGACATCCAGTTTTTCATGCGACACGACAATCATCTCCTGGTCGCCGACGCGAACCAGAATCTCCTGCCCTTCGCCGGTCATCTCGACCAGTACAATTTCTGCTGCTACCCCGGTATTGCTGATTCGAAGGTGATGTGGACGAATAGCGCAGACGATCTTCATCCCGTCAATATAGGATTTGAGCGGGCAGGGGAAGCGGTAGCCGTTCGCCAGCACCACGCTACCGGCCTGGATTACGCCTTTTAGGGTGTTGATCTCCGGGGTGCCAATAAATCCTGCGACAAAGAGGTTGTCCGGATTATGATAAAGCTCTTCCGGTGTCCCGACCTGTTCAATATTGCCTGCATTCAGCACCACGATGCGATCCGCCATGGTCATTGCTTCGGTTTGATCGTGGGTGACATAGATTGTCGTGCGCCCGATTCGCTGGTGGAGCTTGCGAATTTCGCCGCGCATTTTATGGCGCAGTTTAGCGTCCAGGTTGGACAGCGGTTCATCGAACAAAAAGGCTTTCGGATCGCGGACAATGGCCCGGCCCATTGCGACGCGCTGGCGCTGACCCCCGGAAAGCTCACGCGGCACCCGGTCAAGGAGATGTGTCAGCCCGAGAATTTCAGCCGCTTCTTCAACCCGCGCCATGCGCTCTGCTTTGGGCACGTTGGCGAGTTTTAAGGCAAAGCTCATGTTGTCCCGCACTTTCATGTGCGGGTAGAGCGCGTAGCTCTGGAATACCATCGCAATATCGCGTTTTTTTGCGGGCAGGGTGGTCACCACTTCGCCCTGCATGAGCAGCTCGCCAGAGGTGATATCCTCAAGTCCGGCTATCATCCGCAAAAGCGTGGATTTACCGCACCCGGAAGGGCCGACCAGCACAATAAATTCACCTTCATGAATATTCAACGAGATGTCTTTGATGATGCTGACGTTGCCGTAGGATTTACCCAGGTGGTTCAATACGATTTGGCTCATGTTACTCTCCTCGACCGGCGCGATGCTCCGGTTGCAAAAACGGGGTGACGTGCTGGCGGTATTCCTCTGCGGCACAGAGATCCTGCTGAATAATGCGCTGCGCTGTTTCAGTAAAGCGTCGCGCGGCGTCGCGAAGATCGAGGCGGTTGGCGTGTTCAATCCCGGCAAGCACGTCCGGCTCGATAATGGTGTTACCGTGGAGGGCACCGAGAATGGCTCCGCTCATGACCCCGATAGAATCTGTGTCGCGCCCCGAGTTGATGGAATCTTCTACCGCGCCACGGAAGTCACCTTCCCGAAGCAGGCAGAACGCCAGCGCCATGGGGAGTTCTTCGATCGACATCAGACGTGAAGGCTGGTACGCCATGGTTGGCACCCCGGCTTTTTCCGGTCCGTGCATCAGGTCATCACCCATTGGAGACCAGGGCAGAAGCGCCTCGTGGAGCGCATCGACAACCTGCAGGTAATCCCAGGGTTGCCCGCGGTAGCAGCAGGCGACATCCAGCGTGGCGTTGATAGCCTTACGCGTGCCGTCTTTTGCCAGCTGCAGGGCAATATCAATGATGGCATCCAGGGTGATCCCCGGGATGAACGCCGCCGAGACGCAGGCGGCGAACACGCCGGCTGCTTCCAGCCCATAGCTCTGCTGGTGCCCCAGCGTAAAGTTGATAGCCTCCTGATAGGCGGCGGTGGGGTTACAGGCGTTAATTACGCCGATGGGCGCGGCGTACATGGCGGCACCGCAGTTGACCATATTACCAACCCCGCCCTGACGAGGATCGCAGGCCGCAAGTTGCAGACGATGAAATATCCATTTTTCTGGGTAAAACAGGCGCTCAATGACCAGCGCTTCTCTGTCCAGCTCCGGCACCCAGCGGGGTTCCCAGGCGATTTTCCGGACAAACGGTCCCGCCATGTCCCAGGCATCAATATGGCGGCCCAGCTCGTCGTACACTTCCATCAGACACAGCGTCATTAACGTGTCATCGGTAATGATCCCATTACCGCGAATGCGGTTATTGCGACGTGAGGACGGCTCGTCCATCCGGTGCCAGCGCTGGTTGATGGAGGTGACTTTGCCATATTTTTCCTGAATCTGACGGGCGGACAGTTTCTCGACCGGGCCACCCAGCGCATCACCAAATGCAACGCCGTAGAGCATGCCAAGAACCCGGGAGCTGAAAGATAAGTTATCTGTCATTTTAATTTTTCCTGTGCGTATTGAGTCATGGCGTTACCCCCGGCAGATTTCCAGGCATTGACGTATTGATCCCACATATCGAACGAGGCCTTGCCTGAGACAAATTTGTAGGCCCATTCGTTATAAATGCTGCTGGTGGAATCGAGCGCGGCCGCAAAGGTTGACGGGAAAATAAACGCGTTGTCTGCCGCAAAATAGCGTTGTGAATTGTCGATGTAGCGCAGCATGGCGGGCGAGCGCCACTCCACTGGCGGTTTCCAGTTTGCGGCATAGATAAATCGCGGATACCAGGCATTAATCTTTGGCGTGACGGTAACCGCATCGCCTTTACGAACGTAGTGAGTGCCTTCAAACCCCATCTGCTCCATCATTTGCCCTTCCGGACTTGCCAGGAAATCAAGCAAAATCATGACCTCTTTCTTATGCTTCGACAGCGTCGACATTGCGAAACCGCGGGTCTCCATCGACACATCCACCGCTGCGAGACCTTGCCCTCCCGGACCTTTGGGGGGATCGAGCAGCATCAGCGTGGCATCCGGGTGGACCTGGCGCATTTTCTCCTGATAGACCCCCACGTTCCCCGGTGATGAGACGGAAACGACGCCCACTTTACCGGTGTAAAACTGATCTTCTTTCAGCTCCCAGTTGGTGGTGATGTACTGCGAAGAGAGCAGTCCTTTCTCATACAGTGAGTGGTAATACTGCAGCTTGTCGCGCTCCTGCGGACTAATCTGCGCGTGTGTCCACTGACCCTGCGCGTCCTTAAGCCACGTAGCGCGGAGCCCAAAGGCCGGATTTAAAAAACCATCCAGATCGCGGAGATCTTTTTCAGAGGTGATCCCGGCCGTATCCGCTTTGCCATCGCCGTTGAAATCACCGCTGTGAATGGCGCTAAACAGCGTAACGTACTCCTCCAGCGTTTTGGGGGACGCGCCGAAGCCACTTTTTTGCAGCCAGTCTTCGCGGATCACCGGTTGGCGCGCCCGCAGCGGATAGACATAAAGCAGCGTCGGATGGTTTTGCAGCCGCAGCTTGTTGTGCGGCCACAGCGCCTCTTTCAGATAATGGGTCTTTGCGATCCACGGACGCCAGTCCTCAAGAATGCCTTGCTCAACCATTTTCTGATCGCTGCCGTTGAAGTAGATCAGATCCGGGATGGTGCCGGAAAGCAGCATCACGTTCAGCACGTCGGAATAGCCGGAGGAGGAGAGATTCACGATCTCAATTTTGATATCGTGACCCTGCCGCGCCAGCGCCTGTTCTATGCGGTGGATATGCTCCACGTCTTCCCGGTTGGTGGTGAGCAGATCTTTCTCCACCACCCTGATCGTCACCGGCTCTGCCTGTGCAACCTGACACAGTAGCAGACTGCCCAGCAGGACACGGGTAAGGATATTGAATACGTTCATCGTCATCGCTCCTTGTTAACCCTTCACCGCACCGGACATGGTGCCTTTGGTGAAGAAGCGCAAAATAATGGGGTAGATGGCGATAAGAGGGGCTATCGTCAGCGTAATCATGCCGGCTTTGAGCGCCTTGATACTGATCTGGCTGGCATCAGTGTAGTTAGACATACTTTCCACACCGACCATGGATAACTTATCTCCCTCAACGACAAACTGACGCAGCACAACCTGCAGCGGCCACTTGTCCGGATCGTTGAGATACACCATGGCGCGGAAAAATTCGTTCCAGTGCAGCACCATATAAAACAGCGTGATCATGGCAATAGAGGATTTGGCAACCGGCAGAATGACGTGCCATAGCGTCTGGAAAGGATTCGCGCCATCCAGCTCGGCGGCTTCCAGCAGCTCTTCCGGGATCTCTTCGAACAGACGCACCAGAATGATCAGGTACCATGCGAAAACAGCGCGATAGAGAATGACCGACCAATAGCTGTTCAGCAGGCCCAGTTTCTTCATCACCAAAAAATCGGGAATGATGCCCGGCTCAAAAACAATCGTGAAGAGCACGAACATAAACAGCAGGCGGCGCCCCGGCAGGCGTTTTTGCGCCAGCGCCCAGGCCAGCAGCACGGTGAAAATCACGTTGACGATCGTGCCCACCACGGTGATGAGCATCGCGTTTCCAAACCCGCGAAGAACGGCCTTATTGCTCAGCAGCAGCTTCCAGACATCGAGTGAGAAACCCTCCGGGATAATGGCAAGGCCACTCATGCCTGCGACCTTCGCCGGGCTTGAGAAGGAGACGGCTACCAGATTCAGAATAGGCTGAAGCGTAACGATGACCAGCAACAGCAGAACGGAGAGAATAAGAACATATTCAATGCGTTCAAATGGGGTGCTTCGAGATGACCAACGCATTACCAGACTCCTTTACCCGTCAGGCGTTTAGAGACGTTGTGAGCCAGCACGATAAGGACCATGCCAATCACGCCTTTGAATAACCCTGCCGCCGTTGCTAGTGAGAATTCGCCGGTGCGCAGGCCCATGCGGTATACATAGGTGTCGATGATATCTATCTGCCCGTTCACCACGTCGTTGCTCATGTTGAACACCTGATCAAAGCCCTGGCTCAGGAACAGCCCGACGTTGAGGATGAACAGCGTTGCGATAGTGGGCGTAATGGCTGGCAGAGTGATATGCCAGATTTTTCGCCAGCGGCCTGCGCCGTCCATCTCCGCCGCTTCGTACAGCTGCGGGTCAATGGCCAGAATTGCCGCGATATAGAGCAGAGAATCCCATCCGGCGCTGCGCCACATTTCAGTGAAAACCAGCACCCAGCGAATCGTGCCAGTATCCGTCATAAACGGAATCGGGTCGTATCCCATAGATTTAATGACGTCGTTAATCGCGCCGTCGACGGGCGACAGCGTGGCGATAGCAATACTGGCAATAACAACCCATGATAAATAGTGCGGTAAATAAATGACCGACTGGACGAATTTACGATAACCGGATGAACGCACCTCATTGAGCAGCAGGGCGAGAATAATGGGTACCGGGAAAATAAAGACCAGTTTCATCGCGCCAATGATGACCGTATTCTGTATTACCTGCCAGAAAACGGGAGAAGACATCAGCGTGGTGAAATATTGCATGCCTACCCAAATATTGGGAGGAATGATCCGGTATTGCTCAAAAGCGATTTTCGTTTCCCAGATGGGTAAATAGTGCCAGATAAAAAAGTAAATCACTCCCGGCAGCGCCATCACATAAAATGGCCACCACCTGCGCATCTTTTGACGAAAGCGTGCGGCGCGAGTAACGGTTCGTTGCTGTGATATGTGGCTTGCAAGGGATATCCGCTCGCTGGGTTTTGTTTCAGTTAAAGCCTTCATCGAACTTACTCCCATTACTTTAATGGTTGCAGCGAATGCAATGTATAACCTGCATCGGACGTAAAAAAGCGAAAAAAACGTGGTGTTAATTTTTCTCAATGTGAATGGCGATGTTTTCATATTGCGTCAGACGAGTGAGCACATCTTTGTACTCTGGCATATTTGACGCTCCTTCTTTTTCGACGGCCAGGGAGGCAAAGGCGCAGGCAAATTTTGCGGCCTGAACGAGAGACTCTCCTTTGGCCATACTGGCCGTAAATGCACCGTTAAAGGCATCTCCCGCCCCTGTTGTATCCACGCATAACGCTTTTAGCGCAGGAATATGAATAAACTGCTCGCCGTCATAAATAAGCGCGCCTTTGGCTCCCATCGTGATAATGACGCAGCCCACGCCTTTGGCTTTTATCGCTTTTGCTGCCGCTTTCGCGCTGGCCATATCAGTAACGGCAATACCCGATAGCAAAGATGCTTCTGTTTCATTAGGCGTAAGAAAATCAACGTTTTTCAGACAGCTTGCCACCTCAGAAGAGAAGGGGGCCGGGTTTAAAACCACCTTAATATCGCAGAAACGAGCAAGTTCAATGGCCCGGAACGTGGCGGGTAAATTATTTTCCAGTTGGGTTAAAAAGATATCCGAGTTTTTTAACTCTGGAATAATGGCTTCAACCTCATCTGCGGTAATCGATTGATTAGCTCCTGGGCTAATGGCAATCATATTTTCACCATCGCCCTGACAAACATAAATAAGCGCCGTACCGGTTTTCTTGTCTTTGTCCTGATAAAGCATAAAGCTGTTAATTGCCGACGAGGTAAGATGCTCATAGGCCATCTGGCTAAACTGGTCGTTTCCTACTTTCCCGACAAAGTGCGTTTTCACATTACATTTACTCACTGCCAGCGCCTGGTTCGCGCCTTTTCCCCCCGGCCCGATAATGGTATTTTCTGAAAATATCGATTCACCGCTTTGTGGAAAACGATCCACATTCGCAATAATATCGACGTTGAACGACCCTAAAATACAGACTTTGCCTTTCATCTTTCGCCCTTTATGTCGAGATTTGGCTGTTTTTTTTGACTGAGCAGATTCAAAAAAATGAATGATATTGCTATCAAGGTTATTGACGGACTGGGTGTGAAAAATACGGCGCTTAATAAGGGCGCCACCATGGCAACGCTCAACGCTCCCTTCTTTCGATAATATATTCAGGTCACTGCGAATAGTTTCGCGGGTGACGCCAAAAATTTTAGCGAGATGGCTTACCGTCGCGCGCTCATATCGGTTGAGGTAGGTCAGTATTGCGTAATGACGTTCTTTATTGAGCATGATGTCACCTCTGAAAGTTATATTATTGTTTCAGTGGTGTTAATTCCTTGAGGGTATTCACAGATTGATTGGCAAAGCAAAAGGAATCGGAAATGAAATGGCAATTAGATTATGAAAATCAATTGATTAAATGTTGTTACGGAGGGGAATTATTTTATTGTTTTTCGTGATGGAGGAGAGCATTCACTGATTAAATCCGCGGCCCGGGGGACCGGGCCGGAAGTGAGCTATTTTTCGCTGTTATCCCGGCGATACGCCAGCGCCACCACCAGCGACTGCACCAGGCACAGCGTCGCCGACTGAGAGCGAAACGCGTCCACCTGCGCCTCTTTCACCACAAAGCAGAGATCGCTGAACGTCGCCAGCGGGCTGATCTGGCTGTCCGTAATCACAATCTGCCGCGCGCCAACGCTGGCGGCGGTTTCGCTGACCATCACCGTCTCTTCCGCGTACGGCGAGAAGCTGATCGACACCACAATGTCGCGCGCCTTAATGCGGCTGATCTGCTCGCGCAGCATCCCGCCCATGCCGTCAAGCAGGATAGGGCGGCACTCCAGATGGCTCAGGGCATAGGTAAGGTATGCGGCGACGCTAAAGGATCGACGCAGTCCGGCGATGTAGATGGTGTCGGCGTCGGCCAGCAGCTGTACCGCGCGCTCCAGCATCTCCGGCTCGGCGCGGGCGGCCAGCTGCTGCAGCGCCTGCGCGTTTGAACGGGCAAACTCCTGCAGGATATCGAGCGGCGTTTCCGGCACGGCCTCGCTCTCCATCTCGCGGAACAGTCGGGCGCGGTCGCTGTAGCTGGCGGTCTCCTCCACCAGGTTCATGCGAAACAGCTGTTTCATTTCGTTGAAGCCGGTGAAGTCAAAGGCGTTGGCAAAGCGGATCAGCGTCGAGGGCGGCACGTCGGCGCGCTCGGCAATAACGGCAACCGTATCAAACGCCACGCTGTTGGTATTGTCCAGCACGTAGCGGGAGACCTGCTGCAGCCTCTTGCTCAGGCTATCGTAGCGATCGCGGATTTGCTGCTGCAGTTCGTTCAGGCTGGTTGCTGTCGTCATGTTATCCCCCAAATACAGTCATATGATTCTAAACGCAAAACCGCGTCTTTTAAATGTCGGCCATCCATCTGGCAGCAAAAATGAAACAGAAGATTCAGTCATTTCCTCGCCCGAGAACCCTTAATAGCGCACGCGGCGTCAGTGGTGCTGGCTGTTAACATAAAAATCCATCCTTGATCACAATAATCATCATTTATTTTATTTCAACTTAAAATGGAATATTTGTTTCATATATAGTGTTCAGTACACAGTGTTCAGGTCAAGTCACGTATCAACAGCGAGAGGTTAAGGATGGAGACGGTAGCGAATTTTATTCACGGCGAATGTGTCACCGGTTCAGGCCAGCGCGTTCAGGCGATCTTCAACCCGGCCAGCGGCGAGCAGATCCGCCAGGTGGTGATGAGTACGGCACAGGAAACGGAGCAGGCGATTGCCGCCGCGCAGCAGGCGTTTCCGGCGTGGGCGCGTCATGCTCCGCTTAAGCGCGCGCGCGTCATGTTCCGCTTCAAGGCGCTGCTGGAAGAGAATATGGAACGTCTGGCCCGTCTTATCAGCGAAGAGCACGGCAAGGTCTTCTCCGACGCGGTGGGTGAACTGACCCGCGGCCTGGAAGTGGTGGAGTTTGCCTGCGGCATCCCGCATCTGCAAAAGGGCGAACACTCGGCGAACGTCGGGACCGGCGTTGACAGCCACTCGCTGATGCAGCCGCTCGGCGTCTGCGCCGGGATCACGCCGTTTAACTTCCCGGCGATGGTGCCGATGTGGATGTTCCCGATTGCGCTGGCGACCGGGAATACCTTCGTGCTGAAACCGTCGGAAAAAGACCCTTCGCTGGCGCTCGCGCTGGCGCAGCTGCTGAAAGAGGCCGGCCTGCCGGACGGCGTCTTCAACGTGGTGCAGGGCGATAAAGAGTCCGTTGACGTGCTCCTGACCGACCCGCGCGTGCAGGCGGTGAGCTTTGTCGGCTCCACGCCGATTGCCGAATACATTTACCAGACCGCGTCCGCCCACGGTAAGCGCTGCCAGGCGCTGGGCGGTGCGAAAAACCACTGCATTTTAATGCCGGATGCCGACATGGAGATGGCGACCAACGCCATCATGGGCGCGGCCTACGGCGCGGCGGGGGAACGCTGCATGGCGCTCTCGGTGGTACTGGCGGTGGGCGATAACACCGCCGATGACCTCTGCGCCCGGCTGGAAAAACAGATTGCCGCGCTGCGCGTCGGGCCGGGGCTGGACCAGACGCCGGAAAACGAAATGGGGCCGCTCATCTCCTCCGCGCACCGCAGCAAGGTGCTGGGCTACATCGACAGCGGAGAAGCACAGGGGGCGACGCTTCGCGTGGACGGTCGCGGCTTCAGCGTGAAGGGCCACGAGCAGGGCTACTTCGTCGGGCCGACGCTGTTCGATAACGTCACCCCGGAGATGACCATCTATAAAGAAGAGATTTTTGGTCCGGTGCTTTCTGTGGTGCGCGTAGCAGATTACGCCAGCGCGGTGGACCTGATTAACCGCCATGAATATGGTAATGGCTCGGCGATCTTCACCCGCGACGGCGGCTGCGCGCGTCGCTTCTGCGAAGAGGTGCAGGCGGGCATGGTGGGGGTCAACGTGCCGATCCCGGTGCCGATGGCGTTCCACAGCTTCGGCGGCTGGAAGCGTTCCATCTTCGGCGCGCTCAACGTCCACGGCAACGACGGCGTGCGCTTCTACACCCGAATGAAAACCATCACCGCGCGCTGGCCGGAAATGCAGCAGGAGACAGGCGCTGCGTTCTCCATGCCGACGCTGGGCTGACAGGAGGCGTTATGCAAACCGAACGTATGACCATGGCCCAGGCGCTGGTCCGGTTCCTGAATCAACAGTACGTAAGCGTGGATGGCAACGAAACGCCCTTCGTGGAGGGCGTCGCCACCATCTTTGGGCACGGCAACGTGCTGGGTATCGGCCAGGCGCTGGAGCAGGATCCGGGCCATCTGCAGGTGATGCAGGGCTGCAACGAGCAGGGCATTGCCCATATGGCGACGGGATTTGCCAAACAGCACCGTCGTCAGCGCATCTTTGCCGTCACCTCCTCCGTCGGGCCGGGCGCCGCCAATATGGTCACGGCCGCGGCAACCGCCACGGCGAACCGTATTCCGCTGCTGCTGCTCCCGGGCGATATCTACGCCAGCCGCCAGCCGGACCCGGTGCTGCAGCAGATTGAGCAGTATCACGACCTCAGCATCAGCACCAACGACTGTTTCCGTCCGGTCTCCCGCTACTGGGATCGCATTAACCGCCCCGAGCAGCTGATGAGCGCGATGCTCAGCGCGATGCGAACGCTTACTGACCCGGCAGATACCGGTGCGGTGACGATTTGCCTCCCGCAGGACGTGCAGGGGGAAGCGTGGGATTACCCGCTGAGCTTCTTCGCGCGTCGCGTGCACCACATCGAGCGTCGTCCGCCCGATCCGCAGCGTCTGGCGCAGGCGCGGGCGCTGATCGCCCGCAAGCGTCGCCCGCTGGTGGTGTGCGGCGGCGGCGTGCGCTATTCCGGCGCGCATGAGGCGTTTCGCGACTTTGTCGAGACGCTGCAGCTGCCGTTTGCCGAAACCCAGGCCGGAAAGGGGGCGCTGGTAAGTGACCACCCACTTAACCTCGGTGGCGTAGGGGTGACGGGCGGGATGGCGGCCAACCAGCTCGCGCCGCAGGCCGACCTGGTGATCGGCATCGGCACGCGCCTGACCGACTTTACCACCGGCTCCAAGGCGCTCTTTTCCCATCCGGACGTGGAATTCCTGCTGCTGAACGTGGCCGAGTTTGACGCCCTGAAGCTGGACGCCACGGCGCTGATTGCCGACGCTCAAACCGGGCTCGAGGCATTGACCCACGCGCTTGGTGATTACCGCAGCGGCTGGGGAGAGGCGATCGCTGAGGCGAAATCCGCCTGGCGCGACGAGTGCCGTCGCCTGTGGGATCGCCAGTGGCGTCCTGACGACGCGCCCGAAGTGGCGGGGCACCTGGACGCGCAGCTTGCGGAATACGGCGAGGCGCTCAATACCCGCCTGACCCAGACGCGGGTGCTGGGGCTCATCAACCAGCATATTGAAGATAACGCCATCGTGGTGGGCGCGGCCGGTTCGCTACCGGGCGATTTACAGCGCCTCTGGCAGGTCAAAACGCCGGACAGCTATCACCTGGAGTACGGCTACTCCTGCATGGGGTACGAGATTGCGGCGGCCATCGGCGCGAAGCTCGCCAGACCCGGGCTGCCGGTGTACGCCATGGTGGGAGATGGCTCCTACATGATGCTGCACTCCGAGCTGCAAACCGCCGTGCAGGAGGGTATTAAGGTCACCGTTCTGCTGTTTGATAACGCCAGCTTCGGCTGCATTAACAACCTGCAGATGGGGCACGGCATGGGCAGCTTTGGCACGGAAAACCGCCATCGCAACCCGGAAACCGGACGGCTTGACGGGCCGCTGGTGAAGGTCGATTTTGCGCAAAATGCGGAAAGCTACGGCTGCCGCGCGTGGCGGGTAAACGATGAGCAAAGCCTGCTGGCGGCGCTGGAGGCGGCCCGCGCCCATCCTGGCCCGACGCTGCTGGACATCAAGGTGCTGCCGAAGACCATGACCCACGACTACGCCTCCTGGTGGCGAACCGGTGATGCGCAGGTGGCAGAGTCGTCTGCCGTGCGTGAGGCCGCGGAGCAAACGCAGTCGCAGGTGAAAAAAGCCCGTCAGTATTGAGTTTTCCCGAAGTAACGAAATTTTCATTTCATTTTTGTTTTCCCCTCATCCTAACCCTCTCCCTCAGGGAGAGGGGACGGCTCGTTGTGGTTTTTTACTCCCTCTGCCTGAGGGAGAGGGCCGGGGTGAGGGGAGTTGCCGCACGTTCACCTGTGTTGTGAGATTGATAACAAAATTTATCTCATTCATCTCAAAAGTGTTAACCCGCACTCAAAAACATAATTTTCACTATTTATAAAAATGAAATAAATGTTTTATTTATAGGGTCGTTAGTTCACAGCATTCACCAACACCGGGAGCCGTTATGTTTAACATTGCTTTACTGGGCGCTGGCCGAATTGGCCAGGTACATGCAGCTAACATCGCCAGCCACGGCGCGACCACGCTCTGGTCCGTGGTTGACCCGAATCAGGAATTTGCCACCCGCCTCGCCACGCAGTATCAGGCCCGCCAGCAGAGTCTGGATGAAGCGATGACCGACCCTAACGTTCACGCCGTGCTGATCGCCTCCGCGACCGATACCCACGCGGATCTGATTGAAATGGCCGCCCGCCACGGCAAGGCCATCTTCTGCGAAAAGCCGGTACACCTCGACCTCGCCCGCGTGCGCGACTGCCTGAAGGTGGTCAAAGAGTACGACGTGCCGCTGTTCATCGGCTTTAACCGCCGCTTTGACCCGCAGTTCCGCCGCGTGAAAACCGACGCGCAGGCCGGGCGCATCGGCAAGCCGGAATCGCTGCTCATCATCTCCCGCGATCCGTCTCCGCCGCCCGCGGAGTACGTGCGCGTCTCCGGCGGCATGTTCCGCGATATGACCATTCATGACTTTGACATGGCGCGCTTCATCATGGGCGAAGAGCCGGTGTCGGTGTATGCCCAGGGCAGCAACCTGGTGGATCCGGCGATTGGCGAGGCAGGCGACATCGATACCGCGTTTATCGTCCTGAAATACGCTTCCGGCGCGATGGCGACCATCGTCAACAGCCGCCGCTCCTCTTACGGCTACGACCAGCGCCTGGAACTGCACGGCTCCGAAGGGCTGCTGTGCGCGGGCAACATTCTGGAAAACCAGGTGCAGCACTACGGCAAACAGGGCTGCACCAGCGCGCTGCCGGAACACTTCTTCCTGCAGCGCTACAAATCCGCTTACGCCGCGGAATGGGAACACTTTGTTGCGGTCCTGCGCGGCGAAGCGGTGCCTGACTGCAGCGGCGATGATGGTGAACGTGCGCTGTACCTCGCGGATAAAGCGCTGGAGTCACTGCGCAGCCAGCGCGAGATCGTCCTCTAAACACAACCACCCTACACAGAGAGACATAATAATGAAAAAACTGATCGTAGCCGCCCTCATCGCCATGACGTCCGGGGCCGCCCTCGCCGAAAACGAGCAAATTGTGTTCAGTACGCCAAACCTGGCCATGCCGTTTGAAGTTCACATGCAGCGCACGGCGGTAAAAGCCGCAAAAGAGATGGGCGTGAAGCTTCAGGTGCTGGACGGGCAGGGCAGTTCACCGAAGCAGGTGGCTGACCTGGAAAACGCCATCACCCGCGGGGCGCAGGGCTTTATCGTCTCCCCGAACGACGTGAACGCGGTCTCCAGCGCGGTGGATGAAATTCAGGATGCGAAGCTGCCGGTGGTCACCCTTGACCGCTCCGTCGACAGCCAGAAAAAAGTGCCGCACTTTGGCGCCAACAACTACAAGGGCGGCCAGGCGATTGGCGATTTTGTGAAAACCAAATTCCCCGACGGGGCGGAAATCATTCTGCTGACCGGCCAGCCGGGCTCCTCCTCCAACATCGAACGCACCAAAGGGATCCGCGACAGCCTGAAGGCGGGCGGGGATAAGTACAAGATTGTTGCCGATCAGACAGGCAACTGGATGCGTTCTGAAGGGATGCGCATCGTGGAAAGCGTGCTGCCCTCGCTGCCGAAACGCCCGCAGGTGATCCTCTCCGCCAACGACGATATGGCGCTGGGGGCGATCGAAGCCCTGCAGAGCCAGGGCGTGAAGCCGGGCGAAATTCTGGTCACCGGCTTTGACGCGGTACCGGAAGCGCTGGCCCGCGTGCGCGACGGCTGGCTGGCGGTAACGGCGGACCAGCGTCCGGGCTTTGCGGTGCAGACGGCGATGAGCCAGCTGGTGGCCAACGTGCGCGAGAAGAAGGCCATCACCGGGGCCGACTATCCGCCGACGCTGATCACCAAAGAGAACCTGCAGCAGGCTGAGCGTATCGGTGAGGCCGGTAACTGATTTATCCGCAGCCGTCGCTGGCGCGGCGGCTCACTCTAAAGGAGGAGCAGACCGATGTCGCAACCCTTACTGAAAGTGACCGACCTGGCAAAAAGCTTTTCCGGCGTCTGGGCGCTAAGCAGCGCCCAGCTGACCGTCGGCGCGGGCGAGATCCACGCCCTGCTGGGGGAGAACGGGGCGGGTAAATCCACGCTGCTGAAGGCGCTCGCGGGGGCGCAGCCGCAAACCCGCGGGGAGATCTGGTTCAACGGCGAAACGCTGCCGGTGGACGACTCCCCGGTGGAGCGCCAGAACAAGGGCATTATCACCATCTATCAGGAATTCAACCTGCTGCCCAACATGACCGTCGCGGAAAACATGTTTCTCGGGCGCGAGCCGCGTAAACGTAACCTGATCGTCGACGAAAAGGCGGTCAATCAGGAGGCGCAGGTCATTCTCGACTATCTGCAGCTGAACGTTGCGCCGACCACGCCGGTCGCCCGTCTGAGCGTGGCCCAGCAGCAGATGGTGGAGATCGCCCGGGCGCTGACCCTCAACGCCAGGCTAATCATTATGGACGAACCTTCCGCCGCGCTGAGCGACAGTGAGGTGGAAAGCCTGCACCGCGTGGTGCGCGAGCTTAAAAACCGTGGCGTGAGCATTATCTATGTCACCCACCGCCTGCACGAGGTTTTCCAGCTCTGCGACCGCTTCACCGTTTTCCAGGACGGCCGTTTCACCGGCACCGGCGCGGTGGCTGAAACGAACGTAGAGCAGCTGATCCGCCTGATGGTCGGGCGCGACGTGGCGTTTAACCGCCGTCCCGCCAGCGAAACCCACCATGAGGATAAACCCGTCCGCCTGGCCGTGAAGGGGCTGAGCCGCGAAAAGCCGCCGCTGGATCCGCACGGCATCGCCCTGCACGACATCAGCTTCCACGTCCACGCCGGGGAGGTCTTAGGCATTGCCGGACTGGTGGGCGCCGGGCGCACCGAGGTGGCCCGCTGCCTCTTTGGCGCGGACGCGTTTACCTCGGGCAGCTTTGAGCTGGACGGCGTGCCCTACCAGCCGCGTGACCCGCTGTATGCCCTTGACCAGGGCGTGGCGCTGGTGCCGGAAGACCGCAAAAAAGAGGGGGCGGTGCTGGGGCTGTCGATTCGCGACAACCTGTCGCTCTCGTGCCTCTCCTCGCTGCTGCAGTGGCGCTGGTTCGTGAACACCCGCAAAGAGGACGATCTGATCGAGTCCTACCGCAAGGCGCTGCAGATCAAAATGGTCAACAGCGCGCAGGAGGTGCGCAAGCTCTCCGGTGGTAACCAGCAGAAGGTGATCCTCGCGCGCTGCATGGCGCTCAACCCGCGGGTGCTGATCGTCGACGAGCCGACGCGCGGCATCGACGTGGGGACCAAATCGGAAGTGCACCAGGTGCTGTTTGACATGGCAAAAAAGGGCGTGGCGGTGATCGTGATCTCCTCCGATCTGCCTGAAGTGATGGCGGTGTCAGACCGGATCATCACCCTGAGCGAAGGGCGAGTGACCGGCGAGATCCACGGTGACGACGCTAACGAAGAACGGCTGATGACGATGATGGCCATCAACCACAACGCCCTGAACGCGGCATAACGGAGTTTCTCATGACGCAGATGATTTCTAAAACGCAGGCCCCGGTCAAACGCGCCGGACGCATCGATCCCATCGCCTTCTTCGAGCGCTTCGGGGTGCTGATTTTCATGATCCTGCTGCTGATCTTCTTCCAGTCGCAGAACAGCAACTTTTTCTCTGAACGCAATATTTTCAACATCCTGACCGAAGTCTCCATCTACGGGATCATGGCCGTGGGGATGACCTTCGTCATCCTGACCGCCGGGATTGACCTCTCCGTGGGCTCCATTCTGGCGGTGTGCGCTATGACCGCGGCGTACGTGATTAAGGGCGACAACTTCACCACCGTCGACCCGAACGCCTGGGGCGGCATGAGCTGGCTGATTGGGCTGGGGATTTGTCTGGCGATGGGGACGGCGATTGGCTTCCTGCACGGTCTGGGCGTGACCCGCCTGCGCCTGCCGCCGTTCATCGTCACCCTCGGCGGGATGACCATCTGGCGCGGCCTGACGCTGGTGATCAACGACGGCGCGCCGATCGCCGGTTTCGATCAGGGCTACCGCTGGTGGGGGCGCGGGGAGCTGCTCGGCATCTCCATTCCGATCTGGATCTTCGCCATCGTCGCCCTCGGCGGCTATCTGGCGCTGCATAAAACCCGCTGGGGCCGCTTCGTTTACGCCATCGGCGGCAACCCGGAGGCGGCGCGCCTGGCGGGGGTGAACGTCAAGCACGTGCTGGTCAGCGTCTACGTGCTGATTGGCTGCCTGGCGGGGCTGGCGGGCTTCATTCTGAGCGCGCGTCTGGGGAGCGCCGAGGCGGTGGCCGGGATCTCCTTTGAGCTGCGCGTCATCGCCTCGGTGGTGATTGGCGGCACCTCGCTGATGGGCGGCTACGGGCGCATCGGCGGCACCATTATCGGTTCCATCATCATGGGTATTCTGATTAACGGCCTGGTGCTGATGAACGTCTCGGCCTACTACCAGCAGATTATCACCGGATTAATTATCGTTCTGGCGGTGGCGTTTGATACCTACGCCAAGAGCCGTCGCGGCGCACTGTGAGGATCACGATGAAAGAGGTTCGTATTGGATTGATTGGCACCGGGTATATCGGCAAGGCGCACGCTATCGCCTATGCCCAGGCCCCGACGGTGTTCAACCTGCGCGGCAGGCTGGTGCGCGAGATGGTGGCGGAAGTCACGCCGGAGCTGGCGGCAGCGCGCGCGCAGGCGTTTGGCTTTAACCGCTCCACCGGCGACTGGCGGGCGCTGGTGGCCGACCCGGCGATTGACGTGGTGGATATTTGCTCACCCAATCACCTGCATAAAGAGATGGCGCTGGAGGCGATCCGCCACGGCAAGCACGTCTACTCGGAGAAGCCGCTGGCGCTGAACGCCCATGACGCGCGCGAGATGGTCGACGCCGCGAAGCGGGCCGGGGTGAAAACGCTGGTGGGGTTCAACTACATGAAGAACCCGACGGCGCAGCTGGCGAAGGAGATTATTGCCCGCGGCGAGATTGGCGAGGTGATCCACTTCTACGGCACCCACAACGAAGACTATATGGCCGACCCGCTGTCGCCCATTCACTGGCACTGCTTCAAAGAGACCGCCGGGCTGGGGGCGCTGGGCGACCTCGCGGCGCATATCGTCAACATGGCCCAGTACCTGGTGGGGGATATCGAGCAGGTCTGCGGTGACCTAAAGATTGTGGTCCCGGCACGTCCGGCCAAGGCCGGATCGTCAGACATGATTGCCGTCGAAAACGAGGATCAGGCCCACGCGATGGTGCGCTTCGCGGGCGGGGCGCAGGGCGTGATTGAAACCTCCCGCGTCGCCTGCGGCCGCAAGATGGGGCTGTCGTACGTCATCACCGGGACGAAAGGCGCCATCAGCTTTACCCAGGAGCGCATGGCGGAGCTGAAGCTCTATCTGCATGACGATCCGGTAAACCGTCAGGGGTTTCGCACCCTGCTCGTCGGCCCGGCACACCCGGACTACGCCGCGTTCTGCATGGGCGCAGGCCATGGGATTGGCTTTAACGATCAAAAAACGGTGGAGGTGCGCGACCTGGTGGACGGGATTGCCGCCGACGCGCCGATGTGGCCGGACTTCGAAGAGGGCTGGAAGGTGTCGCGCGTGCTGGACGCGATCGCGCTCTCGCACCGGGAAGGCCGCTGGCTGAACGTGAACGACATTGTCTGATGAGGTATCAACGTGGAAAAGCAGTTTGATGTGATATGCATGGGCCGCGTGGCGGTAGACCTCTACAGTCAGCAGATTGGTGCCCGTCTGGAGGATGTGTCGAGCTTCGCCAAATACCTCGGCGGCTCGTCCGGCAACGTGGCGTACGGCACCGCGCGCCAGGGCCTGCGCTCGTCGATGCTGGCGCGCGTGGGCGACGAGCATATGGGCCGCTTCCTGCGCGAAGAGCTCAGCCAGGTGGGCTGCGATACCAGCCATCTGATTACCGATAAAGACCGCCTCACGGCGCTGGTGCTACTCGGCATTAAAGACCGGGACACCTTTCCTCTGATTTTTTATCGCGATAACTGCGCGGATATGGGCATTACGGCCAGCGATGTGGACGAAAGCTACATTGCCTCCGCACGGTGTCTTGCCATCACCGGGACTCACCTTTCTCATCCTCAGACCCGCGAGGCGGTGCTGACGGCGCTGGGCTATGCCCGCCGTCACGGCGTGCGCACGGTGCTGGACATCGACTACCGTCCGGTGCTGTGGGGGCTGACCTCCTTAGGCGACGGTGAAACGCGCTTTATCGCCGCGGATAAGGTTACTCGCGAGCTGCAGGAGGTGCTGCACCTCTTCGACGTCATTGTCGGCACCGAGGAGGAGTTCCATATCGCGGGCGGCAGCACGGAGACCCTGCAGGCGCTGGGGCAGGTGCGTGCGGTGAGCCAGGCCACGCTGGTCTGCAAGCGCGGTGCGCTCGGCTGCTCGGTCTATACCGACGCCATTCCGCCCCGGCTGGACGACGGCCTGACGGTGACCGGCGTGCGCGTGGAGGTGCTGAACGTCCTCGGGGCGGGGGACGCGTTTATGTCCGGCCTGCTGCGCGGCTACCTGAACGACGAGGGCTGGGAGCAGGCGTGCCGCTATGCCAACGCCTGCGGCGCGCTGGTGGTCTCGCGCCACGGCTGCGCCCCGGCGATGCCGAGCAAAATCGAGCTGGATGACTATCTCTCCCGCGCTGCGGATGTGCCGCGCCCGGATCTCGACCCGCGTCTGAACCATCTGCACCGGGTCACTACCCGCCGCCGCGAATGGCCGGAGCTGTGCGTGATGGCCTTCGACCACCGCAGCCAGCTTGAGGATATGGCGCTGCAGTGCGGGGCGTCGCTCAAACGTATTCCGGCGCTCAAGCAGCTGATCCTGCAGGCCAGCCGCGAGGCGGCGAGCCGCGCCGGGCTGGCAGGCAAAGCGGGCCTGCTGTGCGACGGCACCTTTGGACAGGACGCGCTCAACGCCATCACCGGCGAGGGGTGGTGGATTGGTCGCCCCATTGAGCTGCCTGGCTCGCGTCCGCTGGAGATGGAGCACGGCAACATCGGCACCCAGCTCATCAGCTGGCCGCAGGAGCACGTGGTGAAGTGCCTGGTCTTTTTCCATCCGGAAGATGCCCACGGCCTGCGCCTGGAGCAGGAGCAGAAAATCGCCGAGGTGTACCACGCCTGCTGCCAGTCCGGGCACGAGCTGCTGCTGGAGGTGATCCTGCCTGCGACCATGCCGCGCAGCGACGAGCTCTACCTGCGCGCCATCTCCCGCTTCTACAACCTCGGCATTTACCCCGACTGGTGGAAGCTGCCGCCGCTCTCAGCGGAGGGCTGGACGGCACTGAGCGAGATTATCGAACGCCGGGACCCGCACTGCCGCGGGGTGGTGATCCTCGGCCTGGATGCCCCGGCAGAACAGCTGCGCGCCGACTTCAGGGCCGCAGCAGGGCAGACGGTAGTAAAAGGCTTCGCCGTAGGGCGCACGCTGTTCGGCGATGCCTCCCGCGCGTGGCTGAAGCACGATATTGACGATGCGCAGCTGGTGGCGCGCATCCGGGACAACTACCTGCAGCTTATCGCCTGGTGGCGCGAGCGCGGACACGCATAATGGAGACGACAATGAGTGTACAACTGGGCATTAACCCGCTGACGTGGACGAACGACGATCTGCCTTCTCTCGGCGCAGAGACGCCGCTGGAGACCTGTCTGAGCGAAGGGAAAGAGGCCGGTTTCGCAGGGTTTGAACTGGGCAATAAATTCCCGCGCGAAGCGCGGCTGCTTGGCCCCATCCTGCAGCGCCATGACCTGCAGCTGGTCTCCGGCTGGTACTCCGGCCGACTGCTGGAGCGCAGCGTGGAGGAGGAGATCGCCGCCGTGCAGTCCCACCTGACGCTGCTGCGCGAGCTGGGGGCAAAGGTGCTGGTGTTTGCGGAAGTGAGCGGCTGCATTCACGGCGAGCAGCAGACGCCGGTGCATCTGCGCCCGCGTTTCCCGCAGGCACGCTGGAAGGAGTATGGCGAGAAGCTCACGGAATTTGCCCGCTACACCCAGCAGCAGGGGGTGCAGATTGCCTATCACCACCATATGGGGACGGTGATTGAGTCCGCTGACGACGTGGACAACCTGATGACCCACACCGGCGAAGAGGTTGGACTGCTGCTGGACACCGGTCACCTGACTTTTGCCGGGGCCGATCCGCTGGCGGTGGCGCAGCGCTGGGCGTCGCGTATCAACCACGTTCACTGCAAAGACGTGCGTGCCGACGTACTGGCGGATGTCAAAAACCGTAAAACCAGCTTCCTTGATGCGGTACTGAGCGGCGTGTTTACCGTGCCGGGCGACGGCTGCGTCGATTACCCGCCGATCATGCGGCTGCTGAAGGCGCAGGACTATCACGGCTGGCTGGTGGTGGAGGCGGAGCAGGACCCGGCGGTTGCCCATCCGCTGACCTACGCCCGTCTGGGGTATAACAACCTGAGCCGCCTGGCGCGCGACGCCGGACTGATTTGAGGAGGTGACATGTCACGTCTGTTATCACGCTGGCAACAGCCGAACGCGGAGGGGCGGACCCAGTCCGTCACGCCGGAACGCGCAGGGTGGGGATACGTCGGCTTTGAGGCGTATGAGCTGCAGGAGGGGCAGCAGCTGACGCTGCCCGCCGTCAGCGAAGAGCGTTGCCTGGTGCTGGTCGCCGGGCGCGCCTCCATCAGCACGCCTTCCGCGCAGTTTAACGACATCGGCGAGCGGATGAGCCCGTTCGAGCGCATCAAGCCGTGGGCGGTGTACGTTACCCCGCAGGAGACGGTGCAGGTGAAGGCGCTAACGAGGCTCGAGCTGGCGGTCTGCGCCGCCCCCGGCAAGGGCACGTATCCGACGCGGCTGATTGCGCCGCAGGATATCGACGCTGAAGCGCGCGGCAAGGGCCATAACCAGCGCTACGTGCACAACATTCTGCCGGAAGATAAGCCCGCGGACAGCCTGCTGGTAGTGGAAGTCTGGACTAACGAGGGCTGCACCAGCTCGTACCCGAGCCACAAGCACGACACGGATAACCCGCCCCGGGAGACTTACCTGGAGGAGACCTACTACCATCGCCTCAACCCGGAGCAGGGGTTCTGCATGCAGCGGGTTTACACCGACGACAGAGCGCTGGATGAGTGTATGGCGGTCTATAACCGTGACGTGGTCATGGTGCCGAAGGGATACCACCCGGTGGCGACGATGGCCGGGTATGACAGCTACTACCTCAACGTGATGGCCGGGCCGGTGCGCAAATGGATGTTCACCTGGGAAGAGGACCACGCGTGGATTAATCGGGATTATCCCGCGGATGGCGGGCACTGAGGCTGTTTTTTGCCGGGTGGCGCTGCGCTTACCCGGCCTACAATTTACAAAATACTATTTTGCTTCAATCGCCTGCTCAATCGTCCGGGCGATAGCCTCCGGCTGGCTCACCATCGACACGTGGCTCGCGGAGACCTCGGTGGTTTTCGCATGGATCGTCTTCGCCATCGCACGTTCAAGATCGGGGTTGATCATTCGGTCATTTTTGCTGACCACAAACCAGCTCGGCTTATCATGCCACGCCGCGTGGGTCACCTTTTCACCAAACGCATCGTCCTTAATTGGCCCCTGCGTGGCCGCGATTGCAGTTTGTTCCTCGGGCTTCACGTCCGGCGCGAAATCCTTCCTGACGGCGTCCGTTGGCAGATATAAATAGCCGTCCGCCGTTTTGGCGATGACCGCGCTGCCCGGCGGCGGGTAGCTTCCCGCGAGGTCCGCCGTCGACTGGCCGCCATCCGGCGCGAACGCCGCCACATACACCAGCGATTTCACCCGCGCATCGTTGCCCGCTTCGCTAATCACGGTGCCGCCCCAGGAGTGACCCACCAGCACGACATCCCCCTGGGCGCGGGCGATGGCCCGCTTTGTGGCCGCAACGTCATCGTTAAGCGACGTGAGCGGCAGCTGGACGGCAATGACCTCTGCGTGCTGTTTCTGCAACAGGGTAATCACCTTATTCCAGCTGCTGCCGTCGGCAAACGCGCCGTGCACCAGCACGACGCTGGTTTTGCTCTGCGCAAAGGCGCTGGCGGAAAGCGCCAGCAGGCCTGCCGTCAGTACAGTCAGTGCTTTCATCTTCAGACTCCTTAAAAATGGTGGACCGCCGCATGAGGCGGTACGGTGAATTCGATGGTTTTGTGGTCGAGCGGCTTGTGCGTCGGGTCGGCCAGAATAATCGTCACCTTGTGTTTACCGGCGGGGAGTCCCACCAGAATTACCGGCTCTCCGCTGGCGTCAGCCCAGTGCCACGGCGCGCCGTCCACCACCACGTGAATGTGCCCGATGCGCGGGGTGACCTTGAGCGCTTCAGGTCCGAATACCGGCTCGATGCGCAGGTTTTCGGCACGGTACTGGATAAACACCGCGCCTTTACTCAGCGGCCCGGAAAGCGGCGGATCGACGATCAGTTTTGCCGGCGGTTGCGGCTGCGCCAGCGGGGCAACGGCGGCGGGGCCGTTAACGTCCGCGGCGCTCAGGTTGTCCAGCGGCGTGGCCTGGGCATGTGTTACAGAGGCCAGAACGAGCAGGGGTAAAATTGCGTAACGACGAATCATGGTTCTCTCCTCATCGGTTCTGAATGACGACAGGGAAAGAAAACCATTTTTATGTATCGGAGATATTTGCCGGAGGGGGCGTTTTGTACCCGTTTGTCAGCGCGTCGCGCGGGATACAGTGCGATACAGTTTGCCTCCCGGGACGGCGCACGATCGCTATCGCCAGCCCGGCAATCACCAGCGTTAACCCCGTCGACATTCCCATTGCACCCGCGATCCCCAGCGTTTTGTTCAGCCACGCATAGGCAAACGGTGCGGCTGCGGCCATCAGCTGGCCCGGGATAAGCAGCATGCCCGTGCGGCGGGCATAGCTTTCCGCGCTAAACAGCTCCAGTGGCAGCGTGGCTTTTACTATGGTGACCAGTCCGTTGATGGCGCCGTAGCCCAGCACAAACCCGGCCGCGCACCAGACAAACAGGGCGCTGCTTATTCCCACAAGAAAACACAGCGGCATGGCAAGAGCGGTAAAAAGCGTAAGCTTGAAGGGGGTTAAGCGGCCACCTGCCAGCACCTCCAGCGAGCGTGCGCCCGTCTGGCCGATCCCCCACAGCATGCCGATGGCGACCGGCAGGCTAAAGTGGGCAATAAACTCCGGCAGATGGGTGGAGGTGCCGTTAGAGACAAAGGTGATAAGGGCGATGAAGGCCGCATAAAGCCAGGCGTTACGCCGCTCGTTGCGCAGGGGCGGCGCGATGGCCTTCGTGTTTTCCGTCAGCCGCTGCCGGGGAAGCGTGCGGATCAGCACTGCGCTCAGCAGGCCAAGCAGGGCATAAATGCGTAACGCGTCCTGCCAGCTCATGATGTGAAGCAGGCCATCGCCCAGCGGCCAGAAGACGGCGGAGGCCAGCCCGCCCGCCAGCGTGACGTGTGAGATCGTTCTTCGCGCCTGCTGCCCGTAGAGGTTGACCAGCGCGGCGAACAGCGCATCGTACAGCGACAGGCGCATCCCAGTGCCGGCGACAATCCAGGCGCCGTACCAGCCATAAAGCGTCCGGGTATACGCCATTTCTGCGCAGCTTGCGGCGATCAGCAGCGTTCCGACCATCACCACTTTTTGACCGCCAAAGCGTGCCAGCAGGCGGGCGACAAAAGGAGATACCGCCGCCATCACCAGCATCGCCAGCGTCAGGCCGAGGTAAATCTGCGGTGACGACCATCCCCGGTCGGCTGAAATGGCCCGCGCAAAGGTGCCGGGCATATAAAACGAGATCCCCCAGTTGATGAGTTGATTACACCCGGCGGTGAGGGCGAGGCGACGAGGAAGGGCAGAAGTTTCCATGAGTTTTCATTCCGTTATGCAGTTGTCCTGAGCATAACGGGCGCGGTATTGTGCTGGCAGGGCTGCAACCTTATGCACGGTATAAGAGAAACTTTGAATGACGACGCTTAATCTGGGCTATCTCGCCACCTTCCGCCTGGTTCACCAGCGCGGCAGCTTTTCAGCGGCAGCGGACGTTCTGGGCCTCTCCCAGCCCGCCGTCAGCCTGCAAATACGCCAGCTGGAGCAGTTTCTGCAAACGCGGCTGGTGGAGCGTACCGGGCGAGGGATTAAGGCGACGGCTGCCGGAGAAACCTTGCTGGCGCACGGGGAGCGTATTCAGCAGGTGGTGGATGACGCCATCCGGGCCGTGAATGCGTTTAGCCACGACGTGAGCGGCACCATTACCCTTGGCACGGGGGCGACGGCCTGCATTCATCTTCTGCCGCCGCTGCTGGAGCAGCTACGCCGCGACTATCCGCTCCTGAGCGTGGGAGTCACGACGGGCAACACCCTCGACATCGTCAGGGCCATTGAAGAGAACCGTCTCGATATGGGGCTGGTGACCCTGCCGGTGAGCGGCAGAGCGCTGGACGTCATGCCGGTGATGGACGAAGAGTTTGTCTTTATCGCCTCAAGGGAGCAGCAGGACGCTTTCAGGGAGTTAACCCCGGAGGCGCTCCATGCCCAGCCGCTGATCGCCTTTGAGACAGGCAGCGGGACCCGGGCGCTGATCGATGGCTGGTTTGCCGCCCATGGGGTAGCGATGGCGCCGGTGATGCAGCTTGGCAGCATCGAGGCGATCAAACGCATGGTTCGCGCGGGGCTGGGCTACAGCATCGTGCCGCGAATGGCGGTAGAACAGGATGCCGATCGCGAGGGGCTGTGCGTGATGTCGCTGACGCCCATGCTGCAGCGGCAGCTGGCGGTGGTGATGCGGCAGGATAAAATCCTCAGCAAAGGGATCGCGGCCCTTATTCGGCTCGTACAACATCCTTTGGGGGGTTAGCGGTCAGCGGTGTCGGCGGTCAGGCTGGATTGCTGTGATTGGGTTTTGTCCTGATGGTGGTACCAGGCGCCAATCGAAGAGTAAACGAAGCGGCCAAAGAAAAACAGGAAACTGATAAGCAGTATGATGCGGGTCATTCGGGTGTTAAATCGATGGCGTTTGCGCATACGCGTGACCTGACTCACTCTGTTTTTCCTGGATAAGCCCTCCCGGGCGATAAGGATATTAAGGCACAGCGGGAAGATGGGGTCAATTCTGTGATGTGTAAATAACCGTCAACGTTTGCATTAACTATTGTTATTGAAATTAATAATTGCATTTACCATATTGATAATATGAAGAAAATTATTTCACAAAATTCTTCTGCAAGGCTTATTTGCGTGAAATAGTTTGATTTAAGTCAACGGATTCCCGGCTCTGATATTTAAAATCCCTCCTCCACACTGTTCACTCTGCACGTCGCGGGGTGGCGCCAGGTCAGGTTGGATGCCTGTCTTTATCTTCCCTCTGGAGAAAAAGGGGTTTAACCGGGCATCTATGAAGATTTTCGCTTTTCTGAAAAACAATAAATACCGTTGGTGGGCATTGCCGCTACTATTACCGGTGGTTTTGCTTCCCGTGCTGAGCGTGGCAAATACGTTCACGCAGCTGGGGGACGGTATCGCGGCGCTTTATTATTTACCGCTCTCCTTTTTGCTCTCGCTGATGATGTTCTTTGGCCTGGAAGCCCTTCCCGGGATCGTGTTGTCGCTGTTTATCCGCTATTACCCGTCGGTCGGGATGTTCGAAACGGTTGCCGGGGTGCTCCATTTTATTGTCCCTTTAGTCCTCAGCTGGGGCGGCTACCGGGTGTTTGCGCCCAGACGCAATATGACGGCGTACGGCGACATCCGGCTGATGGCGCAGCGCATCTTCTGGCAGGTCATCTGCCCCGCGACGCTGTTTCTGGTGCTGTTTCAGTTTGCGGTGTATCTGGGCGTGTATGAGAGTCGCCAGAGCCTCGCGGGGTTGAACCCTCTTAACATTCGTACGCTCATTAACTACCAGGCGCTGCTGGTCAGCGGGCTGACGGGCGTGCCGTTGAGCTATCTGCTGATCCGCCTGATCCGTCATCCGCGCTATATCAAAAGTCTTCTCTCGCAGATCCGTTTCCAGATAGATAAAAAGGTGACGGCCGCGGAGTTTTTGCTTTGGGCGATTGCGCTTGGCGGGCTGCTGTCGCTGCTGCTGCTCCCGATAAATGAAAACAGCTCCATCTTCACCACTAACTATACCCTGTCGCTGCTGATGCCGGTGATGCTCTGGGGCGCGATGCGTTTTGGCTATAAGCTGATTTCGCTGATCTGGACCCCGATACTGCTGGTGTCCATTCACTATTTTTACCGCTATATCCCAGTGAACGCGGGGTACGATATTCAGCTGGCGATCACCTCTTCCAGTTACCTGGTCTTTTCGTTTGTGGTGATTTATATGTCGATGCTGGCGACCCGGCAGCGCGCGGTGAACAAACACGCCCGCAGGCTGGCACTGCTCGATCCGGTTGTCCATATGCCTAACCTGCGGGCGCTGTCGCGCGATCTGGCGAAGAATCCGTGGTCGGCGCTATGCCTGCTGCGCATTCCGGAGCTGGAAATTCTGGGCCGAAATTACGGCGTGCAGCTGCGTATTCAGTACAAACAGCAGCTGGCGCAGTGGGTTAACGCTACGCTCCAGCCCAATGAGCAGGTGTATCACCTCACCGGATATGACATGGCGGTGCGGCTCAACGCGGAATCGCACCAGCAGCGGATTGACGCCCTGGACGAGCATATCAAGCAGTTCCGCTTTGTCTGGGACGGCATGCCGCTGCAGCCGCAGGTTGGCGTAAGCTACTGCTATGTCCGGTCCCCGGTTAACCATCTTTATCTGGTGCTGGGGGAGCTGGCGGTGGTGGCCGATCTGTCACTCTCCTCTAATCACCCGGAAAATCTTCAGCAGCGCGGTGCCGTCCATTTGCAGCGCAGCCTGAAGGATAAAGTCGCGATGATGAGCCGCCTGCAGAAGGCGCTCGACAACGACGAATTCATCCTGCTGGTTCAACCCGTTCGCGGCCTGCGTGGCGATTGCTATCACGAAGTCCTGCTGCGGATGCCGGACACCAATGGGATACTGATCTCCCCCGATCAGTTCCTGCCCGTCGCGCAGGAGTTTGGTTTGTCCTCCCGGGTGGATCTGTGGGTGCTTGAGCATACGCTGCGCTTCCTGGCCGCGTATCGGGAAAGACTGCCCGGCCAGCGCTTTGCTATTAACCTGGCGCCTTCAACAGTGTGTCGGGTGCAGTTCCCGCTTGAGGTGAGCCGCGTGCTGGCGAAATACGCTATTGAGCCGTGGCAGCTGATCTTTGAAGTGACGGAGTGCAGCAACTTCTGCAACGCGGAGCAGGCGCTGCATATCCTCAGTCAGCTGCAGAAAATGGGGGTACGCATTGCGATTGATGATTTTGGTACCGGCTATGCAAGCTACGCGCGGCTAAAAAGCGTGGACGCGGATATTCTTAAAATCGACGGCGACTTCATCCGAAATATCGTCAACAACAGCCTGGATTATCAGATTGTGGCGTCTATCTGCCATCTGGCGCGCATGAAAAAGATGCTGGTGGTGGCGGAATATGTCGAGACCGAAGAGATACGTAGCGCGGTTCACGCGCTAGGTATCGATTATGTGCAGGGCTATCTGATTGGCAGACCGGCACCGCTTGAGTCACTGCTGGAAACAGAGGCGTCCTGCGCGGACGCCTGAACCGTTACGCGGCGACGTCGGCGCTCTCTTCCTCGATTTTGAGCAGCCAGCCGGTGACCGCTTCCCAGTACTGCTGCTCCTTTTCCAGGTCCAGCAGGACCAGCGCGTTCTGGCTGAACCAGTCGTGCGGGAAGCTCAGCGTCCAGTGATGGTCGTCGGTTTTCAGCTTCAGCGTGGGCGGCGTGGTGGTCGCCTGACGCTGGTTATTGAGCAGCACGCCCAGACGCAGGAGCTGAATCAGCGGCAGGAACTGCTTTTTCTTAAACAGCGTGAAGCGCGGCAGGTCGTCGAGCTTGATGGCTTTGCGGTGATAGCGCACCAGGGTCGCCATCATGGTTTGCTGCTCCTGGTTGAAGCCAGGCAGATCGCTGTTTTGCAAAATATAGGCCGAATGGCGGTGCATCCCGCTATGGTTGATATTCAGCCCCACCTCGTGCAGCATCGCGGCCCATTTCAGCAGCGCGGCAAGCTGCGGGTGCGCGAGCTTCGGATTCTGCTCTTCCCACTGTTCATACATCTGCACCGTGGTGTCCAGCACGCGCTTCGCCTGCTCGCGGTCGATGTTGTACTGGTTGGCCAGGCTTTGCGCGGTGCGGCTGCGAATATCCTGATGGCGGAAGCGGCCTTCCATTTCGTACAGCACGCCTTCGCGCAGCGCGCCGTCGGACAGGCGCAGCTCTTTAATGGCCAGCGCATCAAACACGCCGCAGAGAATGGCCAGCCCCGGCACGAAGACCGCCTTACGCTCGTCGGAAAGCCCCGGCAGGCTTAAGGCGTCAAAACTTTTATGCTTCAGCACTTCGTCGGTCAGCAGCGTCAGGCGTTCGGGCGTGATGAACCCATCTTTTTCACCCATTGCCAGCAGCACTTCATGCGCTGCCTTGATGGTGCCCGACGCGCCCAGCGCCACGTTCCAGCCCTGAATGCGGTACTGCCAGGCCAGGTTTTCCAGCTTCTGGACAGCCGCCATACGTGCACGCTGGAAGTTCTCGCGGGTGATGGTGCCGCCCGGGAAATACATCTGCGCGAAGCTGACGCAGCCCATACGGCGGCTTTCCACCAGGCGAGGCTCAAAGTCTTCGCCGATCACCAGCTCTGTAGAACCGCCGCCGATGTCGATCACCAGCTTGCGCCCTTTTTCCGGCTGGGTGTGCTCGACGCCCATGAAAATCAGACGCGCTTCCTCGTTACCGGAGATGATCTCAATCGGGTAGGGGATCACCTTTTCGGCCCGCTTGAGAAACTCTGGCGCATTCAGCGCCTGGCGCAGGGTGTGGGTGCCCACGATGCATACGCTGGAGGGCGAGAAGCCCTGCAGGCGTTCAGCAAACAGCGACAGGCAGTTTAACCCGCGCTCCATCGCCTCTTCGCTGAGCATGCTGCGTTCATCAAGGCCATCCGCCAGGTGTACGCGCTGCTTCAGACGACCGATGATCTGCAGCGCGCCATCCACCTCACGGGCGATGACCATGTGGAAACTGTTAGAGCCAAGATCGACCGCGGCGAATTCCTGCGGGCGTGGGGTCTTATCATTTATCGGCATAGGTTAATCGGGTTGCTCGAGTGATTTGATATAGTCGTAAATCGCCAGTTGCGACCGCACTTTACGGCGGTTGCCGCGCGGTACATAGCGGTTACTGAGTTCTTTGTCGATATAGCGCGCCTTCACCGTATCGCTGAACAGGATCTCGATAATGTCGAGAATACGCTGTTTCAGACGTGGATCCAGCAGCGGGGTTGCGACTTCAATTCGGTAGTCAATATTGCGCGTCATCCAGTCTGCCGAAGAGAGATAGACCTGTTTGTCGCCTGCATTATCGAAAATATAGACCCGATCGTGTTCCAGGTAACGGTCAACAATGCTGATCACCCGAATATTGTCGCTGATGCCTTCCAGTTCCGGGATCAGCGAGCACATGCCGCGGATCAGCAGGTTAACCGGTACGCCAGAGCTGGACGCGGCGTACAGCCTGTCCACCAGTCCTTTGTCGACCAGATTGTTAAGCTTCAGGGTGATGCCGGACGACAGCCCTTTCTGGGCATTGGCAATCTCTTTATCAATCATATCGTACAGCAGACGGCGCGAGTTCTGCGGCGAGACCAGCAGATAGTCGAAGCTGACAGGGCGGTACGGGTTCTCAATGAAGTTAAAGACCCGGCGTACCTCGTTGGTGATGCGCGCATCGGCGGTCAGCAGCGAGTAGTCGGTATAAATCCGCGCCGTTTTCTCGTTAAAGTTCCCGGTACCGATGTGGGCATAGCGCACCACGTCGTCGCCCTCTTTACGGGAGATCAGGAACAGCTTGGCGTGAATTTTCAGACCCGGCGCGGAGAAGATCACGTGCACGCCCGCTTCCGTCAGACGGCGCGCCCAGTGAATGTTCGCCTCTTCGTCGAAGCGCGCCTGCAGCTCAACCACCACGGTCACTTTTTTGCCGTTGTGCGCGGCGTGGATCATCGCATCGATGATGCGGGAATCTTTTGCCACGCGGTAGATGTTGATTTTGATCGCCAGCACGCTCGGGTCGAACGAGGCCTGTCGCAGCAGCTCCAGCACGTGTTCAAACGTGTGATACGGATAGTAGAGCAGAACATCGCGCTCGCGAATGGCGTCGAACCCGTTGCGGAATTTATCAAACCACAGATGGCGCAGGCGCGGCAGCGGCTTGTTCACCAGATTGGCCTTGCCGACGTTCGGGAAGCCAATGAAGTCTTTAAAGTTGTGGTAACGGCCGCCCGGCACGATGGAGTCATAGCGCGAAATGGTCAGCTTCTCGCGCAGCATTTCTACCATGGCGTCCGGCATATCGCGCTGATAAACAAAGCGCACCGGCTCAGCCGTCAGGCGTTGTTTCAGGCTGGAGGACATCAGCTCCATCAGGCTGGCCTCCATCTCGTGCACCAGGTCATATTCGGCGTCACGGGTCATCTTCATCGAGTAGGCGTTTAACGCATCGTAATCGAAGAAGCCTTTGAAAATGTCGTCGAGACAGTAGCGCAGGATGTTATCCAGCAGGATCATCGGCTTACGTCTGCGCGGGGTTTCCGGCGGCAGGTTCACGAAGCGCGGGACCTTGTCGGACGGGATCTCCAGCAGCGCGTAGCGAATGGATTCACCGCGAATAATTTCTACGGCCAGATAGGTGTAGTCATCTTTCAGGAACTGCACCAGGTCGGTTTCGCGGTTGATGAGAATCGGGGTAATGTGCTGGCGCAGGTACTGTTTAAAATAGTGGCGCAGCCAGTTTTGTTGGTTAACGGAAAGCTGACGTTCGTTAATCAGGAAGATTTGATTGCGCGCCATCTCCAGCAGCAGTTCGTTATACAGGCCGTCAAATTCCTGATCGGCTTTCAACACGCGGGACTGGATTTTGCCCAGCAGATGCCGCGAGTGAGAGTTTAAGCCCTGTTCTTCGCTGATGATGATCCGTCTTTTCAGCTCGGCAAAGCGAACCTTGTAGAACTCATCCAGGTTGTTGGAATAGATGCCCAAAAAACGCATGCGTTCGATCAGCGGGTTACTTTTGTCAGCCGCTTCCTGGAGTACACGTTCGTTAAATGCTAACCAGCTTAGCTCTTTCTCGATATATAACTTTTCCTGACCCATTACAGCTCACACTCCAGTTCAATCACAGGACGTGGTAAATCCGTCTCGTCCTTATTATGGCGAGCATTTCCACGATATGTCCAACAGTGCCAGAAAAGTATGACAGTTATTTTTTTTGTTGGGGAATTTAGAAGGTTGGAGAAGGGAATATCGGGTAATGCAAGGTAGATGTCGGGTAAGCGCGGCGCCACCCGACATAACAAACTACTCTTCCGCCGCATGGCCCTGCGGGGGTAACTTCACGCCATCCAGCCAGGCAGCGCCGTCGCGCATTTCGAGGCGCCCGTCGACAAACCAGCTTACCACCAGCGGGTAAATGGCGTGTTCCTGGGTCTGCACGCGTTCGGTCACGTCTTCTTCGCTGTCGCCGTCAAAGACCGGGACTTTGGCCTGCAGGATCACCGGACCGCCGTCCAGCTCGTCGGTCACGAAATGCACGGAGGTGCCGTGCTCCTCATCGCCGTTTTCCAGAACCTGACGATGGGTGTGCAGGCCGGGATATTTCGGCAGAAGAGAAGGGTGAATATTCAGCAGACGTCCGGCGTAGTGTGCGACAAAAGCCGGGCTCAGAATGCGCATATAGCCCGCCAGCACCACCACGTCCGGTGCGTAGGCATCAATCTCCTGCACCAGCTCGCGGTCAAAGGCTTCACGCCCGGCGAACTGGCTGGCTTCCAGCGCGTGCGCGGGAATGTTCGCTTCCCGCGCGCGCTCAAGGCCGAACGCGTCGGCCTTGTTGCTGAATACTGCCCGAATGGTGCCGTTGATTTTCTTCTGTTTGCAGGCGTCTATGATGGCCTGCAAATTGCTTCCGTTGCCGGAAATGAGCACCACGATGTTTTTCATTCAATGACCACACGCTGTTCGGAATCGGAGGCTTTAATCGTACCGATTTTCCACGCGTTTTCACCTTTTTCGGTCAGCAGTTTAACCGCTTTATCCGCTTCGCTTGCTGGCAGGGCGATAACCATACCCACGCCGCAGTTAAAGGTGCGGTACATTTCGTGAGAGCTCACGTTGCCTGCGGTCTGCAGCCAGTTAAACACGGCTGGCCACTGCCATGAGGATTCGTCGATTACGGCCTGGGTGTTGTCCGGCAGCACGCGCGGGATGTTCTCCCAGAAGCCGCCGCCGGTCAGGTGGGCGATAGCGTGCACGTCAACGTTCTCAATCAGTTCCAGCACGTTTTTCACGTAGATGCGGGTTGGCGCCAGCAGGTGGTCTGCCAGCGGTTTACCGTCAAGCTCGGTGGTCAGCGGGTCGCAGCCGCTCACTTCGAGGATTTTACGCACCAGGGAGTAGCCGTTGGAGTGTGGGCCGCTGGAAGCCAGCGCGATCAGCACATCGCCATCCGCCACTTTGCTGCCGTCGATAATTTCTGATTTTTCTACTACGCCGACGCAGAAGCCCGCGACGTCATAATCTTCGCCGTGATACATACCCGGCATTTCAGCGGTTTCGCCGCCGACCAGCGCACAGCCGGACTGCAGACAGCCTTCGGCGATACCGTTAATGACGCTGGCCGCGGTATCCACGTCCAGTTTGCCGGTCGCGTAGTAATCGAGGAAGAACAGCGGCTCTGCGCCCTGAACCACCAGGTCATTCACACACATCGCGACCAGATCGATACCGATCGTGTCGTGACGTTTTAAATCCATCGCCAGGCGCAGCTTGGTGCCTACACCGTCAGTACCCGAGACCAGAACAGGTTCACGATATTTTTGCGGCAGCGCGCACAGTGCGCCGAATCCACCCAGACCACCCATCACTTCCGGGCGGCGGGTTTTTTTCACCACACCTTTGATTCGGTCAACCAGCGCATTACCTGCGTCAATATCAACACCGGCATCTTTGTAGCTGAGAGAAGTTTTGTTGGTCACGGCTCAAGTCCCCACGCGATTGCATAGCTAGTAAGAAAAATCGGCGCAATTCTAACAGTCCAGGCAAACGTTTGCGAGCCTATTCTCGGTGCGGGGATCTTTTTTTCTCTCTGGCTTAGGCAGGGCGACAAACTTGACTCTGTTCACGAAAATGAAACCGGTTTCGGCGTTCTGCTTGCAACGGCTATCCCCTTTGCACATCATCGAACTGAAACCGGTTTCTGTAATTGTTTTTGCAGAAAATAACGCAGAATGAGGGAAAGCAAATGTCAGGATTTAAAGCAGATTTTCTGTGGGGGGGTGCCGTTGCGGCGCATCAGCTTGAGGGCGGCTGGAAAGAGGGCGGCAAGGGCGTTAGCGTTGCCGATGTGATGACGGCGGGCGCGCACGGCGTACCGCGCGAAATCACCAACGGCGTGCTTGAGGGGAAAAATTACCCTAACCATGAAGCCATCGATTTCTACCACCGCTATAAAGAAGACATCAAACTCTTTGCTGAGATGGGGTTCAAATGCTTCCGTACCTCCATCGCCTGGACGCGTATCTTCCCGAAAGGGGACGAGCTTGAGCCGAACGAGGCCGGTCTGAAATTCTATGACGATCTGTTCGACGAGTGCCTGAAGTACGGCATCGAACCGGTGATTACGCTTTCCCACTTTGAGATGCCTTTTCACCTGGTCACGGAATACGGCGGCTGGCGCAACCGTAAGCTGATCGACTTCTTTGTGCGTTTTGCGAAAGTGGTTTTCCAGCGCTATCAGCATAAAGTGAAGTACTGGATGACCTTTAACGAGATCAACAACCAGGCCAACTTCCATGAAGATTTTGCGCCGTTTACCAACTCCGGGCTGAAGTACGCGCCGGGTGAAGATCGTGAGCCGGTGATGTTCCAGGCCGCGCACTATGAACTGGTGGCCAGCGCCCTGGCGGTGAAGGCGGGGCGCGAGATTAACCCGTCCCTGCAGATCGGCTGCATGATTGCCATGTGCCCCATCTACCCGCTGACCTGCGCACCGGACGACATGATGATGGCGATGAACGCCATGCACCGCCGCTACTGGTTCACCGACGTCCATGTGCGCGGTAAGTATCCGCAGCATCTGCTCAACTACTTTGAACGTCGCGGCTTCGCGCTGGATATCACCGAAGAAGATAAAGTCGCGCTGACGCAGGGCTGCGTGGATTACATCGGGTTTAGCTATTATATGTCCTTCGCCACCAAGGCGACGGCGGACAACCCGCAGCTGGACTATGACGAGAGCAAGAGCCTGGTCTCTAACCCGTACGTGCAGAAATCTGACTGGGGCTGGCAGATTGACCCGGTGGGGCTGCGCTACTCCCTCAACTGGTTCTGGGATCACTACCAGCTGCCGCTGTTTATCGTTGAAAACGGCTTTGGCGCAATCGACGTGCAGGAGAGCGACGGCACGGTGAACGACCAGTACCGCATTGACTACCTGGCCGCCCACATCCGCGAGATGAAAAAAGCGGTGGTGGAAGATGGCGTAGACCTGATGGGTTACACCCCGTGGGGCTGTATCGACCTCGTATCTGCCGGTACCGGTGAAATGAAAAAACGCTACGGCTTTATCTTTGTCGATAAAGACAATGAAGGCAACGGCACGCTGAACCGCAGCAAGAAAAAGTCGTTCGACTGGTATAAGCAGGTGATTGCGAGCAACGGCGAGCAGCTATAATTGCCCGGTGGCGCTGCGCTTACCGGGCCTACGGGACGTGTAGGCCGGGTAAGCGTTAGCGCCACCCGGCAGAACCCGCACCCAAGCCGGAGTCTCGCCTCCGGTTTTTTTGTCTCTAAATCACTTTGCTTGATATACGTCAAGCAAGATGGGTATGGCCTAATCCGAAAAAAGCGGTATAATCCCGCGATTTTTTTGCGGATGCCATTCAGAGGAGAAAGAGAATGAAGATTGTGGAAGTGAAACACCCACTCGTTAAACACAAGTTGGGCCTGATGCGTGAGCATGACATCAGCACGAAGCGTTTTCGCGAACTGGCCTCTGAAGTCGGCAGCCTGCTGACTTACGAAGCGACCTCCGATCTGGAGACAGAAAAAGTCACCATCGAAGGCTGGAACGGCCCGGTGCAGGTTGAGCAGATCAAAGGTAAGAAAATTACCGTTGTGCCAATCCTGCGTGCCGGTCTCGGCATGATGGAAGGCGTGCTGGAGCATGTGCCAAGCGCGCGCATCAGCGTGGTGGGGATCTACCGTAACGAAGAAACCCTCGAGCCGGTTCCTTACTTCCAGAAGCTGGTGTCCAACATCGACGAGCGTATGGCGCTGGTGGTTGACCCGATGCTGGCAACCGGCGGTTCAATGATTGCCACTATCGACCTGCTGAAAAAAGCGGGCTGCAGCAGCATTAAAGTGCTGGTGCTGGTTGCGGCACCGGAAGGGATCGCGGCACTGGAAAAAGCGCACCCGGACGTTGAGCTGTATACCGCCTCTATCGACCAGGGCCTGAACGAGCACGGGTACATCATCCCGGGGCTCGGCGATGCCGGCGATAAGATCTTTGGTACGAAATAATCGAATAACGATAAATAAGCCGACTTTGATAGTCGGCTTTTTTTTGAATAAAACACCAACAACGATACTACTCAGAGGAAAACACTATGACGCGCCGTGCTATCGGGGTGAGTGAAAGACCGCCGCTTTTACAGACTATCCCGCTTAGTTTGCAGCACCTGTTCGCCATGTTTGGCGCAACCGTGCTGGTGCCAATCCTGTTCCACATTAACCCGGCAACCGTGCTGCTGTTCAACGGCATTGGTACGCTGCTGTACCTTTTTATCTGTAAAGGCAAAATCCCGGCGTATCTCGGGTCGAGCTTCGCCTTTATCTCTCCGGTGTTATTGTTGCTGCCGCTGGGTTATGAGGTCGCGCTGGGCGGCTTTATCATGTGTGGCGTGCTGTTCTGCCTGGTCTCCTTCATCGTGAAGAAAGCCGGTACCGGCTGGCTGGACGTGATGTTCCCGCCTGCGGCAATGGGGGCCATCGTTGCCGTCATCGGCCTGGAGCTGGCGGGTGTCGCGGCGAACATGGCTGGGCTGCTGCCTGCGGACGGTCAGTCACCGGATTCTAAAACCATTATTATTTCGCTGGTGACGCTGGGCGTGACGGTATTCGGTTCCGTCCTCTTCCGCGGCTTTATGGCGATTATCCCGATCCTGATCGGCGTGCTGGCGGGCTATGCGCTCTCCTTTATGATGGGCGTGGTGGATACCACCCCGATTGCGCAGGCGCACTGGTTCGCGCTGCCTACCTTCTATACGCCGCGCTTCGAATGGTTTGCGATTTTCACCATTCTGCCTGCGGCGCTGGTGGTGATTGCAGAGCACGTCGGCCACCTGGTGGTGACGGCAAACATTGTCAAACGTGACCTGATCCGCGACCCGGGCCTGCACCGTTCCATGTTTGCGAACGGTTTCTCCACCATCATCTCCGGTTTCTTTGGATCTACGCCAAACACCACCTACGGTGAAAATATCGGCGTGATGGCGATTACCCGCGTCTACAGTACCTGGGTTATCGGCGGCGCGGCGATCATCGCCATTCTGCTCTCCTGCGTCGGCAAGCTGGCGGCAGCGATTCAGATCATCCCGGTGCCGGTGATGGGCGGCGTGTCTCTGCTGCTGTACGGGGTAATCGGTGCTTCCGGTATTCGCGTGCTGATTGAATCCAAAGTGGATTACAGCAAAGCGCAGAACCTGATCCTGACGTCGGTGATCCTGATTATCGGCGTGAGCGGCGCGAAGGTGCACATCGGGGCGGCCGAGCTGAAAGGCATGGCGCTGGCGACCATCGTCGGCGTTGGCCTGAGCCTCATTTTCAAGCTGATCTCCGTGATCCGCCCGGAAGAGGTGGTGCTGGACGCTGACGAAAGCGAAAAAGCGTCACAGTGATCCTTTAACCGGGCGGACGATCCGCCCGGTTCTCTCCTTGCAGGTTCCGTGTTAAACTCCATGCCGATTTTATGTCAGATCTGGTTGAGGTACTTCTGAACGGACCGGCACAGCTCTCTCTGCCACTCTATCTCCCTGACGACGAAACGTTTGCAAGTTTCTGGCCGGGTGATAACCCCTCTTTACTGGCTGCACTGCAAAACGTGCTGCGTCAGGAACACAGCGGATACATCTATATCTGGTCACGCGAAGGTGCGGGGCGCAGCCATCTGCTGCATGCCGCCTGTGCGGAGCTTTCTGCGCGCGGTGATGCGGTAGGCTACGTGCCGCTGGATAAACGAACCTGGTTTGTCCCTGACGTGCTGGAGGGGATGGAACATCTCTCCCTGGTCTGCATCGATAACATCGAATGCGTGGCGGGGGATGAGCCGTGGGAAATGGCGATCTTTAACCTCTACAACCGCATTCTGGAATCGGGCAAAACCCGGCTGCTGATCACCGGCGATCGCCCACCTCGACAGCTGAATCTGGGCCTGCCGGATCTGGCGTCTCGCCTGGACTGGGGACAAATCTACAAGCTCCAGCCGCTGTCGGATGAAGATAAGCTTCAGGCGCTACAGCTGCGTGCAAAGCAGCGTGGGTTTGAGCTGCCGGAAGACGTGGGCCGTTTCCTGCTGAAGCGGCTGGACCGCGAAATGCGCACGCTGTTCGACACGCTGGATCAGCTCGATCGCGCCTCGATTACCGCCCAGCGCAAGCTGACCATTCCGTTTGTGAAAGATATTCTGAAGCTATAGTTGTGCCGGGTGGCGGCTGTGCCTTACCCGGCCTACATATGGCACCCGTAGGCCCGGTAAGCGCAGCGCCACCGGGCGAAACCATCAGAGGATCTCGAGCACGTCTTCCGGCGGGCGTCCAATGCGCGCCTGGCCGTTCGCCACCACAATCGGGCGCTCAATCAGCTTTGGATTTTCAACCATCGCCTGTATCAGCCGCTCCTCGGAGAGACGGTCGTCATTCAGGTTAAGCGACGTATACAGATCTTCTTTCTTGCGCATCAAATCCCGTGCACTGCCCATGCCCAGCATATGCAGCAGCTGGCGGAGGGTTTGCGCGTCCGGTGGGGTGTCGAGGTACAGCACCACCTCCGGCTCCACGCCGTTAGACTTCAGCAGGCTCAGGGTATCGCGGCTCTTGGAGCAGCGCGGGTTGTGATAAATTTTTACGGCGTCTGTCATGACGTGAATTCTCCTTGATTACATCTTCTCGTACGGCTTGAAGCGCTGCTGCAGGCCGCGAAGCTGATCGATACGCGCGTCGTATCGGGCCTGCTGGAGGCTGCCGAGTTTGACCTGCGAGCTGGCGCTGCTGAGCGCGGAAATGGCCTGATCGAGGCGGCCCACCAGGGCAAAGCCTTCGGCACGCGCCGCGAGCTCCTGGTCGCGGTTGCCAAGCTGGGCTTCCGCCTGAGCGAGCAGATCCCAGCCGTTTTGATCGTCTTTATTGTTAAAGGTGTAACGGTTCAGGATGGTCGCCGCTTCACCCGGCTGGCCGCCCTGCAGGTAAGCGTTCGCCAGGTTAAGCTGCAGCACCGGGTTGGTGCGGACGTCTTTCGCCCCTTTCAGGCGGTTAATCGCATCGGCAGGCTTCTTCTGCCCCAGATCGATATCCGTCGACAGATCGAGGTACCACGGGTTGTTCGGGTCGGCCGCCAGAAGCGGTTGCAGCGCTTTACGCGCCTCGTCGTATTTGCTGGCTTCCATCGCCTGGAGCGCCTGACCATACTGCGCGGCGTTTTTCTCACGCACGTTGCCTTTCGCCAGGGCATCCAGCAGGTCGCTGGTGAGCTGGTTACGCCCGGAATTGTACATCCCCAGCGTTCTCACTTTCGCCATGTAGAAATCCTGCGAAGACTGGACCACGACCGGGCGCATCTGGTTGGCACGGTTACGCGCGTCCGACAGACGGCTCTCAGGCAGCGGGTGCGTGAGCAAAATTTCCGGTGGACGGGAAGAATAACGCGCCTGATCGAGCAGTTTTTCGAGGAAGCTCGGCATGGCCTGCGGGTCAAAGCCTGAGCGCTGTAACACCTGGATGCCGATACGGTCCGCTTCCTGCTCGTTTTGTTGGGTAAAGCTGATCATCCCCTGGCGCGTCCCGGCCAGCGTACCGGTCAGCGCCGCCATCCCGGCCTGCGGGCTGGCCATCGCCAGCAGAATGGAACCCAGTGCGCCCACCCAGGTGAGGGGAGCGTTACGTTTCTGGTCTTCCATCGCACGTGCCAGGTGCCGCTGGGTGACGTGCGAAATTTCGTGCGCCATGACCGAGGCCAGCTGGCTTTCGTTGTCCGAATAACGGAATAACGCCGAATGCAGCACCACGTTACCGCCAAAGAAGGCGAAGGCGTTGATTTCGTCATTATTGATTAAATAAAAATGGAAGGGGGTTTTTACCGAGTCGGCGTGCGCCACCAGACGCATTCCCAGCCCGTTTATGTACTGTACCAGCAAAGGGTCGTTAATCAGCGGGGCGCTGCCGCGCAGCTGGCGGACATAGTAGTCGCCCATTTGCATCTCTTGCCCAATAGAGAGCGTGCTTCCTGCCGTGGTGCCCATGTCCGGCAATGTATCGGACGAGTCAGCAAAAGCGGGCAACACCTGACCGACCGTCACCACGGCAATCAGTGTTGCAACCAGTGTTTTTCTCAACTGCCTGAACATAACCACTGTCCTGTATGTTAGATGTGCTAGTTTGACCGATGAACCGGCATATCGTTCATCTCTGCTGCCATGGGAGTGTAGCCGTGTTGTAGCATGAAGAAAATCCCATTCATCAGGCTTTTGCGGATTGCGATCGGGATACAAAAAGCGAAAGTCTTTTTTGTGACAGTTAGATACAATTCACCCTCTCACTCCCGCCATTCGATTCAGGGAAGGGTTGTATGCTCGAAATGTTAATGCAGTGGTACCGGCGTCGGTTCAGCGACCCGGAAGCCATTGCTTTGTTGGTTATTCTGGTCGCCGGGTTCGGTATCCTGTTCTTCTTCAGCGGCCTGCTCGCCCCTCTGCTGGTAGCGATTGTGCTGGCGTACCTGCTGGAGTGGCCAACGGCGCGCCTGGAGAATATTGGGTGTTCCCGCCGCTGGGCGACCAGCATCGTGCTGGTGCTGTTTGTCGGCATTCTCCTGTTGATGGCCTTTGTGGTGATGCCGGTAGCCTGGCAACAGGGAATTAACCTGATCCGCGATATGCCCGGCATGCTGAATAAGCTTTCTGATTTCGCCGCCACGCTGCCGCGCCGTTATCCTGCGCTGATGGATGCCGGGATTATCGACGCGATGGCCGAAAATATGCGCGCCCGCATCATGACGATGGGCGATTCGGTGGTGAAGTACTCTCTGGCGTCCCTGGTCGGACTGCTGACGCTGGCGGTTTACCTTGTCCTCGTGCCGCTGATGGTCTTCTTCCTGGTGAAAGATAAAGACCAGATGCTCAACGCCGTACGCCGTATTCTGCCGCGCAACCGCGGGCTGGCGGGGCAGGTCTGGGAAGAGATGAACCAGCAGATCACCAACTACATTCGCGGCAAGGTGCTGGAGATGATTGTGGTGGGGGTCGCCACCTGGATTGGCTTCCTGATTTTCGGCCTGAACTACTCGCTGCTGCTGGCCGTGCTGGTCGGATTTTCGGTTTTGATCCCCTACATCGGCGCGTTTGTGGTGACCATTCCGGTGGTTGGCGTGGCGTTGTTCCAGTTTGGGCTGGGTACCGAGTTCTGGAGCTGCTTCGCGGTGTATCTGATTATTCAGGGGCTGGACGGTAACCTGCTTGTACCGGTGCTGTTCTCCGAAGCGGTGAACCTGCATCCGCTGGTGATTATCTTATCGGTGGTGATTTTCGGCGGGCTGTGGGGATTCTGGGGCGTGTTCTTCGCCATTCCGCTGGCGACGCTGATTAAAGCGGTCGTCCACGCGTGGCCGGATGTGCCGGCGGTAGAAGAGCAGTAAGTTTTGCCGGGTGGCGCTGCGCTTACCCGGCCTATTTATCCTTGTAGGTCGGGTAAGGCGAAGCCGCCACCCGACACTCACTTTCAGGCACTTTCTTTCAGCCAGTTCAACACCACGTCGTGGTGGTTGCTGGTTTTGAAGTCGTCAAACACGTGTTCAACTTTACCGTCGGCGTCAATCAGGAAGCTGATGCGGTGAATACCGTCGTAGGTTTTACCCATAAACGTCTTCTCGCCCCAGACGCCGAACTGCTCGCATACCTGATGATCTTCGTCAGAAAGCAGCGTGAAGTTCAGCAGCTCTTTTTCAGCAAATCGTGACAGCTTTTCTGGTTTATCGGTGCTGATACCCAGCACTTCCACGCCGACTTTTTTCAACTCATCCATGTTATCGCGTAAGCCGCAGGCCTGTACGGTGCAGCCGGGGGTCATGGCTTTCGGGTAGAAATAGACCAGAACACGCTGTCCCTGGAAGTCGGTCAAATTTACTTGCTCGCCGTCTTGATCCGGTAAGCTAAATTTCGGTGCGATGTCACCGGCTTTCAGTGGATTCATTACTCAACTCCATCCTGTTCGTGCTGCGAATAATTGACGACGCTTATACTGCCCTGCGCGTTTAATTCTGTACAGAGGGCTTTGAACGCTTGCTCGATATTTGACGCATCCTGTGATGCAGGACTGTGCGCGGTAATTTGAATAAATAGCGTGGGAACCGTGCTTGCGTCGCCCGGCTGTGTGCGGGAAACGAGCTCGGCGATGTTCATCTGATGGCTGTCAAACAGCGCGGTGAAGCGCTCTATCAGATGTGGAGAATCAGGCACTTCAACCTGCACCCAGACGGTAGAAGGCATGGCCGGGCGAGGGCGCGCGGTGGTACGCTTCATGACGATCAGCAAATCCAGCTCGGCACCTTTCAGCGGCAGGGTCGATTCAATCAACGTGATGGCGTTCCATGTCCCTGAAAGCAACATAATGAATGTGAACTCTTCGCCGAGCATGGCCAGACGGCTGTCTTCAATATTACAGCCGCAACTGCTTACGTGGCGGGTGATGGTGTTCACGATACCCGGCCTGTCGGCACCCAGCGCAGTGATAACCAGGTAATGTTGTGATGAGGTTGTCAAACCTGTTCTTCCTTTGCATGGTTAAGTCTTCCTAAGGAAAGCATAAAAAAAACATGCATACAACCGCCTGAGGGCCTCAGGTCGCTTGCTTTTATTACAGTTCCAAACGTACCATTGAGACTCTTGTTCGCACAGAGGATGGCTCATGTTCACGGGAAGTATTGTCGCGCTTGTAACACCGATGGATGAAAAAGGTAACGTCTGCCGGTCTAGCATGAAGAAGCTGATTGATTACCATGTCGCCAATGGAACCTCGGCGATCGTTTCGGTAGGGACTACCGGTGAATCTGCAACGCTGAGCCACGACGAGCACGGCGATGTGGTTATGCTGACCCTGGAACTGGCTGACGGACGTATTCCGGTCATCGCGGGCACAGGCGCGAATGCCACCGCAGAAGCGATCAGCCTGACTAAACGTTTTAACGACAGCGGCATTGTCGGCTGTCTGACGGTGACCCCTTACTATAACCGTCCTACTCAGGAAGGTTTGTTCCAGCACTTCAAAGCCATCGCTGAACATACTGACTTGCCACAAATTCTGTATAATGTGCCGTCCCGTACCGGTTGCGATATGCTGCCGGAAACCGTTGGTCGTCTCTCGGAAGTCAAAAATATTATCGGTATTAAAGAGGCGACAGGGAACTTAAGCCGCGTTCATCAGATCAAAGAGCTGGTTTCAGACGACTTTATCCTGTTGAGCGGTGATGATGCGACCGCGCTGGACTTTATGCAGCTCGGTGGTCATGGCGTGATCTCCGTAACGGCAAACGTTGCGGCGCGCGACATGGCTGAAATGTGCAAACTGGCCGCGGCCGGTCACTTTGATGAAGCGCGTGTCATAAATCAGCGTCTGATGCCGCTGCACAATAAATTATTTGTCGAACCCAATCCGATCCCAGTGAAATGGGCATGTAAGGAGTTGGGGCTTGTAGCAACCGACACGCTGCGTCTGCCAATGACACCGATTACCGACCACGGTCGTGATATCGTCAGGGCAGCGCTGAAGCATGCCGGTTTGCTGTAAAGTTTAGGGAGATTTGATGGCTTATTCAGTACAGAAGTCGCGCCTGGCGAAGGTTGCGAGTGTTTCGCTTGTTATGCTGCTCGCTGCCTGTAGTTCAGACTCGCGCTACAAGCGCCAGGTGAGCGGTGATGAATCCTATCTGGATGCGACCCCGCTTGCTGAACTTCACGCACCGGCTGGTATGATCCTGCCGATTCAGAACGGCGATTATAATATTCCCGTGACCAACGGCAGCGGCCTGGTCGGTAAAGCGCTTGATATTCGTCCACCAGCACAGCCTCTGGCGCTGGTGAGCGGGGCGCGTACCCAGTTCACCGGTGATACGGCGTCTCTGATGGTTGAGAGCGCGCGCGGTAGCACCCTGTGGCCGCAGGTTGTCAGCGTCATTCAGGCGAAGAACTACACCATCGATAAACGCGATGATGCCAGCCAGACGTTAACCACCGACTGGATCGAATGGAACCGTCTGGATGAAGACCAGCAGTACCGCGGTCGTTATCAAGTCTCCGTTAAACCACAGGGTTATCAGCAGGCGGTTAACGTTAAGCTGTTGAACCTGGAGCAGGCGGGTAAACCGGTTGCGGATGCCGCATCCCTGCAGCGTTACAGCACCGAAATGCTGAACGTGATTGCCGCAGGCCTGGATAAAAACGCGACCGATGCTGCCAACGCCGCGCAGAGCCGCAACGGTGTGACCTTCGATGTCCAGAGCGGCGCGGATGATACCGGCCTGCCAATGCTGGTGGTGCGTGCACCGTTTAACCAGACCTGGCAGCGTCTGCCAGCGACGCTGGAAAAAGTGGGCATGAAAGTGACCGACAGCACCCGCTCAACCGGCAGCATGACGGCAACCTATAAGCCGCTCTCCGACAGCGCGTGGCAGGAACTGGGCGCGAAAGATCCTCAGCTTGCCTCCGGTGACTACAAGATTCAGGTCGGTGACCTTGATAACCGCAGTAGCCTGCAGTTTATCGATCCAAAAGGTCACACGCTGACCCAGTCGCAGAACGATGCGCTGGTCGCTGTTTTCCAGGCAGCATTCAGCAAATAAATACGAGGGCTGGTGAATCCAGCCCTTTTTATTTTCGTGCTACGCAAACGTGTGCGTGGCATAATATCCCCAGTTTTGAACACAAATCATCACACCAGGAGTAATGAAGATGCAGAAGCAAGCTGAGTTGTATCGTGGCAAAGCGAAGACCGTATACAGCACGGAAAACCCGGATCTGTTGGTGCTCGAGTTCCGCAATGATACGTCAGCAGGGGATGGCGCGCGCATTGAGCAGTTCGATCGTAAAGGCATGGTGAACAACAAGTTCAACCACTTCATTATGACCAAACTGGCCGAAGCGGGTATCCCGACTCAGATGGAAGCGTTGCTGTCCGATACGGAATGTCTGGTGAAAAAACTGGATATGGTTCCGGTTGAGTGCGTTATTCGTAACCGTGCTGCGGGCTCCCTGGTGAAGCGTCTGGGCATTGAAGAAGGTATCGAACTGAATCCACCGCTGTTCGATCTGTTCCTGAAAAACGACGCCATGCACGACCCGATGGTCAATGATTCCTACTGCGAAACCTTCGGCTGGGTGAACAAAGAGAACCTGGCGCGCATGAAAGAGCTGACCTACAAAGCCAACGACGTGCTGAAAAAATTGTTTGATGACGCGGGTCTGATCCTCGTCGACTTTAAGCTGGAGTTTGGTCTGTTCAAAGGCGAAGTGGTGCTGGGCGATGAGTTCTCACCGGACGGTAGCCGCCTGTGGGACAAAGAAACCCTGGATAAAATGGACAAAGACCGCTTCCGTCAGAGCCTGGGTGGCCTGATTGAAGCGTACGAAGCGGTTGCTCACCGTTTAGGCGTTAAGCTCGACTAACTCCCTCACTTGCCAAAGGATGTTCGCATCCTTTGGCGTCTTACCTTTGTTTCCTATGGTAATCTTGCCGTTAACCGCCTACGATCATAGCTATTATAAATGGAATAGTTAGAGGTGGTTATGCGCTGGCAAGGGCGTCGTGAAAGTGACAATGTAGAAGACAGACGCAGTGATGGCGGCGGCGGTCCTTCCATGGGCGGACCCGGCTTCCGCTTACCCAGCGGCAAGGGCGGTATCATTCTGCTGATTGTGGTGCTGGTCGCGGGCTATTACGGCGTCGATCTCACCGGGTTAATGACCGGTCAGCCGCTGCAACAGCAGCAGCATTCTCAGCGCTCCATCAGCCCGAATGAAGATGAAGCGGCCAAATTTACCTCCGTGATCCTCGCCACAACGGAAGACACCTGGGGTCAGCTTTTTGAGAAGATGGGGCGTACCTACCAGCAGCCGAAGCTGGTGATGTACCGGGGCGCAACCCGCACCGGATGCGGCACCGGACAGTCCGTGATGGGGCCGTTCTACTGCCCGGCGGACGGCACCGTCTATATCGATCTCTCTTTTTACGATGACATGAAACGCAAGCTTGGCGCTGATGGCGATTTTGCCCAGGGCTACGTGATCGCGCATGAAGTCGGCCATCACGTGCAAAAGCTGCTGGGAATTGAGCCAAAAGTGCGCCAGCTCCAGCAAAATGCGTCGCAGGCTGACGTGAACCGCCTGTCCGTTAAAATGGAGCTGCAGGCGGACTGCTTCGCGGGCGTCTGGGGCCACAGCATGCAGCAGCAGGGCGTGCTGGAATCCGGCGATCTTGAGGAGGCGCTGAATGCCGCTCAGGCGATCGGTGACGACCGTCTTCAGCAGCAGAGCCAGGGGCGCGTCGTGCCGGACAGCTTCACTCACGGTACCTCGCAGCAGCGCTACAGCTGGTTTAAACGCGGTTTCGACAGCGGCGACCCGGCGCAGTGTAATACCTTCGGTAAAGCGATGTAATGCTGGCGTTTGAACAGCTGATACGCGAGCTTGAGCGCACCGGCCATCGTCGGCTGGTGGTGCTCAGCGGTGAGACGCAGTGGACGTTGAGTCAGGCGGCTGACCTGCGTAATACCCTGCCGGGAGACTGGCTGTGGCTGGATGACAATCCCTCTAAAACCCTCAGCGGACTGCTGGGACGCGAATACCTTCACGCCGTTTTTGACGCGCGCGCCGGGTTTGACGTCTCAGCCTTCGCCGCGCTCAGCGGGACGCTGCGCGCCGGAAGCCTCCTGGTGCTGCTGGTTCCTCCGCTTGCTGACTGGGCCGACAGGCCAGACAGCGACTCTTTGCGCTGGAGCGACAGTGCGGAGCCGATCGCCACTCCACACTTTGTGCACCACTTCTGCCGGACGCTTGCCGCCGATTCGGATGCGATTGTCTGGCAACAGCATCGTCCTTTGTCCGTTCCCGTTGCGCCGGATTTACCCGCCTGGCAGCCTGCCAGCGGCGCACCGCAGCGCGAGCAGGCGGAGATCCTCGACGCGCTTCTGACCATGCCTGCGGGCATCGCTGCCGTAACGGCACCGCGCGGGCGCGGAAAGTCAGCGCTGGCGGGGATGCTGCTCAATAGCATTCAGGGGAGTGCGGTGGTCACGGCACCGGCTAAAGGGGCAACGGATGTCATTGCGCGCTTTGCGGGCGAGCATTTCCACTTTATGGCCCCGGATGCGCTGCTGGCCTCCACGCTGCAGGCCGACTGGCTGATTGTCGATGAAGCGGCTGCCATCCCGGGCCCGCTGCTGGAGAAGCTGGTGACGCGCTTTACGCGCGTATTATTAACCACCACGGTGCAGGGCTATGAAGGGACGGGCAGGGGCTTCCTGCTGAAGTTCTGCGCCCGTTTCAGCGGACTGCGGCATTATGCCTTATCGACCCCCATTCGCTGGGCCGCCGGATGTCCGCTTGAGCGGTTCGTGGCAAATGCTCTGTTATTTGATGATGCGCTTATCGATCGCAAACCGGAAGGTGAGGTTCGTATAACGCCGCTGGCGCCGCGGATGTGGGAGAGCGACCCGGCACGCGCGGCAAGCGTTTATGAATTGCTGTGTGCTGCACACTACCGCACGTCACCGCTCGATTTACGCCGGATGATGGACGCGCCCGGCCAGCACTTTGCTGTTGCAGAGACGGGGGCTGATATTGCAGGCGCGCTCTGGCTGGTGGAAGAGGGCGGGTTGTCACCGGAGCTTAGCCGCGCCGTGTGGGCGGGATACCGGCGTCCACGCGGGAATCTCGTGGCGCAGTCGCTGGCGGCGCACGGCGGCTCTCCGCTCGCGGCGACGCTGAAAGGGCGACGGGTTAGCCGCATTGCGATTCACCCCCTGCGCCAGCGGGAAGGCATCGGGCAACGGCTTATCCGTAGCGCCAGCGGGGAAGATTATCTGTCGGTGAGTTTTGGTTATACCGACGAGCTGTGGCGTTTCTGGCAGCGGTGCGGGTTTGTGCTGGTGCGGATGGGGAGCCATCGGGAAGCCAGCAGCGGCTGCTACACGGCGATGGCGCTGCTGCCGCTGAGCGAGGCCGGGCGTCGGCTGTGCGCGCAGGAACATCACCGTTTATGCCGGGATATGCGCGTCCTGTCGGCCTGGAACGGTGAAAAGATCCCGGTGGACGACGGCTGGGAAGCTACCCTTAATAGTGATGACTGGCGGGAGCTGGCGGGGTTTGCTTTTGCCCATCGCGCGTTTTCAACCTCGGTTGCCGCGCTGACGCGGTTGTTGCTCACCGTTGATATGCCGCTTCCGGCCCTGCGGGGGAAACTAGCAGGGAAAACGGATGAGCTCGGGCGAAAAGCGTTGCTGGCAAAGCTGCGCTCTGAAACCGCGCAAGCGCTTGAAACCATTGATTATCCGCGCTGCCAGCAGTTGAAGGAAGCCATTTTGCAATGGCAATTTTTTCAATGACTTCTTCAGTAAAGTGGCATGGTCATTCCCGCCGGGAGGCGTAGAATCCAGGTCATCTATTAAGGAGACCACCATGAAACATGACCATTTTGTTGTTCAAAGCCCTGACAAACCGGCTAAACAGTTACTGCTTCTGTTTCATGGTGTTGGCGATAATGCCGTCAATATGGGGCAGATTGGCAGCTGGTTTGCGCCCGTTTTCCCGGAAGCGTTGATTATAAGCATCGGTGGCGTAGAGCCATGCGGCCCGAACGGGCGCCAGTGGTTCTCGGTTCAGGGCGTGACGGAAGAGAACCGTCAGGCGCGTATCGACGCCATCATGCCGGCCTTTATCGACGTCGTCCGCTACTGGCAGCAGCAGAGCGGCGTAGGAGCCGAAGCGACCGCGCTGATTGGCTTCTCGCAGGGGTCAATCATGTCGCTGGAAAGCGTAAAGGCGCAGCCGGGTCTGGTTTCACGGGTGATCGCCTTTAACGGCCGTTTTGCGACGTTACCGACAAGCGCAACCACGCAAACCACGATCCACTTAATCCACGGCGGTGAAGACCGGGTGATTGAGCTCTCGCATGCGGTTGCTGCCCAGGAAGCGCTGATGCGTGAGGGTGGGGATGTGACGCTGGATATCGTTGACGATCTGGGCCACGCCATTGACGACCGCAGCATGCAGTTTGCGCTTGACCATCTGCGCTATACCGTACCGAAGCACTACTTTGATGAAGCGCTCAGCGGCGGTAAGCCGGATAACGATGATATTGTTGAGTTTATGTGATTCTTCCCCCTCTCCCATGGAGAGGGGGAATCGGATCGATTACTTCTTCTGATCCTTCTTCGGCCAGTCGTCGTCATCGTCCCACTTGTCGTTGAAATCACGGTGCGGGGGAAGATCCGGCTTGTTGGCGAGAAATTTTTTATGGTCCACGCGCTTAAGGTCTTTAATCACGTTCAGCAGTACGCCGACCAGAAAAACCAACACCAGAACCCACCAGTACTTTGAAAGCCAATCCATTCGCTATTCCTCTCAGAGCGTTCGTCAGGCGACGATTTGCTCCATAATACGTTGATACATACGGGCCAGCAGTTGTAAATCTGCCGCATTGACACACTCATTTATTTTATGAATGGTTGCGTTCACTGGCCCCAGTTCGACAACCTGAGCACCCATACGGGCGATAAAGCGTCCGTCTGAGGTGCCACCCGTTGTCAGCAGCTGTGGCTTAATTTCATTATAGTGCTCGATGGCGTTCACCACCGCATCCACCAGTTTGCCGCGCTGCGTCAGGAACGGCTGGCCGGAAAGCCACCACTCCACGGTATAGCGCAGCTGATATTTTTCCAGCAGGGCGATAACGCGCGCCTTGATCATCTCATCGGTCAGTTCCGTGCTGAAGCGGAAGTTGAACTGGACGACGTAATCCCCCGGGATCACGTTATTGCTGCCGGTCCCGGCCTTGACGTTCGCAATCTGCATGCTGGTCGGCGGGAAGAACTCGTTGCCCTTATCCCACTCAATCGCCACCAGCTCGCTCAGCATTGGCGCGGCGCGGTGGACCGGGTTATCGGCCAGATGCGGATACGCAACGTGGCCCTGCACACCGTGAATGGTCAGGTTACAGGTCAGCGAGCCACGGCGTCCGTTTTTGACGACGTCACCCACCACTTCGGTGCTGGACGGCTCACCGACCAGGCAGTAGTCGAGACGCTCGTTGCGGGCCATCAGCGCTTCGACGACCTTCACGGTGCCGTTGTGCGCGCTGGCTTCTTCGTCGGAGGTGATCAAAAACGCGAGACGGTTTTTGTGATTCGGATGCTGCGCCACAAAGCGCTCTGCCGCCACGACCATCGCCGCCAGAGAGCCTTTCATGTCTGCCGCGCCGCGACCAAACAGCATGCCATCGCGAATGGTCGGCTCAAACGGCGGGTTAATCCAGCGATCCGCGTCACCGGCGGGAACGACGTCAGTATGCCCGGCGAAGGCCAGCGTTTCGCCCTGTCCGCGCCACGCCCAGAAGTTCTGGGTATCGCCAAAGTCCATGCGTTCAATGGTAAAACCGATGGCACGCAGGCGTTCAATCATAAGAGCCTGACAACCTGCGTCGTCCGGGCTAAGGGAAGGACGGCGAATAAGCTGCTGAGTCAGCTCAATGACCGGGCATGACATAAACTACACCTCAACGAAAAAAGTCGGAATAAAGGGTTTCACTGAAACCCAGCAGCATAGGCTGCCCTGGCGCGCAGAGCAATGGGCGTTTGATAATTGCCGGCATCTCGAGCATCAGTTTTGCCGCGCTGTCGGCATCGGTGATGCTGGCGCGCAGAGAGTCGTCCAGTTTACGCCAGGTGGTGCCGCGGGTGTTCAGCAGGGCTTCCCAACCCAGTTCGCGGATAGCGCTATGCAGAAATTCTGCATCGAGCCCGTCGGCACGGTAATCGTGGAAGCGGTACTCTACGCTGTTAGCGTCCAGCCAGCGGCGGGCTTTTTTGATGGTGTCGCAATTTTTAATGCCGTACATCACAACCATGGTGAATCCTTTTGATGTTCTGATAATTAAATGTTCAGTAAATTCGAAGATATATCCTTAAGTGGAATATAACACATTCAGGAATTGTCTGGATTAATATGTCTTCTTAATTCGACTCACAACTGTACGCTGAATATTCTTTCATCATTTAAGCATAGATGTCCATTAACTTTAAAAATCCAATAAACTCAGCAAATAAAATAAAACTCACCCGTTCGTAGGGTTATTTCAAAATATTGCTGGCCGTCACAAAAAATTGAGGGCTCTCCGTTCATATTTATCATAAATCCCCGCAGGACGTAGGGTACAATCACAGCAATTGGTTAAATAGTCTTCACAATGATGGTACGTTTTTGTAGAATGCGCATAATAATAAGAGAGGTTGTTATGATTGAACGTGAACTGGGGAACTGGAAAGATTTTATCGAAGGCATGCTTCGTAAATGACATTCAGTAAGAATTGCAAGAGCACTAAAATAAGTAAAATAACCATAGTGTGAATTAATCACACAGTAAAAAGGCGGCCGATAAAGCCGCCTTTTTTTATTTCAACCACTTACTCAGGACGTTCCTTTAGCGGGAAGCGGCGACGCACCAGTACAAAGAACAGCGGAACGAAGTAAATGGCCAGGATGGTGGCCGAAATCATGCCGCCCATCACCCCCGTGCCGACGGCATGCTGGCTGCTGGAACCTGCACCGGTGCTGGTCGCCATCGGCAGTACACCAAAAATAAACGCCAGCGAGGTCATCAGGATCGGACGCAGGCGCTGACGGCAGGCGTGCAGCGTGGCGGCCATCAGCTCGTGGCCTTTGGCATTCATCTCGTTAGCAAACTCAACGATCAGAATGGCGTTTTTCGCCGACAGCCCAATGACGGTGAGCAGGCCCACCTGGAAGTAGACATCGTTCTCCAGGCCGCGCATCCACGTTGCGAGCAGCGCACCGATAACCCCAAGGGGCACGACCAGCATGACCGAGAACGGGACCGACCAGCTCTCATACAGGGCGGCAAGGCAGAGGAAGACAACCAGCAGCGAGAGCGCGTAAAGGGCGGGGGCCTGCGCCCCTGAGAGACGCTCCTGGTAAGACATGGCCGTCCACTCGAGACCAAAACCGGCGGGCAGCTGTTGCACCAGTTTTTCCATGGTGTCCATGGCGGTACCGGTGCTGACGCCCGGCGCGGCTTCCCCGACGATTTCAACCGCAGAGTAGCCGTTATAGCGTTCCAGGCGTGGCGATCCGCTCTCCCAGTGCGAACTGGCAAAGGCGGAGAACGGCACCATGCCGCCAGCATTATTTCTGACAAACCAGCGGTTAATATCATCCGGCAGCATGCGGAACGGCGCGGCGGACTGGACATACACTTTTTTCACGCGGCCGCGATCCATAAAGTCATTCACATAGCTCGACCCCCACGCCGTTTGCAGGGTGTCGTTGATATCGTTGATCGACACACCCAGCGCCTGCGCCTTACGCTGATCGATATCCACCTGAAGCTGCGGGCTGTCGTCGAGGCCGTTATGGCGAACGCGGGTCAGGCCGGGATCGTTGCCTGCCAGCGCTAACAGCTTATCGCGTGCGGCCATCAGCGCCGTGTGGCCCGCCCCGGCGTGATCCTGCAGCTCCATATCAAACCCGGCTGAACTGCCCAGGCCGCTTATCGCCGGTGGGCTGCTGGCAAAGACGCGCGCTTCTTTGATGTGCGCAAAGGCTTTTGTCGCACGTTCAATGATGGCAAACGAGGTGCCCGTCCGGGTATCGCGTTCGTCCCAGTCCTTCAGGCGGACAAACATGCGGGCAACGTTCTGCCCGTTTCCGCCCGGGCCGGAACCGACGGTGGAGAAGACCGAGACAACGTTATCTTTCTCTTTGGTGAAGAAGTACTGCTCCACTTTCTGCACCACTTTCAGCGTCTGCTGCTGCGTTGCGCCGCTCGGAAGCTGCACCGAGGTGGTGAACATCCCCCGGTCTTCCATCGGCAGGAACGAGGTGGGCAGGTGCAGGAACAGCCACACCATCCCGCCCAGCAGCACAACGTAAATCATCATCCAGCGCAGGCTGCGGTGCAGTACGCGACCAACGGCAGATTCATAGCGCGCGGCGTTGCGGTTGAACATCCGGTTAAACCAGCCGAAGAACCCTTTCTGCCCGTGATGCTCCCCTTTGTGCAGCGGTTTCAGAATGGTGGCGCACAGCGCGGGGGTGAGGATCAGCGCGACCAGCACGGAGAGCACCATCGCCGAGACGATGGTGATCGAGAACTGGCGATAAATCGCCCCGGTGGTGCCGCCAAAGAAGGCCATCGGGATAAAGACGGCCGACAGCACCATCGCAATCCCGACCAGCGCCCCCTGAATTTGCCCCATGGACTTGCGCGTCGCCTGGCGCGGAGAGAGCCCTTCTTCGCTCATAATGCGCTCGACGTTTTCAACCACCACGATGGCATCATCCACCAGAAGGCCGATTGCCAGCACCATCGCAAACATCGTCAGGGTATTAATGCTGTACCCGAAGGCGTAGAGCACCGCAAAGGTCCCCAGCAGCACGACGGGGACGGCAATGGTGGGGATCAGCGTCGCGCGGAAGTTTTGCAGGAACAGGTACATGACCAGGAACACCAGCGCGATGGCTTCGAGCAGAGTCTTCACCACGTCCTCAATGGAGGCTTTAACGAAGGAGGTGGTTTCATAGGCGACTTTGTACTCCAGCCCGTGCGGGAAATACTGCGAAAGCTCGTCCAGACGATCTAACACCAGTTTTGCCGTCGCCATTTCGTTCGCGCCGGAGGCCAGTTTAATCCCCAGACCGGAAGCCTGATTGCCGTTAAAGCGGCTCAGGTAGTCGTATTTTTCGGCACCCATTTCCACCGTGGCGACATCGCCCAGACGCACTTCCGACCCGTCCTGATTCACGCGCAGGGTGATATTGCGGAACTGGTCCGGCGTCTGCAGCAGGGATTGCGAATTGATGGTGGCGTTCAGGGCTTGCTTATCAACGGAAGGCGTTCCCCCCAGTTGCCCCACGGCAATCTGGGCGTTCTGGGCTTTGATAGCATCCGTCACGTCGGTCGCCGTCATCTGGTAGCTGTTCAGCTTGTTGGGATCGAGCCAGATACGCATGGAGTACTGTGAGCCGTAGGCATCGATATCCCCGACGCCGTTGATACGGCTGATGGGATCCTGAATATTACTGGCGACGTAGTCCGCGATGTCCTGTTTATCCATCGAGCCATCTGTTGAGACAAAGGCGATGGTCAATATGTTGGTATCGCCGGTTTTGCGCACGGTCACGCCCTGGTTTTGCACTGCCTGGGGCAGCTTGCGCATCGCCGACTGCAGCTGGTTTTGGACCTGCTGCACCGCTTCGTCCGGGTCGGTGCCCGCCTTAAAGCTCAGGGTCACCGTCGCCTGTCCCGTGGCGCTGCTTTGCGAGGACATGTACATCAGGTTATCCAGACCCGTCATGTTCTGCTCGATAACCTGCGTCACGGTATTTTCCAGCGTCTGTGCCGATGCGCCGGGGTAGTTTGCGGTGACGCGCACGTTCGGCGGTGCCAGGTCGGGGTATTGCTCAACGGGAAGTGACGTAATCGCCAGGACACCTGTCAGACACAACAGGATGGCAAGCACCCAGGCAAAAATGGGGCGATCGATGAAAAAATTCGCCATGAAAGTGTGACCTCGTTTTGCTGCACGTCATTATTGTTTATTGCCCGCATAACTTTAGCGGTAAGGCCCAGGTCAAACGTGGAGAAATAAAGGAGATAGTGTAAATTATCATGCGCTTTTCCCTGCGCTTCCCTCTTTACCGTTATTTACCCGTTAACGGCGTGGGCGCCGGAAACGTCACGCTGACCAGCGTGCCGCCGTTTTGCGGCTGTGAAAAGTGCAGCACTCCTCCAAGCCGCTGCGCGCGTTCGCGCATAATGTTCAGACCGTAATGTCCCGGCGGCTCGCTGGCCTCGCCAATCCCGATGCCGTTGTCGCGAATGCTGACGCTGTGCGTACCGTCCGCTGCGGTCACGCAGCTCACGGTGATCTCGCTGGCCTGCGCGTGCTTAATGGCATTCAACACCGCCTCACGCACGATCTGTAACAGATGCACCTGCTTTTGCGCGTCGAGCGCCAGCGAGGAGAGGCGGCAGTCGAGATGCAGTTTCGCCTGCGTCTGGCTCTGCAGGGCATCGAGTGACTCCTGCAGCGCCGCGGGTAAATTCGCGTGGTTCAACGTCAGGCGGAAGGTGGTCAGCAGCTCGCGCAGCTGCTGCCAGGCATTGTTCAGCTCGCGGGAGAAGTCGGTGATAATGGCCTGCGCTTGGGTATTTTCTTCCGGCACGGCGCGTTTGAGCAGTGCAAGCTGAATGCGCAGATACGACAGCACCTGCGCCAGCGAATCGTGCAGCTCGCGGGCAATGGTGGCGCGCTCTTCCATCAGCAGCAGCTGCTGGTAATGCTTTTGCGCCTGGTTAAAGTACAGCCCGCGCCCGAGCATGGTCGCCACGCTTCTCATCAGCGGAAGGGGGACGCTGTCCGCCTCGCTTTGCCAGCGCAGCTCGCCGTAGAGCGTGTCCTGCATCAGTACCGGCAGGTTTTGCAGAGGGATACCCTCAGCCTCCGTCCCTTCGCACAGCCGCCAGTCGTCGCTGGTGCGCAGTTCCAGATAATTCATCTGCGTATAGTCATGGACAATCTGCAGGATATGCCGGAAACAGTGGCTGTCTATCTGGCCGGTATTGAGCGCCTGCGAGCACTTAAACAGCATGTCGAGCTGCTGGTGGGCTTCGTGCAGGTGCCGCGTCTTTTCCGCAACCGAGGCTTCGAGCGAACGGTAGAGTGTATCGAGCTCGGCCGACATGTGGTTAAAGGCGCGCGAAAGCTGCCCCAGCTCGTTCGGCAGGGCGCTATCCGGCGCAGGGGTGGCAAACTCGCCGCGCTCAATGCGTTCGCTGGCCGCCACCAGGTTGTTCAGCGGCAGCACCACCTGGCGACGGATGCGACGCAGGGTAAACAGCGTCAGCAGCAGGATCCCGAGTGCGCCAGCCAGCGAGAGCAGGGTGACCGTTTGAATTTTATGTTCGGTGTAGTGCTGGAGGGCGAGCACAAAGGCATCAATGCGGCCGACAAAATCCTCAATATTGCGTTGGTACCACGCGCTGTCGCCGCGGGCGATATGCGCATCCATCTCCTGCCAGGCCACATGCAGCTGCTGATAGCGTGCTTTCACATTGTCCGGGACATACCAGCGGTTCAGCTTCTGCAGGGCAGGCGCGCCGAGCGTCTGTTGCCAGCTCTCGCGATGTGCCGCAAGGGAAGGGCTGTTGCGCTGCATCTCGTAGCCCAGACGATAGCTCTGCATGCGCAGTGAGCCAGCGATGTTGATGGCTTCGGCATCGCGCTGGCTGCTGGCCAGCGTCAGCAACGCGACGGTGCTGCTGAGTACGGATAGGGCAATGATCGAAAAGAAAGCCCAGGCAAGGCTTCCGGAAACGGGTCGTTTAACGGTCACAGAACGGCTCTCTGAATAAAATTGATCTGCCACAGGTTCACTGGAAATAATTGGGCGCTTCAGGCATTTGAACATTGCCCGAACGCACCGTGATGCGTAAATACCATACTCTTATAAAGAGAAAGGTTATTGAACCAAAAACAGGTGTGGTTATGAATCGTTTTATTATGGCTAACAGCCAGCAGTGCATTGGGTGTCGCGCCTGCGAAGTCGCCTGCGTGATGGCGCACAACGGTGAGCAGCATGCCCTGAGCGAGCGCCATTTTCATCCCCGTATCACGGTCCTGAGATCCGGCGAGAAGAGCCACCCCGTGACCTGTCATCATTGCGAAAATGCACCCTGCGCGCAAAGCTGCCCGAACGGCGCCATCAGCAAATGCGATGACAGCGTACAGGTGAATCAACAAAAATGCATCGGCTGTAAGGCCTGCGTGGTGGCCTGCCCGTTTGGCACGATGGAGATTATCGTCACTCCGCTCGACAATGGCAGCGTGAAGGCCTCGGCGAATAAATGCGATCTCTGTCTGACGCGTCCACACGGCCCGGCCTGTATCGAAAATTGCCCGGCGGATGCCCTCTCCCTGGCGACGCCCGCCGCGCTGGAAAAACTGGCGAAATCGCGCCGACAGCGCACGGCCTGCCTGGAGGCACAGCCCTGGCATGGTGCCGAGGCCGTCAGCGTGGACGCGCCGCGTACCAAACTGCAGCAGATGCAAACGACCCCGCCCCGCGGCGAGCCCGACAAGCTGGCTGGCGCAGAGCGCGTGGGCCATTTTAACGAAATTTACCTGCCGTTCCGGGCCGAACAGGCCGCCCGCGAGGTGTCGCGCTGCCTGAAGTGCGGAGAGCACAGCATTTGCGAATGGACCTGCCCGCTGCACAACCACATCCCGCAGTGGATTGAGCGCCTCAACGCGGGGGATATCACCGGCGCGGCCGAGCTTTCTCATCAGACCAACTGTTTACCTGAAATTACCGGTCGCGTCTGCCCGCAGGACCGGTTATGCGAGGGAGCCTGCACGCTTCGTGACGCGGCGGGGGCCGTGACGATCGGCAACATCGAGCGCTACATCTCCGATCGGGCGCTGGCGATGGGCTGGCGGCCGGATATGTCCGCCGTCACGCCGTCAGGTAAACGTGTCGCGATTGTCGGCGCGGGGCCCGCCGGGCTGGCGTGCGCCGACGTGCTGGCGCGCCGCGGCGTGAGCGTGACGGTCTATGACCGGCATCCGGAGATCGGCGGTTTGCTAACCTTTGGCATCCCGGCATTTAAGCTCGATAAATCGCTGCTCGCGCGGCGCAGAGAGATCTTTACCGCGATGGGGATCCGCTTCGAGCTGAACTGCGAGGTGGGCCAGGACGTGTCGATGTCGCAGCTCAAGAGCGATTACGACGCCCTGTTTATTGGCGTGGGTACCTATCGTTCGATGAAGGCGGGTATTCCGAACGAGGATGCGCCAGGGGTCTACGACGCGCTGCCTTTCCTGGTGGGCAACACGCGGCATGTTATGGGGCTGGAGGCGACGGCCAGCGAGCCGTTCATCGACACCCGTGGCCTGAACGTGGTGGTGCTGGGTGGAGGCGATACCGCGATGGACTGCGTCCGCACGGCGTTACGTCACGGCGCGGCGACGGTCACCTGCGCCTATCGTCGGGATGAGGCCAACATGCCGGGCTCGAAGAAAGAGGTGCAGAACGCCAGAGAAGAGGGGGCGTCATTTGAGTTTAACGTCCAGCCGGTTGAGCTGACGCTGGATCCGAACGGTAAGGTCAACGGTATCCGGATGCTGCGTACCGCGCTCGGTGAGCCGGATGCGCAGGGGCGTCGTCGGCCCGTTCCGGTGGCGGGCAGCGAGTTTGTGATGGCCGCGGATGCAGTCATCATGGCGTTTGGCTTTAATCCGCACGCGATGCCGTGGCTGCAGGCGCAGGGTGTCGAAACGGATGACTGGGGGCGGATCGTGGCCTCGGTCGAGAGCCGCTATCGTTACCAGACGACCAACCCGCAGATCTTCGCCGGGGGCGATGCGGTACGCGGCGCGGATCTGGTCGTCACCGCGATGGCGGAAGGGCGTCATGCCGCGCAGGGGATACTCGACTGGCTGGGAGTTGATGTACCACAACATCATTAATCCGGCGGACGACAAAGCGGGATTCACGGCGTAGTATAGGACGACTCATTGTGCCGTGGAGCCCGTATGACCCTGAAAATTGACGTTATCAAAGACAAAATTCTCTCTGAAAACTACTTTGTCCTGCGTAACATCACCTATGATCTTACACGTAACAACGGTGAAGTGATCCGCCACAAGCGCGAGGTCTATGACCGTGGTAACGGAGCAACCATCCTGCTCTATAACCGTGAAAAGCAGAGCGTGGTGCTGATCCGTCAGTTCAGGGTGGCAACATGGGTCAATGGCAATCCTGACGGACGTCTGATTGAAACCTGCGCGGGCCTGCTCGATGACGATGAGCCGGAAGTCTGCATCCGCAAAGAGGCCGTCGAAGAGACCGGCTTTGAAGTGGGCGAGGTCAAAAAGGTCTTCGAGCTGTACATGTCCCCGGGCGGCGTGACGGAAATTGTCCATTTCTTCATTGCTGAATACAGCGACGCACAGCGCACGCACCGGGGCGGTGGCGTAGAGGATGAAGATATCGACGTGCTGGAGCTTCCTTTTGCCCGAGCGCTGGAGATGGTGCGTTCAGGCGAAATCAGGGATGGTAAAGCGGTGATATTGCTGCAGTATTTACAGACAACCGGGCTGATGAACACCCCTTTCGAACGGATATAGCCTGTTTTTCAGGTATATCTGATAAATCCGATTGAGCAACCCCGGCGGGAACACGAAGATACTGCCCTGTTATGCGTTTTCGTTCCGGGATTGTGTCATTCATGCGCTACAGCGTCTTTTTATTTTCCCTGTTTTGTGTGCTCCTCGCGCCGCAGGTGCGGGCTGCACCCGCGCAGCAAGCCTTCTCTGACTGGCAGGTGACCTGCAATAACCAGAACTTTTGCCTTGCCCGCAACACGGGCGAACACCGCGGTCTGGTCATGACGCTCACCCGGAGCGCCGGGGCGAAAACGGATGCCACGCTGCGTATCGATCTCGGCGGTCTTGATACCCCCTCCGTGAAAGAGCCGGATATTGCCCCGCGGCTGCTGCTGGATAATGTTCCCCTGAAGCTCGACAAACAGCGCTGGCAGCTCACCCCCTGGCATCTGAAAACGGACGATGCGGCCACCATCACCGCCTTTCTGAAAAACATCCAGGAAGGAAAAGCCCTGACTCTGCGAGGCGGTAAGCAGGTGATTTCACTGGCCGGTCTGAAAGCCGCGCTGCTGTTCATTGATGCCCAGCAAAAGCGCGTTGGCAGCGAAACCGCGTGGATCAAGAAAGGTGACGATCCGCCGTTAAGCGTGCCGCCCGCACCTGCCCTGAAAAAGGTGGCGATCGTTAATCCTACCCCAACACCGCTTTCCCACGCAGAACTGAACGATCTGCTGGATTATGGTACCGGCAGGATGAACAGCAGCCAGTGTTCGCTGGATCCTAACCGTCGCGAAGTGCGCGTCACCGCGTTAACCGATGACAAAGCGCTGCTGATCGTCAGCTGCGAGGCGGGGGCCTATAACACGGTCGATCTGGCGTGGCTGGTGTCACGTAAAAAACCGTTCTCTGCCCGCAGCGTGAGGCTGCGTCTGCCGTTTACGCCGTCAGGCGACAGCAGCGAAATCGAGTTGATGAACGCCAGCTTTGATGAAAAGACGCGCGAGCTGACCACGCTCTCGCTGGGGCGCGGTATGGGGGATTGTGGGATCCAGACGCGCTGGCGGTTTGACGGCCAGCGTTTCCGCCTGGTGCGCTATGCCGAGGAACCCAGCTGTGATAACTGGAATGGGCCAGACGCCTGGCCCACGCTGTGGATCACGCGGTAGCTTTTTGCCGGGTGGCGCTGTCGCTTACCCGGCCTACGGTTTGGTGGTTTTGTAGGCCGGGTAAGGCGTAGCCGCCACCCGGCAACGCAGACCGCACTAAATCACGCTCAGCGCCTTCTCTACCACGTTCTCAACGGTAAAGCCGAAGTACGGGAACAGCTTGTCGGCAGGGGCGGACTCACCGTAGCCCCGCATCCCAACAATCGCCCCTTTGAGCCCGACATACTTGTACCAGTAGTCGGCAATACCGGCCTCCACCGCCACGCGCGCCGCGACGTTAGAGGGCAGCACCGATTCCCGGTACGTCTCGTCCTGGGCGTCAAAGATATCCGTTGAGGGCAGGGACACCACGCGCACCGCGTGGCCTTCGGCGGTCAGTTTTTCCGCCGCTTTCACCGTGATTTCCACCTCGGAACCGGTCGCAATCAGGATCACGTCCGGCTTGCCGCCGCTGTCTTTCAGGATATAGCCGCCGCGGGCAATGTTTTTCACCTGCTCCGGCGTGCGCTCAATCTGCGTCAGGTTCTGGCGTGACAGAATCAGCGCCGTCGGGCCGTTATGGCGTTCTACCGCCAGCTTCCAGCCCACCGCCGCTTCGACCTGATCGCACGGGCGCCAGGTGCTGAAGTTGGGCGTTAAACGCAGGCTCGCCAGCTGTTCAACCGCCTGGTGGGTGGGGCCGTCTTCTCCCAGACCGATGGAGTCGTGGGTATAGACCATAATCTGCCGCGCCTTCATCAGCGCTGCCATGCGCGCCGCGTTACGGGCGTACTCGACGAACATCAGGAAGGTGGCGGTGTAGGGCACGAAGCCGCCGTGGTGGGCGATGCCGTTGGCGATCGCGGTCATCCCGAACTCGCGCACGCCGTAGTGGATATAGTTCCCGGCAATATCCTCCTTCAGCGATTTCGAGCCCGACCAGATGGTCAGGTTACTCGGTGCCAGGTCCGCCGAGCCGCCCAGCAGCTCAGGAAGGAGAGGGCCAATCGCATTCAGGGTGTTTTGCGACGCCTTACGGGTGGCGATTTTTGCCGGGTTGGACTGCAGGTTTTCAATCAGCGCCTGGGTTTTATCGTCCCAGTCCTCCGGCAGACCGCCGCTCATGCGCCGGGAAAACTCGGCGGCCAGTTCCGGGTACGCTTTTTTGTAGGCGGCGAATTTCTCGTTCCAGGCCTGCTGGGCTTTCTCACCGTCTTCACGGGCATCCCACGCCCGGTAGATCTCTTTCGGGATTTCAAACGGCGGGTATTTCCAGCCCAGCTTCTGCCGGGTCAGCGCCACTTCTTCGTCACCCAGCGCCGCGCCGTGCGCCTCTTCTTTGCCCGCCTTGTTCGGCGAGCCGAAGCCGATAACCGTGCGGCAGATAATCAGGGACGGTTTGTCCTTCACGCTCTGCGCTTCCTGAATCGCTTTTTTCACCGCCTCAGGATCGTGGCCGTCGATCTCGTGCACCACGTGCCAGTGGTAGGCCTCGAAGCGTTTTGCCGTGTCGTCGGTGAACCAGCCCTCGGTTTCCCCGTCGATGGAGATGCCGTTGTGATCGTAGAAGCCAATCAGCTTGCCGAGCCCCAGGGTGCCCGCCAGGGAGCAGACCTCATGGGAAATCCCCTCCATCAGGCAGCCGTCACCCATAAACACGTAGGTGTAGTGATCGACAATCTCGTGGTCCGGCTGGTTGAACTGTGCCGCCAGCGTACGCTCGGCAATCGCCAGCCCGACCGCATTTGCCAGCCCCTGACCGAGCGGCCCGGTGGTGGTTTCCACGCCCGGCGTATAGCCGATCTCCGGGTGCCCCGGGGTTTTGGAGTGCAGCTGGCGGAAGTTTTTCAGCTCCTCAAGCGGCAGATCGTAACCGGACAGGTGCAGCAGGCTGTAGAGCAGCATCGAGGCGTGGCCGTTGGAGAGAATAAAGCGGTCACGGTCGTACCAGGTGGGATCGTTAGGGTTGTGCTTCAGGAAGTCGTTCCACAGCACTTCGGCAATATCGGCCATGCCCATCGGTGCGCCGGGATGGCCAGAATTGGCTTTCTGCACGGCATCCATGCTGAGGGCGCGGATGGCATTGGCGAGCTCTATACGGGACATAGTTCACTCCGTGGCAAGGTTAAAGTTTGGCAGCGAGAAGATCTTCAAGTTTGCGCTGGTCGACGGCGAACAGGCGGATACCTTCCGCCAGTTTTTCCACGGCCATGGCGTCCTGATTGTGCTCCCAGCGGAATTCGGCTTCGGTCATGGCTTTCGGTTTTGGCAGAACGGTAGAGGTGGGGATCAGCTTGCGGATGACCGTCTCTTCTTTGTCCTGTAGCTCCTGGAGCAGGTTAGGGGAGATGGTCAGGCGGTCGCAGCCCGCCAGGGCGAGGATCTGCTCGGTACGGCGGAAGCTGGCCCCCATCACGATGGTTTCGTAGCGATGCTGCTTGTAGTAGTCGTAGATATTGCGCACCGATTTCACGCCCGGGTCCTCATCCACCACGTACGGATCCATCGGCTGTTTCGCCTGGTACCAGTCGTAGATGCGGCCAACAAACGGTGACACCAGGAACACGCCCGCTTCGGCACAGGCGCGCGCCTGGGCAAAGGAGAACAGCAGCGTCAGGTTGCAGTGAATTCCCTCTTTTTCCAGCACCTCTGCCGCGCGGATGCCTTCCCAGGTCGACGCCAGCTTGATCAGAATGCGTGATTTATCGATCCCCTGCTCCTGGTAGAGTTCCACCAGGCGGCGAGCCTTGTTGATGCTCTTTTCTTTATCGAACGAGAGGCGTGCGTCAACTTCAGTCGAGACGCGCCCCGGAATGCTTTTAAGAATTTCCGCACCAAAATTAACTGCCAGCTTGTCGCTGGCTTCGGCGACCTGCTGCTCCTGCGTCTTCCCGCGCTGTTTTCCGTAGGCAATGGCGTCATCAATGAGATGACTAAAATGGGTAAGCCCGGCTGCCTTGAGCAGTAGCGAAGGGTTAGTGGTCGCATCCTCCGGCTGATAGTGGCGAATCGACTCGATATCGCCGCTGTCTGCCACCACCGTGGTGAATTGTTTGATGCCGTCTAGCTGGTTCATAAATGATTACTCCTTGGAAATAAAAGCGTTAGCTGAGTGCGTTAGTTCACACTTCTGAGAAAATCATGATGGACTTAACAAAAAAGCATAGCAGACGGGGGAGGCATTGCTTTTGAGACGGGTAACATGGCTGTTATAAATTGATAACAATTTTTAATGTGTGATGGTGAGAGTTTGGCAGCCTTCAAAGTTTAGGAGGCGGCCTGAGGCGATACTAGGCGGCACACCAGGGTGTGCAACCGGATCGTTTTCGTCACCCTTTTGACCGATACGTGAAAGGAAAAATAAGATGGATGAGCAGTTGAAACAGAGTGCCCTCGATTTTCACGAGTTCCCTGTCCCGGGCAAAATTCAGGTCTCCCCAACCAAGCCGCTGGCGACACAGCGCGATCTGGCGCTGGCCTACTCGCCGGGCGTGGCGGCCCCGTGTCTGGAGATCGAAAAAGATCCGCTGGCGGCCTATAAATACACCGCGCGCGGCAACCTTGTTGCCGTGATCTCTAACGGCACGGCGGTACTGGGTCTCGGTAACATCGGCGCGCTGGCCGGTAAGCCGGTGATGGAAGGCAAGGGGGTGCTGTTCAAGAAATTCGCCGGTATCGACGTGTTTGATATCGAGGTGGACGAGCTCGATCCTGACAAATTCATCAACGTGGTGGCCGCGCTGGAGCCGACCTTCGGCGGGATCAACCTGGAAGACATCAAAGCGCCGGAATGTTTCTATATCGAGCAGAAGCTGCGCGAGCGTATGAACATTCCCGTGTTCCATGACGACCAGCACGGAACGGCCATTATCAGCACCGCCGCCATTCTCAACGGCCTGCGCGTGGTAGAGAAAAATCTCTCCGACGTGCGCATGGTGGTCTCCGGCGCTGGCGCCGCGGCCATCGCCTGTATGAACCTGCTGGTGGCGCTGGGTATGCAGAAACACAACATTGTGGTCTGCGACTCCAAGGGCGTGATTTACAAAGATCGCGAGCCGAACATGGCGGAAACCAAAGCGGCGTATGCGGTAGAAGACGACGGCAAGCGCACGCTTGAGGACGTGATTGACGGCGCGGATATCTTCCTCGGCTGCTCGGGTCCGAAAGTGCTGACCCAGGAGATGGTGAAGAAGATGGCGCGCGCGCCAATGATCCTGGCCCTGGCGAACCCTGAGCCGGAAATTCTGCCGCCGCTGGCGAAAGCGGTGCGTGAAGACGCCATTATCTGCACCGGGCGTTCCGACTACCCGAACCAGGTGAACAACGTGCTCTGCTTCCCGTTCATCTTCCGCGGCGCGCTGGACGTTGGCGCGACGGCGATCAACGAAGAGATGAAGCTGGCCGCGGTGCACGCCATTGCGGAGCTGGCCCACGCCGAGCAGAGTGAAGTGGTTGCCTCAGCCTATGGCGATCAGGATCTGAGCTTTGGTCCGGACTACATCATTCCAAAACCGTTCGACCCGCGTCTGATTGTCAAAATTGCCCCTGCGGTGGCAAAAGCGGCGATGGATTCCGGCGTGGCGACGCGCCCGATTGAAGACTTCGACGCTTACGTCGATAAGCTCACCGAGTTTGTCTATAAAACCAACCTGTTCATGAAGCCGATCTTCTCTCAGGCGCGCGCCGACGCGAAGCGCGTGGTGCTGGCGGAAGGGGAAGAGGCGCGCGTGCTGCACGCCACCCAAGAGCTGATCACCTTAGGCCTGGCGAAACCGATCCTGATTGGTCGTCCGAGAGTGATTGAAATGCGTATCCAGAAGCTGGGCCTGCAGATTAAGCCGGGCGTCGACTTCGAGATCGTCAACAACGAATCCGATCCGCGCTTCAAAGAGTACTGGAGCGAATACTACGCGATCATGAAACGCCGGGGGATCACCCAGGAGCAGGCGCAGAAAGCCGTCATCAGCAACACGACGGTGATCGGCGCGATCATGGTCCATCGCGGCGAGGCGGATGCGCTGATCTGCGGCACCATCGGCGACTACCACGAGCACTTTAGCGTGGTGCAGGAGATCTTCGGCTATCGCGACGGCGTCCATACCGCCGGGGCGATGAACGCCCTGCTGCTGCCGAGCGGGAACACCTTTATCGCTGACACCTATGTTAACGACGATCCGAGCCCGGACGAGCTGGCGGAGATCACCGTGATGGCCGCCGAGACCGTGCGCCGCTTCGGTATCGAGCCGAAGGTGGCGCTGCTGTCGCACTCTAACTTCGGTTCGTCCAAATCAGCGGCGGCGTGCAAAATGCGTCAGACGCTGGCGCTGGTGCGCGAGCGCGCGCCGGAGCTGATGATTGACGGGGAAATGCACGGCGATGCGGCGCTGGTGGAGAGCATCCGTAACGAACGTATGCCTGACAGCCCGCTGAAGGGATCGGCAAACATCCTGATTATGCCGAACGTGGAAGCGGCGCGTATCAGCTATAACCTGCTGCGCGTCTCCAGCTCTGAAGGGGTGACCGTAGGACCGGTGCTGATGGGCGTGGCGAAGCCGGTGCATGTGTTAACGCCGATTGCCTCCGTGCGCCGTATCGTGAATATGGTGGCGCTGGCGGTGGTTGAGGCGCAGACGCAGCCGCTGTAAGCATTGTGAGTCGGGTGGCGCGTTCGCTTACCCGACCTACGGGTTGAGCAGGCCGGATAAGCGCAGCGCCATCCGGCAGTTAAACCCAGTCGCGTACTTTAAGGAACTCACTCAAGGCAGCCTCCGGGCTGCCTTCTTTTGGCTCGTAGCAGTACTCCCAGCGCACCAGCGGCGGCATCGACATCAGAATCGACTCCGTGCGCCCGCCGGTCTGCAGGCCAAACAGCGTCCCGCGATCCCATACCAGGTTGAACTCCACGTAGCGCCCGCGACGGTAGAGCTGGAACTCGCGCTCGCGCACGCCATAGCTGGTGTCTTTACGGCGTTCGACGATGGGCAGGTACGCGTCGGTATAGCCTTCGCCCACCGCGCGCATAAAGCTGAATGCGGTATCAAAATCAGGCGTGTTGAGATCGTCAAAGAACAGCCCGCCGATGCCGCGCTGCTCGTCGCGGTGCTTCAGGTAAAAGTAGTCATCGCACCACTTTTTAAATTTCGGGTAAATGTCTTCGCCAAACGGCAGGCAAAGATCCCGCGCGGTGGTGTGCCAGTGCACGGCATCCTCTTCGACGCCGTAGTAGGGCGTCATATCGAAACCGCCGCCAAACCACCAGACCGGATCGGCCCCCGCTTTTTCCGCAATGAAAAAGCGCACGTTGGCGTGGCTGGTCGGCACAAACGGATTGTGCGGATGCACCACCAGCGAAACGCCCATCGCTTCGAAGCTGCGGCCCGCAAGTTCAGGACGGTGTGCCGTCGCAGACGCGGGCATCGCGTCGCCATGAACGTGGGAAAAATTCACGCCCGCCTGTTCGAAGATGCCGCCGTTACGCAGCACGCGGCTACGCCCGCCGCCGCCGGCTTCGCGCTGCCAGTTGTCTTCCTGAAATTCTCCGCCGTCAGCGGCGGCCAGTTTCTGGCAAATCTCATCCTGTAACTGCAGCAGGAAGGTTTTGACCAGTTGAGCATTGGGTTTCATCAGCGTTTCCTGGAGTGCGCTTTTTGGTTATCAAACCAGTTGAAGTAACTGATAATGCCGGAGGCGATGGCGTTGGCGATCTTCTGACGAAACGCCGTAGTGCCGAGGAGTCGCTCCTCTTCCGGGTTGGTAATGAACGAGGTTTCCACCAGCACGGACGGGATAGACGGTGATTTCAACACCACAAACGCCGCCTGTTCGGTGCTCCTGCTGTGCAGGCGATGCACTGGCTTAATCTTTTTCAGGATGTGCGAGCCGAGCGTCAGGCTGTTTTTGATCGTATCCGTCTGCACGAGGTCGAACAGCACCTGCTGTAGCAGGTGGTCTTTGTCGGTGGCTTTTTTCCCGGCGACTTCATCCGCCCGGTTTTCGCGGTCGGAGAGGTATTTTGCCATGGCGCTACTGGCGCCGCGGTTGGACAGCGCAAACACCGAGGCACCAGCGGCAGACGGGTTGGTAAAGCCGTCCGCGTGAATCGACATAAACAGATCCGCCCCGTGCTGGTGGGCGATCTCTACGCGATCGTACAGCGGAATAAAGGTGTCGCCAGAGCGCGTCAGACGCGCGTCAATGCCGTTGCTGCGTAAAATCGCCCGCACATTTTTTGCAATCGCCAGCACGACGTGTTTTTCTTTCGACCCGTTTTTGCCGATGGCGCCGGTATCAATACCGCCGTGGCCCGGGTCGAGCATCACCAGGCGCTTTGCGCCCGGCTTTTTGGTTTTCGGTTTGCTGTGTCCGTTACTGGTTTTAAGCGTGCTCTCGTCTTTTGCCTGAGCCTGCTTTGCGATGCCCGTTAACGTTAAGGCCGCCAGCCCCGCTTTGAGAACCTGACGACGCGATGTGAGTGCTTTTAATGGTTTGAATGTGCTCATGCGGCCTGAATACTAAAAAATGGGGTCCTGGTGTTATATCGTATCGCGTTTAGCGTTACGACAGTCCTTATTGAGAATTGTTTTACTTTTCATTTCAATACGTGACAAAGTGACATTATGCCAAATTTTGGCGAGATTTTCCCCGGTTATTGGCTAAAGGCGTGGTTCGCGCCATAATCACTGTTTTTAAACCCGAAAAGGCGGTTAATACCATGGAGATACGCGTTTTTCGCCAGGAAGATTTCGAAGAGGTGATCACCCTTTGGGAGCGCTGCGATCTGCTGCGTCCGTGGAACGATCCGGAAATGGATATCGAGCGTAAGGTGAATCACGACGTCAGTCTGTTTCTGGTTGCGGAAGTCAATGGCGAGGTTGTGGGGACGGTGATGGGCGGTTATGACGGCCATCGCGGCTCGGCCTATTATCTGGGCGTCCATCCGGAATACCGTGGTCGCGGTATTGCCAATGCGCTGCTCAACCGGCTCGAGAAGAAGCTGATCGCCCGCGGCTGTCCGAAAATCCAGATCATGGTGCGGGAAGATAACGACGTGGTGCTGGGCATGTATGAACGCCTGGGCTACGTACACGCTGACGTGCTGAATTTAGGAAAGCGTCTCATCGAAGATGAAGAGTACTGAGATCCATCCGGCAGACTATGACGCTCAGGGGCGCGTCAGGCTGCCCTTTTTATTCTGGTGCGTTCTGCTGCTTCAGGCTCGGACCTGGGTGCTGTTCGTGATGGCCGCCGCGTCGCGCGGGCAGGGCGACACGCTGCTGACGCTCTTTTATCCCGATCACGATGCCTTCTGGCTCGGCTTGCTGCCGGGCGTACCGGCGGTGGTGGCTTTCTTATGCAGCGGCCGACGGCATACGATCCCGCGTTTGTGGCGCGCGCTTCGCGGGCTGCTGATCCTTGCCCAGATTGCGCTGCTCTTCTGGCAGCCGGTACTCTGGTGGTACGGTGAACCGCTGACGGGCATCGGCGTTGCGCTGGTGGTTGCCGATATCGTGGTGCTGATGTGGCTAGTGACCAACCCGCGCCTTCGCGCCTGTTTTGTGCCTCAGGATGATTAATCCGGCACTTTTTGCCGATGTCGCACTCCAACAAGCGTTGATTTAACACGTAAGGACGTTTCAATGAAATCGCTGCGTTTAGTTTTATGCGCTCTTCCGCTGGCATTGACCGGCTGTTCGACGCTCTCCTCCATTAACTGGTCTGCCGCGTATCCGTGGAACTGGTTTGGTTCATCAACGGAAGTGACCGAGCAGGGCGTGGGTAAAATTACCGCCGCGACGGCGCTGGATCAGAATGCTATTCAGGATGCGCTCAGCAGTGACTACCGCCTGCGCAGCGGCATGAAAACAGAGAATGGCAATATTGTTCGCTATTACGAGGCGCTGAAGGGCGACAAGCTGGCGCTGGTGATCAACGGTGACAAAGGCACGGTAAACCGGATCGCGGTGATGGATGAAGATATTCCGACCGCCAGCGGCGTGAAGGTCGGGACGCCGTTTAGCGATCTTTATAAGCAGGCCTTTGGCAACTGCACCAGCGTGCCATCCGACGATGAAGTGGCGGTGGAGTGTAAGGCGGAAGGCAGCCAGCACATCAGCTATGTTTTTACCGGCACCTGGAGCGGCCCGGAAGGGTTGATGCCGTCTGACGACACCCTGAAGAGCTGGAAGGTGAGCAAAATACTCTGGAAGCAGTAATTTGCGTCTGAACAAACCGCCTCGCTGAAATCCGGGTATAATAGCCGCCATCAATGCCACGCTGACGTGGCATCTTTATTTCAGGAGGAGCGATGTCTCAGGTTCAGAGTGGCATTTTGCCAGAACATTGCCGCGCGGCGATTTGGATTGAAGCCAATGTCAAAGGGGACGTGGATGCCCTGCGTGCGGCCAGCAAAGCGTTTATTGATAAACTGGCGACCTTCCAGGCCAAATTCCCGGAAGCCCACCTCGGCGCCGTTGTTGCGTTTGGCAATAACGTCTGGCGTCAGCTGAGCGGCGGTGAAGGGGCAGAAGAGCTGAAGGACTTCATTCCTTACGGCAAAGGCCTGGCACCTGCGACCCAGTACGACGTGCTGATCCACATCCTTTCTCTGCGTCACGACGTGAACTTCTCGGTTGCGCAGGCGGCGGTGGCGGCCTTTGGCGACAGCATCGAGGTGCAGGAAGAGGTTCACGGTTTCCGCTGGGTCGAAGAGCGCGATCTGAGCGGCTTTGTCGACGGAACCGAAAACCCGGCGGGTGAAGAGACGCGTCGTGAAGTCGCGGTAATCAAAGACGGCGTGGACGCGGGCGGAAGCTACGTGTTCGTGCAGCGCTGGGAGCATAACCTCAAGCAGCTTAACCGCATGAGCGTGCATGACCAGGAGATGATGATTGGCCGCACCAAAGAAGCTAACGAAGAGATCGACGGCGATGACCGTCCGGTCACCTCGCACCTGAGCCGCGTTGACCTCAAAGAAGACGGCAAAGGGCTGAAGATTGTCCGCCAGAGCCTGCCGTACGGTACCGCAAGCGGCACGCACGGCCTCTACTTCTGCGCCTACTGCGCGCGCCTGCATAACATTGAACAGCAGCTGCTGAGCATGTTCGGCGATACCGACGGCAAGCGCGACGCCATGCTGCGCTTCACCAAACCGGTGACCGGCGGCTACTACTTCGCGCCGTCCGTCGAGCGTCTGCTGGCGCTGTAAACCGCTTTCCATACGTAGGCCGGGTAAGCGTTAGCGCCACCCGGCAATTTTCCCCGCGCCTTATTCCCTTTTCTGCTTCTAAATCACCAAACGGTATATAAAACCGTTACTGCTTTCATCACCGTTATAAATATTATGACTATAAGATAGTCATCACATTTATAAGGGTGCGCAATGGCCGTTACTGTACTGAAAAAAGGAACTCTGGCGCTGGCAGGTTTACTGCTGGTGGCACAGGCGCAGGCGACTGAACTGTTGAACAGTTCGTATGACGTCTCCCGCGAGCTGTTTGCCGCCCTTAACCCCCCGTTCGAACAGCAGTGGGCGAAAGACAATAACGGCGACAAGCTGACCATCAAGCAGTCTCACGCCGGTTCATCCAAGCAGGCGCTGGCCATCCTCCAGGGCCTGAAAGCGGACGTCGTGACCTACAACCAGGTGACTGACGTGCAGATCCTGCACGACAAAGGCAAGCTGATCCCGGCGGACTGGCAAAGCCGTCTGCCGAACAACAGCTCGCCGTTCTACTCCACCATGGGCTTCCTGGTGCGCAAGGGCAATCCGAAGAATATCCGCGACTGGAGCGACCTGGTGCGTTCCGACGTGAAGCTGATTTTCCCGAACCCAAAAACCTCCGGTAACGCGCGTTACACCTATTTAGCGGCGTGGGGCGCGGCGGACAAGGCTGACGGCAACGATAAAGCCAAAACCGAGCAGTTCATGACCCAGTTCCTGAAAAACGTCGAAGTGTTCGATACCGGCGGCCGCGGGGCGACCACGACCTTCGCAGAGCGCGGCCTGGGCGATGTGCTGATCAGCTTCGAGTCGGAAGTGAACAACATCCGCAAACAGTATGAAGCGCAGGGCTTTGAGGTGGTTATCCCGAAAACCAATATTCTGGCCGAATTCCCGGTCGCATGGGTGGATAAAAACGTGCAGGCAAACGGTACCGAGAAAGCGGCAAAAGCCTATCTCAATTACCTGTACAGCCCTCAGGCGCAGACCATCATTACCGATTACTACTACCGCGTGAACAACCCGGACGTGATGAACAAGCTGAAAGATAAGTTCCCGCAGACCGCGCTGTTCCGCGTGGAAGACCATTTTGGCTCCTGGCCAGACGTGATGAAAACGCATTTTGCCAGCGGCGGTGAGTTAGACAAACTGCTGGCGGCGGGGCATAAGTAATGTTTGCAGTCTCGACCAAACGCGTGCTGCCGGGCTTTACCTTAAGCCTCGGGACCAGCCTGCTGTTCGTCTGCCTCATTCTGCTGTTGCCGCTCAGCGCGCTGGTGATGCAGCTTGCGCAGATGAGCTGGGCGCAGTACTGGGACGTGATCACCAACCCGCAGGTGGTGGCGGCCTATAAGGTGACGCTGCTGTCGGCGTTTGTCGCCTCCATTTTTAACGGCGTGTTTGGCCTGCTGATGGCGTGGATTTTGACCCGCTATCGCTTCCCGGGCCGCACGCTGCTTGACGCCCTGATGGATCTGCCGTTTGCGCTGCCGACGGCGGTCGCGGGCTTAACCCTCGCGTCGCTCTTCTCCGTGAACGGGCTGTACGGCGAGTGGCTGGCGAAATTTGACATCAAGGTGACCTACACCTGGCTTGGTATCGCGGTGGCGATGGCCTTTACCAGCATCCCGTTTGTGGTGCGTACCGTGCAGCCGGTGCTGGAAGAGTTAGGTCCGGAATACGAAGAAGCGGCGGAAACGCTGGGCGCCACGCGCTGGCAGAGCTTCCGCAAAGTGGTGCTGCCGGAGCTGTCTCCGGCGCTGATGGCGGGCGTCGCGCTGTCGTTTACCCGCAGCCTCGGCGAGTTCGGTGCGGTGATTTTTATCGCCGGGAACATCGCCTGGAAAACGGAAGTGACCTCGCTGATGATTTTCATTCGCCTGCAGGAGTTTGATTATCCGGCGGCGAGCGCGATCGCTTCGGTGATCCTCGCGGCATCGCTGCTGCTGCTGTACTCGATTAACACTCTGCAAAGTCGCTTTGGTCGACGTGTGGTAGGTCACTGATGGCGGAAGTTACGCAATTGAAGCGATACGATGCGCCCCGCATCAACTGGGGTAAATGGTTTCTGATTGGGGCGGGCGTGCTGGTTTCCGCCCTCATTCTCGTCGTGCCGACGATTTATATCTTCGTTCAGGCGTTCAGCAAGGGCCTGATGCCCGCGCTGGAAAACCTGGCGAACCCGGACATGCTGCACGCCATCTGGCTGACCGTGCTGATTGCCCTGATCACCGTTCCGGTGAACCTGGTGTTCGGTACCCTGCTGGCGTGGCTGGTGACGCGCTTTAATTTCCCGGGACGTCAGCTGCTGTTGACCCTGCTGGATATTCCCTTCGCCGTATCGCCGGTGGTGGCGGGTCTGGTGTATCTGCTCTTTTACGGCTCCAACGGCCCGCTGGGCGGCTGGCTGGATGCACATAACCTGCAGATCATGTTCGCCTGGCCGGGTATGGTGCTGGTCACCATCTTCGTGACCTGTCCGTTTGTGGTGCGCGAGCTGGTGCCGGTGATGTTAAGCCAGGGGAGCAACGAAGACGAAGCGGCGGTGCTGCTGGGTGCGTCGGGCTGGCAGATGTTCCGCCGCGTGACCCTGCCGAACATCCGCTGGGCGCTGCTTTATGGCGTGGTGCTGACCAATGCCCGCGCGATTGGTGAATTCGGTGCCGTTTCCGTCGTCTCTGGCTCCATTCGGGGTGAAACCCTGTCGCTGCCGCTGCAGATTGAACTCCTGCAGCAGGACTACAACACCATCGGCGCCTTTACTGCCGCAGCGTTGCTGACGCTGATGGCGATTTTGACCCTGTTTTTGAAGAGTGTGGTGCAGTGGCGTTTAGAAAATCAGGAAAAACGTCAGCATCAGGAGGGAAATCATGAGCATTGAGATTGCCAATATTAAGAAGTCTTTTGGTCGCACCCAGGTGCTGAATGATATCTCGCTGGATATCCCTTCCGGACAAATGGTGGCGCTGCTGGGGCCGTCTGGCTCGGGCAAAACCACGCTGCTGCGCATTATCGCCGGGCTTGAGCACCAGACCAGCGGGCATATCCGCTTCCACGGCACCGACGTGAGCCGCCTGCACGCCCGCGATCGTAAGGTGGGCTTTGTGTTTCAGCATTACGCGCTGTTCCGCCACATGACCGTGTTCGACAACATTGCGTTTGGCCTGACCGTGCTGCCGCGTCGTGAGCGCCCGGATGCGGCAACCATAAAGGCGAAAGTGACCAAACTGCTGGAGATGGTGCAGCTGGCGCATCTGGCGGATCGTTTCCCGGCCCAGCTGTCCGGCGGGCAGAAACAGCGCGTGGCGCTGGCGCGCGCGCTGGCCGTTGAGCCGCAAATTCTGCTGCTGGACGAACCCTTCGGCGCGCTGGATGCGCAGGTGCGTAAAGAGCTGCGCCGCTGGCTGCGTCAGCTGCATGAAGAGCTGAAATTCACCAGCGTCTTCGTGACCCACGACCAGGAAGAGGCGATGGAAGTCGCGGATCGCGTGGTGGTCATGAGTCAGGGCAACATTGAGCAGGTTGACGAGCCGGAGCAGCTCTGGCGTGAACCGGCGACCCGCTTCGTGCTGGAGTTTATGGGCGAGGTGAACCGCCTGCAGGGCACCATTCGCGGCGGTCAGTTCCACGTTGGCGCGCACCGCTGGCCGCTGGGCTATACCTCCGCGCACCAGGGCCCGGTCGATCTGTTCCTGCGTCCGTGGGAAGTGGACGTGAGCCGTCGAACCAGTCTGGACTCACCGCTGCCGGTACAGGTGCTGGAAGCGAGCCCTAAAGGGCACTACACCCAACTGGTGGTTCAGCCGCTGGGCTGGTATACCGAGCCGCTGACCGTGGTCATGCGCGACGACGTCCCGCCGCATCGGGGAGAGCGCCTGTTTGTCGGTCTTCAGCATGCCCGTATTTATCACGGCAAGGAACGCATCGAGACGCGCGAGGATATTGCTCTGGCGGAGTCAGCCTGATAGGTTATTAGGATGTTTATCGCCCGGTGGCGCTGCGCTGACCGGGCCTACAGCTAAAACTGCGTCTTGTAGGCCGGGATCGCTGCGCGCAACCCGGCTTTTTTATTGAGTAAAAATCGTGAATACACTCGAACACACCATCGGCAATACCCCTCTGGTCAAGCTTCAGCGTATGGGGCCGGATAACGGCAGCGAAATCTGGGTCAAACTCGAAGGCAATAACCCGGCGGGGTCGGTGAAAGACCGGGCCGCACTGTCGATGATCGTCCAGGCTGAAAAGCGCGGCGAGATTAAGCCGGGCGACGTGCTGATTGAAGCCACCAGCGGCAACACCGGTATCGCCCTGGCGATGATTGCGGCGCTGAAAGGCTATCGCATGAAGCTGCTGATGCCGGACAATATGAGTCAGGAGCGTCGCGCCGCGATGCGTGCCTACGGAGCCGAGCTGATTCTGGTGACCAAAGAGCAGGGGATGGAAGGCGCGCGCGACCTGGCGTTAGAAATGGCCGAGCGCGGCGAAGGTAAACTGCTCGATCAGTTTAACAACCCGGACAACCCTTACGCGCACTACACCACCACCGGCCCGGAAATCTGGCAGCAAACCGACGGGCGCATTACCCATTTTGTCTCCAGCATGGGCACCACGGGAACCATTACCGGCGTATCCCGTTTTCTGCGCGAGCAGGCGAAAACCGTCACCATCGTTGGCCTGCAGCCGGAAGAGGGGAGCAGCATTCCGGGCATTCGCCGCTGGCCGGCGGAGTATATGCCCGGCATTTTTAATGCACAGCTTGTGGACCAGGTGCTGGATCTTCACCAGCGCGAGGCGGAAAATACCATGCGTGAGCTGGCCGTGCGCGAAGGTATCTTCTGCGGCGTCAGCTCGGGCGGCGCGGTAGCGGGTGCGATTCGGGTGGCGCAGGCAAACCCGGGTGCGGTAGTGGTGGCGATTATTTGCGATCGCGGCGATCGCTATCTCTCTACCGGCGTCTTTGGTGAAGAGAGTTATTCGCAGGGGGCGGGGATTTAAGCGTCATGGAGATGATTCTATTCCGGGATAATACCCGGGCGCAGCAAACCGATATTGTCGCGGTGCAGTCTCAGGTGGTGTACGGCAGCGTGGGGAACAGCATTGCGGTACCGAATATTCGTACCCACAGGCTGAACGTTACCGCCGTGCCGACGGTACTGTTCAGCAACACACCCCACTATGACACCTTCTACGGCGGCGTGATCCCCGACGAGTGGTTCAGCGGCTACCTGAAGGCGCTGGAAGAGCGCGAGATCCTGCGCGAGCTTAAGGCGGTCACCACCGGCTATATGGGCAGTGCCAGCCAGATTGTCCTGCTGGCGCAGTGGCTGAAGGCGGTCAAAGCGCAGCATCCTGACCTGCTGGTGCTGGTCGATCCGGTTATCGGCGATATCGACAGCGGGATGTACGTGAAGCCTGAGATCCCCGAAGCGTATCGGGAGCACCTGCTGCCGCTGGCGCAGGGGATCACGCCCAACGTCTACGAGCTGGAAGTGTTAAGCGGCAAGCCGTGCCGCACGCCGGAAAGCGCCATCGCGGCGGCACAGGGACTGCTCTCCGACAGCCTGAAATGGGTGGCGATCACCAGTGCGCCGGTTGCCGACGATCCGCAAAACATCCACGTGGTGCTGGTTTCACGCGAGGGCGTCACCGTCAGCGCGCATCCGCGCGTAGAGACCGATCTGAAGGGAACGGGCGATCTGTTCTGTTCAGAGCTGGTGAGCGGCATTGTTGAGGGGAAAACCGTTGCCGATGCCATTCGCATGGCCGGCGATCGGGTGACTGACGTCATGCTGTATACCCAGTCGAAAGGCTACGACGAGCTTATCCTCCCGGCATAAACAAAAATGGCGCCCGAAGGCGCCATTTTTCTGTGCGGCAAGAATTACTTCTTGATGCGGATAACCGGGGTTTCACCCACGGTGACGCTGCCAGACAGTTTGATCAGTTCTTTGATTTCGTCCATGTTGGAGATAACAACCGGCGTCAGGGTAGACTTGGCTTTTTCTTCCAGCAGTGGCAGATCGAATTCAATCACCGGGTCGCCAACTTTCACACGCTGGCCTTCTTCCGCGATACGTTTGAAGCCTTCGCCTTTCAGTTCAACGGTGTCGATACCGAAGTGAACGAACAGTTCGATACCGCTATCAGATTCGATAGAGAACGCATGGTTGGTTTCAAAAATTTTACCGATGGTGCCGTCAACTGGAGCAACCATTTTGTTGCCAGTTGGTTTGATAGCAATGCCATCACCAACGATTTTCTCAGCAAACACTACATCCGGCACGTCTTCGATGTTGACGATCTCGCCGGAGAGCGGAGCAACAATCTCAATAGTTCCGGAGTCTTTCTTATCATCAGAAACCAGAGATTTCAGTTTATCGAACAAACCCATGATCTTCTCCTAAGCAGTAATTTGGGCCGCATCTCGTGGATTAGCAGATTGTTTTTTCTTCAATGAACTTGTTAACCAGCGTCATTAACTCGTCCGTTGTCGGTTGAGCAAGAGCCTGCTCTGCTAACACCTTCGCATCTTCGAAGTTCGTGTTACGGATAATCTTCTTAATGCGCGGGATGGAAATGGCGCTCATAGAGAATTCGTCCAGACCCATACCCAGCAACAGAAGTGTAGCACGTTCGTCGCCTGCAAGCTCACCACACATGCCAGTCCATTTACCTTCTGCATGAGAAGCATCAATAACTTGCTTGATCAAGTTCAGTACGGACGGTGACATTGGCTGGTAGAGATGTGAAATCATATCATTACCACGGTCAACTGCCAGGGTGTACTGCGTTAAATCATTGGTGCCGATACTAAAGAAATCAACTTCTTTGGCTAAATGACGCGCAATGGTCGCCGCCGCAGGTGTTTCCACCATCACGCCGATCTCGATTGACTCGTCAAATGCTTTACCTTCGTCGCGCAGTTCCTGTTTGTAGATTTCGATCTCTTTCTTCAGTGCACGCACTTCTTCAACAGAGATGATCATTGGGAACATGATGCGCAGCTTACCGAACGCGGAGGCACGCAGGATTGCGCGAACCTGGTCACGCAGGATCTCTTTACGATCCATCGCAATACGCACGGCACGCCAGCCCAGGAACGGGTTCTCTTCTTTCGGGAAGTTCATGTACGGCAGCTCTTTGTCGCCACCGATGTCCATGGTACGGACGATAACCGCCTGAGAGCCACAGGCTTCAGCAACGGCTTTATACGCAGCAAACTGCTCTTCTTCCGTTGGCAGCGCGTCGCGGTCCATGAACAGGAATTCTGTACGATAGAGACCAACACCTTCCGCACCGTTGCGCTCAGCGCCATCAACGTCGCGGACGGTACCGATGTTTGCGCACACTTCTACCTGATGGCCGTCCAGAGTGATGGCTGGCAGGTCTTTCAGCTTAGCGAGTTCCGCTTTTTCAGTCGCAACCTGCTCCTGAACCGCGCGCAGTTTTTCGATCTCTTCGTTAGTTGGGTTGACGTAAACCAGATTGTTTACGGCATCCAGAATCAGATAATCGCCGTTTTTCACCTGAGAGGTGACGCTACCGGTACCCACGATGGCAGGCAGTTCCAGAGAACGCGCCATGATAGAGGTGTGGGAGGTACGGCCGCCCGCATCGGTGATGAAACCGAGGACCTTTTTCAGGTTCAGCTGTGCGGTTTCAGACGGGGTGAGGTCAGCGGCAACCAGGATCACTTCATCCTGAATGGCGCTCAGGTCGATAATGGCCAGACCCAGGATGTTGCGCAGCAGGCGCTTACCGATGTCACGTACGTCAGCCGCACGCTCTTTCAGGTATTCATCATCCAGTTCTTCCAGGGCAGTTGCCTGACCTTCGATAACTTCATGCGCAGCCGCGTCGGCCGTCATGCCTTTATCTTTAATCAGGGCTATGATTTCCTGCTCCAGCTCCTCATCTTCGAGCAGCATGATGTGCCCTTCGAAGATGGCTTCTTTTTCTTCACCGAAAGTTTCGCCAGCTTTAGTTTTGATTGCTTCCAGTTGCGCAGATGCCTTGGCACGACCGCTCAGAAAACGTTCAACTTCCTGATCAACCTTGTCGGCAGAAATTTTTTTCCGGTCAATGACGATCTCGTCTTCTTTCAGCAGCAGTGCTTTGCCGAAAGCGATACCCGGGGATGCTAAAATGCCTGAAATCATAACCCTACCTTACTTGTGACTGATATTTAAAAGAACCCGGAAACTTACTCGAGCTCAGCCATCAGTTTTACCAGATGCTCAACTGCTTTCTGCTCGTCTTCACCTTCCGCAGAGATGGTGACTACGGTGCCCTGAGTCAGGCCCAGAGTCTGCAGTTTGAACAGGCTTTTTGCGCTGGCGCTTTTGCCGTTGGAAGTCACAGTGATTTCAGAAGTGAAGCCTTTCGCTTCTTTAACAAACTGAGCAGCAGGGCGGGTGTGCAGACCGTTCGGAGCGGTAATGGTAACTTCTTGCTGGAACATTGTATTTCCCCAACTTATAGGTTTAGTGTTGTGGAACTAAAGTCTAGCCTGGCGACTGAACTTTAGCCTGTATTGTTAGCGCTGACGTTTCGATCGTCATTAAACATTATGCAGCGAAAGCAAGACTTGAACCAAATCATAAAATCGATTCAGCAAGGCTATTTCGTTCGCTGATTAATTTCACGCATCAAAATAATTGCTGGTTTAAATACCAGACCCAACGGGGTGAAGCAATGCCAGGAGGGGCAAAAGTTTGAAGCAGGCCACAAAAAAGCACCTGAAAAGGTGCTTTTTTACGCGTTATTAACATAGTGGCACTACTGTTGCAGCTCTTTTTCAGTGAACAGATCGGCAAACAGTGCGGTGCTCAAGTAACGCTCACCCGAGGAAGGAAGGATAACCACAATATTCTTATTGGTAAAGGCCTCATCTTCCTGAAGTTTAAGCGCTGCCGCAACGGCCGCACCGGAAGAGATACCTGCCAGAATGCCTTCTTCATCCATCAGGCGGCGCGCGGTAGAGATGGCTTCTTCGTTCGTGATAGTGACCACTTTATCAATCAGCTTCAGATCCAGGTTACCCGGAATGAAGCCTGCGCCAATCCCCTGAATTTTGTGCGGGCCGGGTTTGAGCTCTTCCCCCGCCAGCGCCTGGGTGATAACCGGTGAGTCAGTCGGCTCAACGGCAACGGTAATCAGGTCTTTTTTACCCTTCGTGCCTTTAATATAGCGTGACACGCCGGTCAGCGTACCGCCGGTACCCACGCCGGAGATAAAGACGTCAACCTGGCCGTCAGTATCTTCCCAGATTTCCGGGCCGGTGGTCTTCTCGTGAATTTCCGGGTTTGCCGGGTTGCTGAACTGCTGCAGCAGCAGGTATTTCGCCGGATCGCTGGCCACAATCTCTTCGGCTTTCTGAATGGCACCTTTCATGCCCTTCGCGCCTTCGGTCAGCACCAGGTTCGCGCCCAGCGCTTTAAGCAGCTTACGACGCTCGATGCTCATGGTTTCAGGCATGGTCAGCGTCAGCTTGTAGCCGCGCGCGGCAGCAACATAGGCCAGAGCGATCCCGGTATTGCCGCTGGTGGGTTCCACCAACTCAACGCCCGGCTTCAGTACGCCACGTTTTTCAGCATCCCAAATCATGTTTGCACCGATACGGCATTTTACGCTGAAGCTCGGGTTACGTGATTCGACCTTCGCCAGGATGCGTCCATTACCGATACGGTTCAGTCGAACCAGGGGCGTATGACCGATAGTCAGCGAGTTGTCTTCATAAATCTTACTCATGGCCTGTCCTTAACTGTATGAAATTGGGATACCGACCCAGCATACCTGCTAAGCAGGTAGGGGGAAGTAAGGAATTCGCATATCTATATACTGCAAGGAAATAATGGGGATCAGTATGGAATAAGGGGCGGCATAAGCCACCCCTGCTTTACACATTTTTGCATTATTTCCATAACGCGTGCTTAGCACGGTAGCAGTCGACCCACATGGCGGTCGCGCCGCAAACGGCAACCGGCATGATGAACAGATTCAGGAACGGAATCATAGTGAACAGGCTGGTCAGCGCGCCAAACTGCATATTGGCGATCTTCTGGCTGCGCAGGGCGGTGCGCATCTCTTTAAACGGCACCTTGTGGTTATCGAACGGATAGTCGCAGTACTGGATGGCCAGCATCCAGGCGCTGAACAGGAACCACAGCACCGGTGCCACCGTCTGGCCAATGCCGGGCACAAAATAGAGGATAAGCAGCACAACCGCGCGGGGCAGGTACCAGGCAAACTTCTGCCATTCACGCTTCATAATGCGAGGGAGGTCTTTCATGATCCCCAGGATGCCCGTGTCCGGCGGTGTTGCGCCGGTAAGGCGCGCTTCCAGCTGTTCCGCCAGCAAACCGTTAAACGGCGCGGCTATCCAGTTGGCAATCGTCGAGAAGAAGTAGCCAAATACCAGCAAAACGGAGATCACCGCCACCGGCCAGAGCAGGTAGTTAAGCCACTGCAGCCAGTCCGGCACGTAGCTCATCAGCGATGGGATCCAGCTTTCCAGTTTTGTGAACAGCCACCAGAACGCGCCGCCCATCAGAATAATGTTGATCAACAGCGGCAGAATGACGAAGCGTCGAATACCCGGCAGAGAGACCAGTTTCCAGCCCTGAGAAAAATACCAGACGCCGCTGCGCGGGGGAGAAGAAGATGTTGAAACCATAGCCAGGCTGTACTCCTTTTTACACAACCAGTGGAATTGCCCGCCTATATTATCCACTTACGGACCAATGACCAGTTCGGAAATGTTCGAAAAACCAGCAAAAAGCACGATTTCCTTCATCTTTATGCTGTGAATGCTCTGCACACACTTGCACTTGACGTAAACGGCAAATACTCTTAGTGAGTAAATGTTTGCCGTGGTGGCAAGGTGTTAGAACAACAGAGAATATAATGATGCAGGATTTGCGTCTGATATTAATCATTGTTGGCGCGATCGCCATAATCGCTTTACTGGTACATGGTTTCTGGACCAGCCGTAAAGAGCGTTCCTCGATGTTTCGCGATCGCCCACTGAAGCGCATGAAGTCCAGTCGTGACGACGATGACAGTGAAGATGACATCGATGGAAGTGACGATGACGGCGTGGGTGAAGTTCGTGTTCATCGGGTCAATACTGCGCCCGGCGTAGGCCATGGGGAGCATGAAGCACCTCGTCCTTCGCAGCACCAGTATCAACCGCCGTATGCTTCTGCACAGCCGCGCCAGCCAGCGCCACAGCCTGTGGAAGAACCGGTGCGCCAGCCGCCGCAACAGCCTGTGTATCAGCAGCCTGCTGCGCCACAGCCGGTTCAACAACAACCCGTGCAGCAGCCTGTGCAACAGCAGCCTGCGCAACCGGTACATCAACCGCAGCAGCCTGTTCATGTTCAACCTGCGCCGCAGCCCGCTCCTGCCCCGCACGTTGAGCCTGAGCCCGTTGTAGAGCCAGAGCCGGTTGTTGAAAAACCGCAGCGTAAAGAAGCGGTGATCATCATGAACGTGGCCGCCCATCACGGCAGCCATCTGAACGGTGACGTACTGCTGAACAGTATTCAACAGGCCGGCTTCAAGTTTGGTGATATGAATATCTTCCATCGTCACCTGAGCCCGGACGGTAGCGGCCCGGCGCTATTTAGCCTGGCCAATATGGTTAACCCTGGCACATTCGACCCAGAAATGACGGGCGATTTCGTGACGCCGGGTGTCACTATCTTTATGCAGGTGCCGTCCTACGGCGACGAACTGCAAAACTTTAAGCTGATGCTGCAATCCGCTCAGCACATCGCTGACGAAGTGGGTGGTGTGGTGCTCGACGATCAGCGTCGCATGATGACCCCGCAGAAGCTGCGTGAGTATCAGGACCGCATCCGCGAAGTTAAGGAAGCCAACGCGTAACCGACGCGTTATCTTCAACTCCTCCTCAACCCCCGCATGTCGGGGGTTTTTTCTCATTGATGGTGTGATATGGACTCAATCGAACAACAACTCACTGAACTGCGAACCACGCTTCGCCATCATGAATATCTCTATCATGTTATGGACGCGCCGGAAGTCCCGGATGCGGAGTATGACCGCCTGATGCGCGAGCTGCGCGAATTAGAGGCGCAGCATCCTGAACTCATTACACCGGATTCCCCCACCCAGCGCGTCGGCGCTGAGCCGCTGGGCGCTTTCAGCCAGGTGCGTCATGAAGTACCGATGCTGTCGCTGGATAACGTCTTCGATGAAGAGAGCTTTCTCGCGTTTAACAAGCGCGTGCAGGATCGCCTGAAAAGCAGCGACGCTCTCACCTGGTGCTGCGAACTGAAGCTGGATGGCCTGGCGGTCAGTCTTCTCTATGAAAACGGCGTGCTGGTGCGTGCCGCGACGCGTGGCGACGGTACGACGGGCGAAGACATCACCACCAACGTGCGTACCATCCGCGCGATCCCGCTGAAGCTGCAGGGTGACAATATTCCTGCACGTCTGGAAGTGCGCGGCGAGGTGTTTCTGCCCCAGGCGGGCTTCGAGAAAATTAACGAAGAGGCACGTCGCACCGGCGGTAAGGTGTTTGCTAACCCGCGTAACGCGGCGGCGGGCTCGCTGCGACAGCTTGATCCGCGCATCACCGCGAAGCGACCGCTTACGTTCTTCTGCTACGGCGTCGGTATTCTGGAGGGCGGCGAGCTGCCGGATACCCATCTCGGGCGTCTGCTGCAGTTTAAGGCGTGGGGCCTGCCGGTGAGCAACCGCGTTCAGCTCTGCGACTCGCCGGAAGCGGTGCTGGCGTTCTACCACAAGGTGGAAGCGGACCGTCCGACGCTCGGCTTTGATATTGATGGCGTGGTCATCAAGGTGAACTCGCTGGCGCTGCAGGAGCAGCTGGGCTTTGTGGCGCGCGCGCCGCGCTGGGCGGTGGCGTTTAAGTTCCCGGCTCAGGAGCAGATGACCTTCGTCCGCGACGTGGAGTTCCAGGTGGGACGTACGGGGGCCATTACCCCGGTCGCTCGTCTGGAGCCCGTACAGGTGGCCGGCGTGCTGGTGAGTAACGCCACGCTGCATAACGCAGATGAAATCGACCGCCTGGGCCTGCGTATTGGTGACAAAGTGGTAATTCGCCGCGCGGGGGACGTGATCCCGCAGGTGGTTAACGTCGTGGAGTCAGAACGTCCTGACGATACGCGCGAGGTTGTCTTCCCGACCCATTGTCCGGTGTGCGGCTCGGACGTTGAGCGCGTAGAAGGTGAAGCAGTGGCCCGCTGTACGGGCGGCTTAATCTGTGGCGCACAGCGTAAAGAGTCACTGAAGCACTTTGTCTCCCGTCGCGCAATGGACGTTGACGGCATGGGCGACAAGATTATCGATCAGCTGGTTGAGAAAGAGTACGTCCACACGCCAGCGGATCTCTTCAGGCTGACCGCAGGTAAACTAACCGGTCTGGATCGCATGGGGCCAAAGTCAGCCCAGAACGTGGTTAACGCCCTGGAAGCGGCTAAAGAGTCCACCTTCGCCCGTTTCCTTTATGCGCTCGGCATTCGTGAAGTGGGTGAAGCGACGGCAGCAGGGCTGGCGGCGTACTTTGGTACGCTGGAGGCGCTGGAAAAGGCAAGCATTGAGGAGCTACAGAAAGTTCCGGATGTCGGCATCGTCGTCGCCACGCACGTCTTTAACTTCTTTGCTGAAGAGAGCAACCGTGAGGTCATCGGCCAACTGCTGGCAGAGGGCATCAAATGGCCTGCGCCGGTCGTCGTCAATGCCGAAGAGATCGACAGCCCGTTCGCCGGTAAAACGGTAGTGCTGACCGGCAGCCTGAGCCAGCTATCCCGTGATGATGCAAAGGCACGTCTGGTGGCGCTGGGAGCCAAAGTGGCGGGCAGCGTGTCGAAGAAAACCGACCTGGTGATCGCCGGGGAGGCCGCCGGTTCCAAGCTGGCGAAAGCCCAGGAGCTGGGGATTGAGGTTATCGACGAAGCGGAAATGATGCGTCTGTTAGGAGAGTAACGTGGAGAAAGAGCAGCTCGTTGAGATCGCCAATACGGAGATGCTGTTCGGTAAATACAAGGGCCGCAGGCTGATTGATTTGCCGGAGGAGTATCTGCTGTGGTTTGCCCGTAAGGATGAATTCCCGGCAGGGCGACTGGGCGAGCTGATGGCTATCACGTTACTGATCAAAACCGAGGGGCTGACCCAGCTGGTGCAGCCCCTGAAACGTCCTTAAGCCTTCGCGGCGCGGGTCCCTTCCTGCGCCAGTTTTTCCGTCTGGCGCTTGTAGCGACGCGCCAGCACCGCGCAGACCATCAACTGGATCTGATGGAAAATCATTAGCGGCAGCACCATCATTCCAATCACCGAGGTCGGGAACAGAATGTTGGCCATCGGGATACCGTTTGCCAGACTCTTCTTCGAACCGCAGAACACAATCGTAATTTCATCCGCTTTGTTGAAGCCGCACTTGCGTGCCACAAAGACGTTTACTGCAATGACAATTGCCAGCAGGATGAGGCTGACCACCACGATAAAGAGCAGCGAACCGGCGCCCACCTTATGCCAGATCCCGTTCACGACCGCTTCGCTGAAGGCGGAATAGACCACCAGCAGGATCGACGACTGGTCGGTTTTTGAAATCCATTTCTTGTGCTTTGCCACAAATGCGCCCGTCCACGGACGCGAGAGATGCCCCAGCACAAACGGCAGCAGCAGCTGCAAACAGATTTTGCCGACCTGCTCAAGGTTACCTTCCGCGCCGTGCATGTTCATTAGCAGGCCCACCAGCAGCGGCGAGACGAAAATCCCCAGCAGGCTGGATGCCGATGCCGAGCAGACGGCGGCCGCAACGTTCCCTCCCGCCAGAGAGGTAAAGGCAATGGCGGATTGCACGGTAGCCGGAAGAATGCAGAGATACAGAAAACCGGTATAGAGTGCCGGGTCGACGTTAACCGGTGCCCACCAGGCAAACAGCACGCCGAGGATCGGGAAGAGAATGAACGTGCTGCACATTACCCAGAGATGCAGCCGCCAGTGGCTCCCCCCTGCGATAATCGCTTCACGGGACAGCTTCGCGCCGTGCATAAAAAACAGCAGTGCAATGGCGGCCGTCGTCAGCCCTTCAAAGAACGGAACGAACCCGCCGCGAGCGGGAAAGAACGAGGCCAGTAAAACGGTAACGACCAGGGTGAGCGTAAACGGATCAACAATACGAAATAGTTTCATAATGACTCCTGAAAACAGATGTCGCTATTGTGCTTTTTTCCATTTGAGAAATAAAATTGATTTATTGCATCCATTCATGAATTAAACAGATGAATTATTCCTTACGCCAGCTCCGCATTTTCGTTACCGTCGCCAATGCCCGCAGCTTTAGCCGGGCAGGGGAGATGATTGGCCTGAGCCAGTCGGCGGTCAGCCACAGCGTGAAAGAACTGGAAAATCAGACCGGCGTCCGGTTGCTTGACCGCACCACGCGCGAAGTGGTGTTGACCGAAGCCGGGCAGCAGCTTGCTCTGCGCCTTGAACGGCTGCTGGATGAGCTGAACAGCACGCTCAGAGACGTGGGGAGGCTGGGGCAGCAGCTTTCGGGTACCGTGCGGGTCGCGGCCAGCCAGACGATATCTGCACACCTTATCCCGCAGTGTATTGCCGAGGGGAACCATCGCTACCCGGACATTGACTTTGTCCTGCATGACCGGCCACAGCAGTGGGTACTGGAGAGCATCCGCCAGGGGGATGTCGATTTTGGTATTGTTATCGATCCCGGCCAGGTGAGCGATCTGGAGTGCGAAAGCGTACTTTCGGAGCCCTTTTTGCTGCTCTGCCGTGACGACGATCCGCTGGCCGCGTTGCCTGACGTCAGGTGGCAGTCACTTCAGGGCGCAAACCTGGTTTTACAAGATTATGCCTCGGGCAGCCGCCCGCTGATTGATTCCGCACTGATGAATCAGGGGGTAAAGGCAGCGATCGTGCAGGAGATTGGTCACCCGGCAACGCTGTTTCCCATGGTGGAAGCCGGGATCGGCATCAGCGTGTTGCCCGCCCTGGCGCTTCCCCTGCCTCAGGGAAGTCGACTGGCCGTGAAGCGGTTGACGCCCGTTGTCGAACGAAAGCTAATGCTGGTGCGGCGAAAAAATCGTTCACTCTCGGGGGCGGCGCAGGCTATCTGGGAAGTGGTGCGTATCCAGGCACAGCGATTGACCGAGGCCCGCATACGCGATCCACTGTTTAACGCTTCAGAAGATTAGATGTAGATATCAATCTGATTATTGTCTGTTGGGCTATTCACACCTTCCACTTTGCCCAATTTTTGATCCTGCTTTTTCTGGGCCTCTTCGGCCTGCTGGCGCTGCAGTGCGGCGAGCTGCGCCTGCAGCACTTTGATCTGGGTCTGAATCAGTTCCTGCTGCTTTTTCTTCTCTTCCGTGCTGCCGGGACTGTTCGCCAGCTCGTTTAACTGCTGAGTCAGCTTTTGGATTTTGTCGAGAATGCGGGTGATTTGCGCAGAGATATCGTTACCGCCAGAAGCCCCATTCCCGCCACTGCTGGTTTGAATAGGTTGGGTTGATGCCTGAATGGTCGTCATATTTTTTCCTCGCGTTATAAAACAGAGGTATCGGCACCGGCGGGATTAGCTTGAGGAAAATGGGGCAGGTTCACATTTTTTATATCGCAGATAGCAAAAAAGCGCCTTTAGGGCGCTTTTTTACATTGGTGGGTCGTGCAGGATTCGAACCTGCGACCAATTGATTAAAAGTCAACTGCTCTACCAACTGAGCTAACGACCCGAAATGGTGGGCGATGACGGGCTCGAACCGCCGACCCCCTCCGTGTAAAGGAGATGCTCTACCAACTGAGCTAATCGCCCATTTCGGAACTGCTGCGATAAGATGAGAATGGTGGGCGATGACGGGCTCGAACCGCCGACCCCCTCCGTGTAAAGGAGATGCTCTACCAACTGAGCTAATCACCCCCGCTGTGTGGAGTCGCATTATAGGGAGAGTTGAAAATGAGTCAACGCATTTTCTAAAGTTTTTATTCGTTCGTCGTAAAATTAAGCAAAACGATCGCGAAACGGGCAGTGGCGCATGATTTCTAAACAAAAATCGCAAACTCGGGCCCGATTCAGGGAACAACATTGAGGAATCGCCGCACAGTGATAGAATATTGCCCATTGTTTTTTCCCAGGATTTGCCGATTGCCGGCATCTTTATAACGTAAGGCCATTTCATGAAAATCAAAACTCGCTTCGCGCCGAGCCCGACAGGCTATCTGCATGTCGGTGGTGCACGTACCGCTCTCTATTCCTGGCTTTTCGCACGCCACAACAAAGGTGAGTTCGTGCTGCGTATTGAAGACACCGATCTTGAGCGCTCCACGCCAGAAGCAATTGAAGCCATTATGGATGGGATGAACTGGCTGAACCTGGAATGGGATGAAGGTCCCTACTTCCAGACCAAACGCTTTGACCGCTATAACTCCGTCATTGATGAGATGCTGGTCGCGGGCACGGCGTATAAGTGCTACTGCTCCAAAGAGCGTCTGGATGCGCTGCGTGAAGAGCAGATGGCGAACGGTGAAAAGCCGCGTTATGACGGCCGCTGCCGCCACGACCACAGCGAGCATGCTGCAGATGAGCCTTGTGTTGTGCGTTTTGCTAACCCGCAAGAGGGGTCTGTGATCTTTGACGATCAGATCCGTGGCCCGATCGAATTCAGCAACCAGGAGCTCGACGATCTGATCATCCGTCGTACCGATGGTTCTCCAACCTACAACTTCTGCGTGGTGGTGGACGACTGGGATATGGAAATTACCCACGTTGTGCGCGGTGAAGACCATATCAACAACACGCCACGTCAGATCAACATCCTGAAGGCGCTGAACGCCCCTGTGCCTGTCTATGCCCACGTCTCCATGATCAACGGCGACGACGGGAAAAAGCTGTCTAAACGTCACGGTGCGGTGAGCGTGATGCAGTATCGCGACGACGGCTATCTGCCAGAAGCGCTGCTGAACTATCTGGTGCGTCTGGGCTGGGCTCACGGTGACCAGGAGATCTTCAGCCGCGAAGAGATGATCGAACTGTTCTCTCTGAGCTCTGTCAGCAAATCCGCCAGCGCGTTTAACACCGACAAGCTCCTGTGGCTGAACCATCACTACATCAATACCATGCCGCCAGAATATGTGGCGACGTATCTGCAGTGGCACATTGAGCAGGCAAATATTGATACCCGCACAGGCCCTGAGCTGGCGGATCTGGTGAAACTGCTCGGCGAGCGCTGCAAAACGCTGAAAGAGATTGCTGAAAGCTGCCGCTACTTCTATGAAGAGTTTGATGCGTTTGATGCGGACGCCGCGAAGAAACACCTTCGCCCGGTTGCGCGTCAGCCGCTGGAAGTGGTGCGTGACAAGCTGGCTGCCATTACCGAGTGGACCGCAGAGAATGTGCATCACGCCATTCAGGCGACGGCGGACGAGCTGGAAGTCGGCATGGGTAAAGTCGGTATGCCACTGCGCGTTGCGGTGACCGGTGCGGGTCAGTCTCCGGCGCTGGACGTAACGGTTCATGCTATCGGCAAATCACGCAGCGTAGCGCGCATTAACAAGGCTCTGGACTTTATCGCTGAACGAGAAAATCAGCAGTAATAACGTCTCAGATAAAACAAACGGCAGGGGGAACCTGCCGTTTTTTTATGCTTCTTCTTCTGCAATACCCAGACGCTTAAGAAAGCCGTGAATGCCTTCGCGCTTCAGGAAGGTGTCCAGACGCTTCTGCTCTGCTGCAGTCATATTCTCCAGCGTCTCAATTATGCCCGGAAACAGGTTTGCAGAGGGGGCATTGTAGGCGGAAGTGGCCTCCGCGAGATGGTAAACCGCCTGACGGTTGCGGATCGCCGGGAGACTCATAATGTGTTCCTTCACGCGCGTATCGACATGAATGAGCCGCGCGCGGCCGCCTTTCACGCCGTTGAGCCCTTCGGTTTTCCACCCCTGCTGACGTATCCAGCGATTAACCGTTTGTCTGGCAACGCCCAAACTCTGCGCCAGCTCTTCCGTGGTCATTTTACTCCGTAATCTTTTCATATCAGTCCCGCTCGCGAATCCCTAAACGTTGCAACAATCCGGTGATCCCTTCCCGCAGTAACAGCGATGTCATCTGTTTCTGCTCTTCCGGCGTCATTTCATCAGCCAGCGTCAGGAGTAGGGTGTGAAGCGAACTGTTATGGCTGGTACCTTCTGCCATATCGGACGTTTCGCTTGCCCGACGTGCGCTGCGGATAAAGTCGCGGACTTTTTCGTTCACATGTACCAGTCGCGCTTTCCCGCCCTGAACGCCAGGTTTTGGTGACGTAATCCAACCCTCTTTGCGTACCCATTTATTGATGGTCTGTCGGCTATAGCCAGTGAGCAGGGCTAACTCTTCTGGCGTCATTCGTTCCTTGATCATGCAATTTCCTGAATATCAGTGGGGTTAATTAACGGCTCATTTTATAGCACCGTTTTACATGAAAACGTGACAGGCTTAACTCCTGATTACGAGCACGCTCGCAAAGTGATTCATTTGCATGATTTTTCGGCGATCGAACGGCGGTCATTGATTTTGCCGTTGACACTCCGCAGCGGAATTCATATTATGCCGCCCGTCAACATGACAGCTTTACGATGGGGCTATAGCTCAGCTGGGAGAGCGCTTGCATGGCATGCAAGAGGTCAGCGGTTCGATCCCGCTTAGCTCCACCAAACTCTGAACCCAACAGAGTGCGGTCAGTAAAGTCACATGTGGGGCTATAGCTCAGCTGGGAGAGCGCTTGCATGGCATGCAAGAGGTCAGCGGTTCGATCCCGCTTAGCTCCACCAAAATTGTAAACCCTCGTCAAATGACGAGGGTTTTTTTTATCTGTTTGTAACGCCCGTCACTGGTTTTTGTTATCAAAAAGAAGGTATTCCCATACCTCACCTCAATCGAAATCAATAAACGTGTCTATAAATAGACTTGAACTTGATTCGTGCAATTAATAAACCTATTATCCATCCGGTCAATGATTCAGACGGATAATATACTCATCAGCTTAATGAATAGAAAAACGTACAATAATGTAAAGATATTTATAATTGCCCTGACACTTTGTCTGATTGCGGTACCTGTCTCCCGTTATCTCTCTCCACGCGCAATTGTTAATGGTCATGACGTTTATTTAGCATGGCTGCCGCTCAGCGTGATGCTGGCGGTAATTCTGCTATTTGGGCGCAGGGCTATTCTTCCCATTTTGTTAGGTTTTACTGTCACTAATTTATTCTATATTAATTTAGCACCGCTACAATATTCAGTTTTGCTGTTCTGTCAGACCTTTGCGTTGTTCGCGGCCTGCGGTCTGCTACGCCTCATGCTGGGCAAGCGCTGGCGCCACTCCATCCCTAACAAGCACATCGGGCTACGTATATTCTGGCTCGGTTTTATTGTGCCATTTGGTATTAAGCTGTCGATGTATATGGCAGGCTATTTGTTTGATTTTCCGGTGACTATCTCAACCTATTTCGGCGAAGGAACGGTAATTTATAATGTTGTGGATATTCAAAGCCTGATATGCGCGGGGCTGATTTTTACCATGATGTTCTATTACCCATTAAGAATGATAATTAATCCTCGTTATGCCGTCACCTTCTGGCGGCGAAGCGTGAAGCCCGTGTTTTATCACAAGAATCCATTATATATTTTTGTCTGGCTGATGCTTTTAGGCGCCATTCTCATCATTTTATGTGGTCCTTTTGAATCACCGGTCATTGCGGGCTATTTGATGCCGCTGATTTTTATTCTTTTTACCCTGGCAATAAGCCGCCTGACCTATGCGTTGATTTCTCTGCTGTGGGCCACCTCAGCGCTCCTGCTGTTGACCTACAACTACAACTTCCTGAACGGGGTCGAGTCGGGCCATTCACTCTCCTTTATCCTCTCCGTGCTGATTTCTTTCGCTATCTGCTTGCTTTACATGTCGCGCATTTACCAGCGCAGCGAGTGGCTGAAGCGGGGCTGGCAGGGCAGGGCGCTTACCGATCCCCTTACCGGTTTGCCCAATATTCGTGCGCTGGAAGATTATCTTGAGATTCACCCGGATGCCAAAGTGTGCATTCTGCGCATGGATAACCTGGAGTTTTTGAGCCGCCACTACGGGATTATCATGCGGGTCCACTGCAAACGTACGATCGCCACGTCGCTACAGCCACTTTTGCAGAAAGATGAGACGCTCTTCCAGCTTCCGGGAAGCGAACTGGTGCTGGTATTACTGGGGCCGGGAACCGCCGAGCGTCTCCAGCATATGGTCGATCGGCTGAACAGCCGTAAGATTTTCTGGAACAACACCGGGCTGGATATTGAATTTGGCGCATCCTGGGGAATGGTCGAAAACGGCGAAAAGCTTCATCACACGCTGGGACAGCTGAGCTGGCTGGCAGAGCAGGCCTGCGGAGAGCAAAACGTTCTCGCGCTCACGAATAGCCTTGAGGCGGCATCAGGACAAACGACAGAGCGTGTCCTGATGCTGGCGCGGATTAAGCATGCCCTTGAGGCGGGGCAGTTCCATTTATACGCGCAACCGATCCAGAAGGCGGACGGGAGCGGGTATTACGAAATCCTGGCGCGTATGGAGAGCGAGGGCGAGATCTTCACCCCTGACCGCTTTATTCCGCTGATTGCCCAGTTCAACCTCAGCCATCGGTTTGATATGTGCATTATGGAGAAATTACTGCTGTGGCTGCGCGATCACCCTTCAACACAGGCTGGCACCCGTTTCTCCGTCAATCTGATGCCGCTCACGCTGATGCAAAAAGAGGTGGCGACTGAGATTTGCGCGCTGTTTGAACGGTACGGCGTGGCACCTCAGGCCGTCGTGATTGAGATCACCGAGGAGCAGGCTTTTTCAAATTCAGGCACAAGTATCAACAATATTCAGCAGCTGCGGGATTACGGTTTCCGAATTGCCATAGATGATTTTGGTACTGGCTACGCCAACTACGAGCGCCTCAGACGCCTGCAGGCGGACATCATTAAAATTGACGGCTGCTTTGTGAAAGACATTTGTACAGACGACATGGATGCAATGATCGTCCAGTCGATGTGTAATCTGGCGAAGGCGAAATCGCTGTGCGTCGTCGCGGAATACGTCGAAACGCCGGCCCAGCGGGAGATGCTGCTTCGCTTTGGTGTGGATTACCTGCAGGGATACCTGATAGGCAAACCCAAACCGCTGGAAGAATTGCGGGCATAAAAAAACCGGGAGCCAGGCTCCCGGTTTTTGTTTAACGGTAAACGTTACAGAACCAGTGCCGCGATGGATGCGGACAGGACGCTCACCAGCGTAGAGCCGTAAACCAGCTTCAGGCCAAAGCGAGAAACCACGTTACCCTGCTCTTCGTTCAGACCCTTAATCGCACCGGCGATGATACCGATAGACGAGAAGTTCGCGAAGGAGACCAGGAACACGGAGAGAATCCCTTCCGCGCGCGGAGAAAGCGTGCTGGCAATTTTCTGCAGATCCATCATCGCAACGAATTCGTTAGAAACCAGTTTGGTTGCCATGATACTGCCCACCTGCAGCGCTTCGTGAGCCGGAACACCCATCACCCATGCAACAGGGTAGAAGATGTAGCCCAGAATGCCCTGGAAGGAGATACCCAGCACCGCGGCGAACAGGGCATTCAGTGCAGAAATCAGCGCAATGAAGCCGATCAGCATGGCGGCAACGATAATCGCGACTTTGAAACCGGCCAGGATGTATTCACCCAGCATTTCGAAGAAGCTCTGGCCTTCGTGCAGGTTAGACATCTGGATGTTCTCTTCGCTGGCGTCAACGCGGTACGGGTTGATCAGCGACAGAACGATAAAGGTGCTGAACATGTTCAGTACCAGCGCAGCCACCACGTATTTTGGTTCCAGCATGGTCATATACGCGCCCACGATAGACATGGAAACGGTAGACATTGCGGTTGCCGCCATGGTGTACATACGGTTGCGGGACATCTTGCCGAGAATATCTTTATACGCGATGAAGTTCTCAGACTGACCGAGGATCAGGGAACTGACGGCGTTGAAGGATTCCAGCTTACCCATGCCGTTCACTTTGGATAACAGGAAACCAATTCCACGAATCACGAACGGCAGAACGCGGATGTGCTGCAGAATACCGATCAGCGCGGAGATGAAGACGATAGGGCAGAGAACCTTCAGGAAGAAGAACGCCAGACCTTCGTCGTTCATTTTACCGAAGACAAAGTTGGTCCCTTCATTGGCGAATCCGAGCAGTTTTTCGAACATTTCGGAGAAGCCTTTCACGAAGCCGAGGCCTACGTTGGAGTTCAGGAAGAACCACGCAAGTAAAACTTCAATGACCAGCAGTTGGACAACATAACGAATACGAATTTTTTTGCGGTCTGTGCTGACCAGCAATGCGAGTGCAGTAACGACAACAAGTGCCAGGACAAAATGAAGGACGCGGTCCATATTTGCTCCAAATATGAGGCAGGTTTAATTTTCGTGCACATTCTATGTAACAAGCGAAAAGAAAACGAGATCGAGGACACACTATAGTTACATCCTGTGACGAGTCTCAAAAATAGTGATCCACAATACATTTTTGTTATGTTAGGTAAATGAGTGAAAAGTTAAGTTTGTGTGCTAGTCTTCACAAAAGCATGCGCGATTTCAGTTTCAGTTAGATCGCCCCACTTACCCGCCCGTCTATCGTTCAAAGCTATCAGAGAAATCACTGCAAACTTTATAAATGATCTTGATAATCATTCTCATTTTGATAGCATTAAACATAGCAAAGGCTATATTTCAGAGGCAGAAATGACAAACAGTCGCGTAGAGGGTAGCAGTGGCAGAGCAGCGCGCAAGTTGCGGTTCGCATTAATGGGACCTGCGTTCATCGCTGCCATTGGTTATATCGATCCAGGTAACTTTGCGACCAATATTCAGGCCGGGGCCAGCTTCGGTTATAAGCTGCTCTGGGTGGTCGTCTGGGCAAACCTGATGGCAATGCTGATTCAGATGCTCTCCGCAAAGCTGGGGATTGCGACGGGCAAAAACCTGGCGGAGCAAATTCGCGACCATTATCCGCGTCCCGCGGTCTGGCTCTACTGGGTTCAGGCTGAAATCATCGCCATGGCCACTGACCTTGCTGAATTTATCGGCGCAGCGATCGGCTTTAAGCTGATTCTGGGTGTGTCGCTGTTGCAGGGGGCGGTCCTCACCGGGATTGCCACGTTCCTGATCCTGATGCTGCAGCGTCGGGGTCAAAAGCCGCTGGAGAAGGTCATTGGCGGTCTGCTGCTGTTTGTCGCGGCGGCCTATATCGTTGAGCTAATCTTCTCACAGCCGAATCTGGCGCAGCTCGGTAAAGGAATGGCGATCCCAAGCCTGCCGACCTCGGAAGCGGTGTTCCTGGCCGCCGGGGTGCTGGGGGCGACCATCATGCCGCATGTGATCTATCTCCACTCCTCGCTGACTCAGCATCTCCACGGTGGGACGCGTAAAGAACGTTACTCCGCCACCAAGTGGGACGTGGCGATCGCCATGACCATCGCGGGGTTTGTCAATCTGGCGATGATGGCTACTGCAGCCGCAGCTTTCCACTTTAACGGTCATACCGGTATTGCCGATCTCGACCAGGCGTATCTCACGCTGGAGCCGTTGCTGAGCCATGCTGCCGCCACGATATTTGGCCTTAGCCTGGTGGCTGCTGGTCTCTCTTCTACGGTGGTGGGCACGCTGGCAGGCCAGGTGGTGATGCAGGGGTTTGTCCGGTTCCATATTCCGCTGTGGGTTCGTCGTTCCGTCACCATGCTGCCGTCTTTTGTGGTGATTCTGATGGGACTCGACCCAACGCGAATTCTGGTCATGAGCCAGGTGCTGCTGAGTTTTGGTATTGCGCTGGCGCTGGTGCCGCTGCTGATCTTTACCAGCAACAAAACTCTGATGGGCGAGCTGGTCAACTCAACGCTGGTGAAACGAACCGGGTGGGCCATCGTGGTGGTGGTCGTTGCGCTGAACCTGTGGTTGTTAGTGGGAACCGCGCTGGGTCTTTAACAAAAAAAGGAGCCGTGGAGGCTCCTTTTTGATTAGTGATGATGGCCGTGACCATGACCTTTGCCGCGACCCCAGCCGCCGCGACGGTCGTCACGATCGTTCCAGCCTTCACGGTAACCGCGCTCATAGGCGCTGTCTTTATACCAGCCGCGGTGTCTGCCGTTATCATGTTTCCACCAGCGATCGCCGCGCCACTCATAGTGACGATGCCAGTAATCACGGTCGCGCCAGTAGCCGCCGTCCCAGTATCTGCCGTAGTCGTCACGATCGCCAATTTGTAATTTTACTGATGGCAACAGGGTGATTTCGCCCGCAGTGGCGATCAGCGGCGCCGAAGCCAGTAATACCGCTGCAAGAATCAGTGACCTGAACATACTCTTTCTCCTTCACGATCGGGGCCTTTGTTGGGCCTGTTAACGCAATTTTATGAGTTGGTAAAGCGCCGTATCATCGCCTCAACTCCGAATTCCTGGGTGAGAGCACTTTTTGCTAAAAGTGATGTTATATTGAGCTGCTCAGGATCGCGTCTATACGGGCCAACTCTTCTGCAGAGAAATGGCGGTTTGCCAGCATCCCCACGGCGTCATCAATCTGAGCCGCTTTACTTGCCCCAATCAGCACCGACGTCACGTCCTCATGGCGTAATACCCAGGCCAGCGCCATCTGGGACAGCTTCTGGCCGCGACTTTCTGCCAGGGCATTCAGCTTCCTGACTTTCTCCAGCTTCTCTTCGGTGAGCTGATCGGGTTTAAGGAACTGACTGCCGCTTGCCGCGCGTGAGTCTGCGGGGATGCCGTTCAGATAGCGATTGGTCAGTTGCCCGCCGGCCAGCGGCGAGAAGGGAATACAGCCGACTCCTTTTTCCTGCAACACGTCCAGCAGCCCCGCTTCCGGCGCACGTTCAAAGAGGGAATATTTCGGCTGGTGGATCAGGCAGGGCGTCCCGAGGTCATTAAGGATATCAATCGCCTGGCGAGCCAGAACAGCCGGGTAGTTGGATAATCCGACATACAAAGCCTTCCCCTGACGCACCACATGGTCAAGCGCTTTCATGGTTTCCTGCAGCGGCGTTTGAGGATCTGGCCGGTGATGATAGAAGATATCCACATACTCCAGCCCCGTGCGCTTCAGGCTTTGATCGAGGCTTGCCAGCAGATATTTACGTGACCCCCAGTCGCCGTAAGGCCCCTCCCACATGGTATAACCCGCTTTGGTGGAGATGATTAGCTCGTCGCGCCAGGGCAGGAAATCCTCCTGCAAAATACGTCCGAAATTACGTTCGGCCGATCCGGGGGGCGGGCCATAGTTGTTGGCAAGGTCGAAATGCGTAATGCCCAGATCGAACGCACGCTGTAAAAGTTGACGGCTGTTTTCGATAAGGGTGGTGTCACCAAAGTTATGCCACAGCCCAAGCGAGATGGCAGGCAACCTGAGTCCGCTTCGCCCGCAGCGGCGATACTCCATTGTCCAGTAACGATTTTTGTCCGGCTGATAACCCATTTTCGTGACCTCTGGCGCTGAAGTGAAAAATCAGTGTATGCGTTTACATTTTCGTGAAAAAAAGCAGCATAGCGCAGCCTTTTTTGTAAAGCATTCTTTCCATGCCCTTCTTATCACCAATTCTGGACAGCCATCACGCTTATTTAATACTCAAGGTGAGGTCAACATTAGAAGGATACCTGTTCATGCGTACCCCATACTGCGTCGCCGATTACCTGCTGGACCGTCTTAATGATTGTGGAGCCGATCATCTGTTTGGCGTGCCGGGCGACTATAACCTGCAGTTTCTCGACCATGTGATAGACAGCCCGGATATCTGCTGGGTGGGCTGTGCCAACGAGTTAAACGCTTCTTATGCCGCTGACGGATACGCCCGATGTAAGGGCTTTGCCGCGCTGCTGACGACATTTGGCGTAGGAGAGTTAAGCGCCATGAACGGCATTGCGGGCAGCTTCGCCGAGCACGTTCCGGTCTTGCATATTGTGGGGGCACCGGGTACGGCATCACAGCAAAGAGGGGAGCTGCTGCACCACACGCTTGGCGACGGTGAGTTTCGTCATTTTTATCATATGAGCGAGCCGATCACTGCTGCACAGGCGATCCTGACCGAACAAAACGCCTGTTATGAAATCGACCGGGTGTTAACGACAATGCTACGGGAGCGTCGCCCCGGCTATCTGATGTTGCCTGCCGACGTGGCGAAAAAGGCCGCCACTCCCCCTGTAAACGCTCTCACGCTCAGGCATCCACATGCCGATAGTGCCTGCCTGAAAGCGTTCCGGGACGCCGCAGAAAACAAGCTTGCCAGGAGCAAGCGTACTGCGCTGCTGGCCGATTTCCTTGTCCTGCGCCACGGCCTGAAGCATGCGCTACAAAAATGGGTCAAAGACGTGCCGATGGCACACGCCACCATGCTGATGGGCAAAGGGATCTTTGACGAACGTCACGCCGGATTTTATGGCACCTACAGCGGTTCAGCGAGCGCCGGTGCGGTAAAAGAGGCGATTGAAGGGGCGGATACCGTACTGTGCATCGGCACGCGATTTACCGATACCCTGACCGCCGGCTTCACGCATCAGCTCACCCCGGCACAAACGATAGAAGTTCAGCCTCATGCCTCACGCGTTGGTGATCTCTGGTTTACCGGCATCCCTATGCTTCAGGCAATCGAAACGCTGGTGGAACTGTGCAAACAGCACGTGCACGAGACACCCGCGCAGTCTTCTCAAAGCGCGATGGCCTACCCGCAGCCGGATGGCTCGCTGACGCAGGCGAATTTCTGGCAAACGTTGCAGACATTTATTCGTCCGGGAGACATCATTCTTGCGGATCAGGGCACCTCGGCCTTCGGCGCGATCGACCTTCGTCTGCCGGCTGACGTAAATTTTATCGTCCAGCCGCTGTGGGGATCGATTGGCTATACGCTGGCGGCAGCATTTGGCGCGCAAACGGCCTGCCCGAACCGGCGCGTGATTGTCCTGACGGGGGATGGCGCGGCGCAACTTACTATCCAGGAACTTGGCTCGATGCTGCGGGATAAACAACACCCCATCATTCTGGTCCTGAACAACGAAGGGTACACGGTGGAAAGAGCGATCCACGGGCCTGAGCAGCGTTACAACGACATTGCGCTATGGAACTGGACGCAAATCCCGCAGGCCCTGAGCCTTGATCCTCAGGCCCAGTGCTGGCGGGTCAGTGAAGCGGAGCAGCTGGCGGACGTCCTTGAAAAGGTGGCACACCACGAGCGGCTCTCGCTGATTGAGGTGATGCTGCCGAAAGCCGATATCCCTCCGCTGCTGGGGGCGATCACCAAAGCGCTGGAAGCGCGCAACAGCGCCTGATTATTTGTCGTTTCGCCAGGCCATCATCATCGGTTTGCCCGCCAGCAGGAGCCAGGCGGGCAACATCACGATGCAAAGTAACGGGATGAGGGTGGTATCCGGTACCACCACGGCGGCCATGAAGAGGCTCAGCCAGGCATCGCGCGTGACCACCAGCACCAGCCCCAGAATCGAGCAGGAAACGGTAATCGCAGCCGGAACGGCATCGACATGCTCGTGCAGCATCAGCCCCAGCGCGACGCCGACAAAGACCGCCGGGAAGATGCGTCCACCGCGGAAACCGCAGGCGGCCGCCACCACCAGCGCTGCCAGCTTGATCACGGCAAACAGCAGATAGTCGGAGACGCTAAACACCTGGCTGAAGGCCAGCTGCTGCATCTCGTCCAGTCCTTTAAACAGCGTCACCGGCCCGCCGATCGTACCTAAAATACCCAGAATCAAACCGCCAGCCCCCAGAATCAGCACCGGGTGTTTGAGTCTGTGCATCAGCCGGTGAAGGCGTGGAAGACACCATACTGCCACCATGCCCAGCGCAATGGCGATGGCGGCGACGATGGCACCGCTGAAAATATCGGCGATTTGCATCTGGCCGTAGTGGGGGAGAGAGAGTGAAAAATGGGGATGGAAAAACAGGCTGGTCGTCAACGCTCCGGCGGCTGCGGCCATCAGTGGGGCAAAGAGCTTGTCCCACAGCGGGACGTCGTTGTTACTGCTGAGCGTCTGAGAAAAGATCAGTGCCGCCGCAACGGGCGTGCCGAAGAGCGCCCCGATGGTGCCTGCGGAGGCGAGAATAGTCCAGTCCAGCGCGCCAACGCGGGGCAAAATGCGTGAACCAAGAAAAACCGCCAGGCCAATGTTCACGGCCATAATCGGATGCTCAGGTCCCAGACTAACGCCGCCGGCCAGACCGATAATCAGCGCAATAATTAGCCCTGGCAACGCCGAGGGGGCTACCGGGGCACCAATCAACGGTTCCAGTGCCGGATCGGGGCCAGCATGGCCGGGACTAAAACGGATCACCAGGCCCACCGCAATACCGGTTAACGTCAGCATCCCAACGATCCACGCAGGAGAGTCAGCGGTGACGCCCAGCCCTGCAGGAAGCGCGTTCCATAATAGTGTTTGCAGCACCGACGCGACTTTCATCACGACAATAAGGACCAGACTTGAAACCACGCCAATGATGAGCGCCGGAATTGCCAGCAACAGCATGGTTCTGGCTCGCGGGTGAAGCATGATGATTTCCTTGTACAAAACGGTATTACGTTACTTTGCACATTAAGCCTTATGGCAATAGTGCAAAAGGTGCTGAAACGGTAAAGTTATTCTGTGACGAAGATCGATAATCCATGGGCATTCACCTTCCGGTCGTTGTTGTTATCACGCCTTGAATTTACAGTGTCCCAAAGATTTATTCTGACTTTAGCGGAGCAGTAGAAGAATGACAAAGTATGCTTTGGTAGGCGATGTGGGCGGCACGAATGCGCGCCTTGCATTATGCGATGTAAATAGCGGTGAAATTTCCCGGGCGAAAACCTATTCCGGTCTCGATTATCCAAGCCTTGAGGCCGTTGTCCGCGTCTATCTGGAGGAGCATCAGATAAGCGTCGAAGATGGCTGCATCGCCATTGCCTGCCCGATAACCGGCGACTGGGTCGCCATGACCAACCATACCTGGGCATTCTCCATCGCCGAGATGAAAAAAAACCTCGGCTTTGCGCATCTTGAAATCATCAATGACTTTACCGCGGTGTCCATGGCGATCCCGATGCTGAAGCTTGAGCATCTGATCCAGTTTGGCGGCGCTGAACCGGTCGAAGGTAAGCCGATTGCGGTTTACGGGGCCGGTACCGGGCTGGGCGTTTCACATCTGGTGCATGTCGCTCAGCGCTGGGTGAGCCTGCCGGGTGAAGGTGGTCACGTGGACTTTGCGCCAAACAGCGAAGAAGAGGGCATTATCCTCGAAGAATTACGCGCGGAGATCGGCCACGTCTCCGCCGAGCGCGTGCTGTCAGGACCGGGGCTGGTGAACCTGTACCGGGCGATTGTGAAATCGGACGGTCGACTGCCGGAAAATCTGCAGCCGAAAGACGTCACCGAACGCGCGCTGGCGGACAGCTGCATTGACTGCCGTCGTGCCCTGTCGCTGTTCTGCGTGATCATGGGGCGCTTCGGCGGCAACCTGGCGCTGACGCTGGGTACCTTCGGGGGCGTTTATATCGCGGGCGGCATTGTGCCGCGCTTCCTGGAGTTCTTTAAAGCCTCCGGCTTCCGCGGCGGGTTTGAGGATAAAGGGCGCTTCAGAAGCTACGTGCAGGACATTCCGGTTTATCTGATCGTGCATGATAACCCAGGCCTGCTGGGGTCGGGTGCCCACCTGCGTCAGGTTCTCGGTCAAATCCTCTGACGCATAGCCCTCTCCCGCAGGAGAGGGCTTTTTTGTTACAGGTGCATGAGCTGGCGGAACTCTTTTACCTTGCTGCGGCTCACCGGCACCTGAAAATCCAGATCCTTCAGACGCAAAATGTAGGTGTTGTTAAACCAGGGTTCGATCTCGCGGATCTTGTTTAAATTGACGCAGAACGAGCGGTGGCAGCGGAAAAAGTGCGACGCAGGCAGCTTGCTGCAAAACTCGGTGATGTTCATCGCCATCACGTAAGATTCCCGTCGCGTATAGACAAACGTCATCTTTTCATGGGCTTCGGCATAGTAGATATCATTGACCGGCGTCACGATGATGCGCTCATCTTTGACCAAATTAATGGTGTCGTTTTCCCGTACCGTTGGGCTGGCGTTTGCAGGGGCGGTCTGCTGCTGCCACGCGGCCTCCAGCTTTTGCAGCATGCTGACAATCCGCGACTCCTGGTAAGGCTTAAGGATATAGTCAAACGCCTCCAGCTCGAAGGCCTCTACGGCGTGCTCTTTCCAGGCGGTAACGAAAACAATAAACGGCTTATGGGCAAACTGATTGATGTTTTGCGCCAGCAATACGCCATCCAGCGACGGAATATTGATGTCCAGGAAGATGGCATCGACCCGGTTATGCTGCAGAAACTTCAGCACGTCCAGACCGTCATCAAAGGTACCCACAATTTCCATCTGGCTGTGGGTGTTGATAAGCCAGGTTAGCTCCTGTTGAGCCAGAATTTCATCTTCTACGATGATGACTTTCATGGGTTACTCCACCTGGGGCAACAGTGATGTTGCCGAATGAACGGGAGAGCGCTCGTTCGGGACGTAAAAAGCAATTTCGGTGCCCGGTTCAAGACGCTGAATATGCAGCCCGTCGCCGTAAAGCAGCTTGACCCGGTGGTGCACGTTCAGCAGGCCGATTTTATTTCCAGGCATCTCGTTAGACTCCACCCGCTCAATGACTTTTGGATCAATTCCGTGGCCGGTATCGCGCACGGCAATACGTACGCGGTTGCCGCTTTCGGTGACGCTGATGGTGACGACGCCTTTGCCTTTACACGGCTGAATGCCGTGAACAATCGCGTTTTCGACCAGCGGCTGGATAAGCAGGCTTGGGATCACGCAGTTGACCTCTTCATCAATATCGTAAATGACCGTGAGCTTGTCACCAAAGCGCGCCTGCTCAATCGCGATGTAGTCTTTAATCTGATACAGCTCTTTTTTGATGTCGATCTGCTCGTCATCTTTCAGCTCGATGTTGTAGCGCAGATAGCGCGACAGGTTAAAAATCAGCTGGCGCGCGGTGTCCGGATTAAGACGAATGGACGAGGAGATCGCGTTCAGCGCGTTAAACAGGAAATGGGGATTGATTTTGCTCTGCAGCGCGCGCAGCTCTGCCTTATTTGCCATCTCACGCAGCTGTTCCGCCCGCGAAACCTCAAGCTGGGTGGAGATAATCTGCGACAGGCCGATGGCCATCTCCTGCAGCGTGGAGGTGATCTGATGCGCGTGGCAGTAATAAATTTTCAGCGTGCCCGTCACGACGCCTTTCTCCCACAGCGGAATCACCAGCATGGAGTGGATTTCCGGCGTTCGGTGGGCTTCATCATTGTTTTTAATGATGATTTTACCGTAGTTAATCGCCTGTCGGGTGGTTGGGCTGATGGTGTCATCATTATCGCGATAGTTGTGCTCCCCGACGCCAACGTAGGCCAGCACGTGGTCAATATTGGTGATGGCGACAGCGTCAGCGTGGATGTCATGGCGAATGATTTCGCAGACCTGACGCAACGACTCCGCGTTAACGTGGCGGAAGAGCGGTAGCGTTTTGTTGGCGATATCCAGCGCCAGCTTGGCCTGACGGGCGGCGCTGGCCTCTTTTTCCCCTTCAACGCTTTGCACCAGCAGCACGATAAAGCCGATGCACACGCTGCCCAGGATCATCGGAATACCGATTTTCGAGACGATATCCAGCCCAAGTTCGGTGGTCGGGGCCCAGACGACGACCAGGATCATGGTCAGCGTTTCGCACACCATGCCCGCCACGATCCCTGCGCGCCAGCGCTGTTTTTTCGGGATTTTGCGGCTGATCCAGCCGGAGAGCACCCCGGCGATAATGCTGGTAATAAAGCAGGGCACCGCCGTGACGCCGCCGATATCAATCAGGTAGCGATGGGTTCCGGCAATCACGCCGGTAATGACACCCACCCACGGGCCAAACAAAATTCCGCCGGACATCACGGCGATAATGCGCACGTTAACCAGCGAACCCTCTACCGGCACGCCAGACCAGGTGCTGAACAGGGCGAACAGCGAAAAGATGGCGGTAACGGCCAACAGCTCTTTTGGCGAGTGTGCGGATTTGTGCAATAGCTCGCGAAACAGGCGAATGCGAATGAGGAAAAACAGGCAAATCAGCATTAATGCTGCACGGTCAAAAACCGCCAGCAGCATAGTGAATATTTCGTGCACGAGTAGACCTGGGAAAACGGGAAAGAACCATGATAAAAAACCTGACGCGTGTTGACCAGCTATCCGTCAGGTTTATCAAATGAGGAAAAACCATAATTTCTAAAGGGGATTATCTGTCGGTAACGGACACGTCCTGATTTTTTATAGCCTGCGTATCGTCAGGTAACTGTTTTGATATCATCCTGTTAAATAACAGCTATCAGAAAGCCAATCCTGAAACAGGGGCTTCCGCTTTTCGGCACCGCCGGGTTCCGGTTTTCAGGCGATCGCTTTTTTTTCACTTCCCTCTCGACAGCGTGATTTTTTTCAGGTTATTTTCTAAGCACGCCACATCGGTGGCAGCGTCGCTCGGACGGTCCGGGCGCTAACGTTAATCTGAGGAATCTATGGCTGAATTCAGTCCTGAACGCCGTTTTACGCGTATCGATCGTCTCCCCCCTTATGTTTTCAATATCACCGCTGAACTGAAGATGGCTGCGCGTCGGCGCGGCGAAGATATTATTGATTTCAGCATGGGTAACCCTGACGGCCCAACGCCACCGCATATCGTTGAAAAACTCTGCACGGTTGCCCAGCGTCCGGATACGCACGGCTACTCGACCTCCCGCGGTATTCCCAGATTACGTCGCGCGATCTCGCGCTGGTATCAGGATCGCTATCAGGTTGATATCGATCCGGAAAGTGAAGCGATTGTCACCATCGGCTCGAAAGAGGGGCTGGCACACCTGATGCTGGCTACGCTGGATCATGGCGATACGGTGCTGGTACCGAATCCCAGCTACCCCATCCACATCTACGGTGCGGTGATTGCCGGGGCGCAGGTCCGTTCGGTTCCGCTGGTGGAAGGGGTCGATTTCTTTAACGAACTGGAACGTGCGATTCGCGAAAGCTATCCGAAACCGAAGATGATGATCCTCGGTTTCCCGTCGAACCCAACGGCCCAGTGCGTGGAGCTCGATTTCTTCGAGAAAGTGGTCGCGCTGGCGAAGCGTTATGACGTGCTGGTGGTTCATGATTTAGCCTACGCTGACATCGTCTATGACGGCTGGAAAGCGCCTTCCATCATGCAGGTTCCGGGCGCGCGTGACGTGGCGGTCGAGTTCTTTACGCTGTCAAAAAGCTACAACATGGCAGGCTGGCGTATTGGCTTTATGGTGGGTAACAAAACGCTGGTGAGCGCACTGGCGCGTATTAAGAGTTACCACGACTACGGCACCTTCACGCCGCTGCAGGTTGCGGCTATCGCTGCTCTTGAGGGCGACCAGCAGTGCGTCCACGAGATTGCCGCTCAGTATAAGCGCCGTCGCGACGTGCTGGTAAAAGGCTTGCATGAAGCGGGCTGGATGGTGGAAATGCCGAAGGCGTCCATGTACGTCTGGGCGAAAATTCCGGAACCGTACGCGGCGATGGGATCCCTGGAGTTTGCCAAAAAGCTGCTCCAGGATGCGAAGGTGTGCGTATCACCGGGCATTGGCTTTGGTGATTATGGCGACACCCATGTGCGATTTGCCCTGATTGAAAATAGCGACCGCATTCGTCAGGCGGTGAGGGGCATCAAGAGTATGTTCCGGGCCGACGGGCTTCTCTCCTCGAAGAGCGTGGCTGAAAATCCCGCGTCATCATGACATAAAAAAACAGGAGCCAATGGCTCCTGTTTTTTTGACTGCATGTTCTTCACTAGATCATCAGGGCAAAGGTTCCGGCCCAGACTAAAACAATCACCGAAATGCCCATAAAGAAATATTTCACGTTTCATCGCTCCGCGTATCTTGTGGTACGCATTTAAAAACAGAGTCCACCTGATTATAGAGAACTGAAATCCGGTCAAAGCGGAAATGAGAATTTTCCCGTTTCGCCGCTGACTTCAGCTCAGAATTCTGTGCTTTCCTGTTGCCAGACGGCGCTAATGTACGCCTAAAAATGAGGGGTGACAAGAGGGATTTTTTTAAATAATTTCCGTCACTTACGAGTGTCGTGGAACGGCGACAGTTTGATTTCGCATCGCAATAAATTCACTTTGGGCGACGCAATGAAAAACGGTTTCTTAACGGATGACAGGTGATTGAAAAGGTTAGTTTCTTAGCGAAACTAACCTTTCTGAAGAGCTTAAATATAGAGCGAGGCTTCGCCAATAGGGCGGGTTTTGAAACGACGATGCATCCACAGATACTGCTCTGGCGCACGCATGATTTCAGTTTCGATGACTTTATTGATAAACGCCGCGGCTTCGCACTCGTTTTCAGGATAGTTAGCCATCTCAGGAGAGATGTGCAGACGATAGCCTGATTTATCTGCTTTTCTCACCATCGTCACGGTCAGCATGGAAGCGCCCGACAAACGAGAAATGACAAAGGTGCCGTTGGTCGTCGCAACATCTTTAACCGCAAAGAAAGGCGCAAAGCTGCTGCCTTTACGTCCATAATCCTGATCGGGGGCAAACCAGACGGCTTCACCTTTCTTCAGAGCCCCGACCATACCGCGCAGGTTATTACGGCTGATCATCGCCTTATTCGAACGCATGCGGCCACGCGTTTGTACCCACTCCATCAGCGGACTGTTGTGCGGTCGATAGGTCGCCATCATTGGCTGGCACAGGCCCATCACGCGGCCACCCAGTTCCAGCGACATAAAGTGAACGCCGACGACCATCACGCCGCGTTTTTGCATCTGTGCGCGTTTAAGGTTATCCAGCCCTTCCACGTCAAACCACTTGCGGACGCGCTCATCCGGCCAGAACCAGGCCATGCCGGTTTCAAGCAGTGCCATGCCGATAGACTTGAAGTTTTCAGCGATGAGTTTCTCGCGCTCTTCGGCATTGTAATGCGGAAAGCAAAGCTCAATATTTTTACGCGCGATGGATTCGCGGCGTTTCAGGAAGAAGCGGGAAGCGCTGCCCAGTTTCGACCCCAGCAAACGCAGGACAGGGTACGGAAGTTGAACCAGCAGCCAGAGAACGCCAAGACCAAACCATGTAAACCAGTAACGCGGGTGTAAAAACGCGCGTTGAAATTTGGATTGAGACAAAATAGTAAAACCTATGTGAAGCCTGTAAAGGTAGCGCAGAGTTTGCGATACGACGTGCCGATAAGACCGTTCTTCAAGGTGATGGTTGCAGGCTTTACCGAACTTTACGGCGTTGCCTGGCCACTGCTGATTTGGGCGGGCGGCGTAATGTAGCACCGTTATACGATATGTGCTATTACTCGTTTTTGATTAAAAAAGCGGCAGTTAAGGAGGTGCTTGATTTTACAGATTTTATAGAAAGTCGCATTGAAAGCGTTTTTCCTGACTGAGCGGAGAGCAGAAGCCCTGGCGATCGGATGGAAGACGTAACGAAAAAGAATGGCATTGTTGAGTTACGGCAAATTAATTATTTCTCGTTTATTTCTTCCTTACCTAATAAATAAGAATTTTCTTTGTGAAAAATCTTATTTATTATTCATATCCTCAATAGAATAGTCGTCTTTTATCACCCACTTTTCTCTTCTTTTAATCGTACTGCAATAAAATATTGCAGTTCTTTCTTGTTTTTTGACATAGTGCCGTGATGCAAATCAAAATAAGATGTTTTTATTAATATCTCTCTGGCTGCAATCCCTTCGGCGATACAAATATTCGATTTGTGAGAAAAGAGTAGTTTCTTTTTCTGAGTTGATTGAGCAATTTGTGATAATGTCTTAGTGGAAAATTCTTAAGAAAATTCTTGTATCGGATAAATGATCTGTGTATTTGATTTTGTTCCGATCATTATTCTATTATTGCGCATCAAGAACGATACCGTGAAGTTGGCATAGCAAAACAAAGAGGGATGATTAGATGGCTGACAGTTTTCAGAACGAGGTGCCTAAGGCACGTATTAACCTGAAGCTTGACCTGCATACTGGCGGAGCAAGCAAGAAAATGGAATTACCCTTGAAATTGCTTGTTACGGGTGATTTCAGCAACGGGCAGGAATCTGCGACAATTTCTGAGCGTGAAAAGATTAACATCACCAAAAATAATTTTGATAGCGTTCTTTCCGAATATTCCCCAAAAGTTAACCTGGCCGTAAAAAATACACTGTCTGACGATGGTGGTGAAGACAACATTCAGCTGACTTTCCAGAGCATGAAAGATTTCACGCCAGAGCAGGTGGCTGCCCAAATTCCGCAGCTGAAGGCGATGCTGGCGATGCGCAACTTGCTTCGCGATCTCAAAGCTAACCTGTTGGATAACCAGACTTTCCGAAAAGAGCTGGAAAAAATCGTTGTTGACCAGTCGCTTAGTGCTGAGTTGCGAAATGAACTGTCCGCACTGGCTTCAAAACAACCTTAACCATCATGCTGTTTTAACGGATTAATCAAGGAATGCTCATGTCTGTACAAAATAATATTGCTGGCGGGGAAAGCGTGGTGCTGGAACGTCCTGCTGTGGGTGGTGTATACGCCTCACTGTTTGAGAAAATCAATCTGAATCCTGTCTCCGAGCTGAGTGCGCTGGACATCTGGCAAGATGCACAGGCGATGTCCGATGCGACCGCTGACGAGCGTCTGACAGCAGGTATGCAGGTCTTTCTGGAATGCCTGACCAAGGCAGGCTCGAAAGTCGAAAAACTGGATAAAAGCCTGATCGATCATCACATCGCTGAGCTCGATTACCAGATAAGCCGCCAGCTCGACGCCGTTATGCACCATGAAGAGTTTCAGGCGGTTGAGAGCCTGTGGCGCGGCGTGAAGTCGCTGGTTGATAAAACGGATTTTCGCCAGAACGTGAAAATTGAGCTTCTGAGCATGTCTAAAGAAGAGCTGCGCCAGGACTTTGAAGACAGCCCGGAAATCATCCAGAGTGGCCTGTATAAACACGCCTATATTGATGAATATGATACCCCTGGCGGCGAGCCGATTGCGGCGCTGATTTCCGCTTATGAGTTCGATGCTTCAGCGCAGGATGTCGCTCTGCTGCGCAACATCTCAAAAGTATCTGCGGCTGCACATATGCCGTTTATCGGCTCAGCAGGCCCGAAATTCTTCCTCAAGGAGTCAATGGAAGACGTCGCTGCGATTAAAGATATTGGCAACTATTTTGATCGCGCAGAGTACATCAAGTGGAAATCGTTCCGCGATACGGACGACGCTCGCTACATCGGTCTGGTGATGCCCCCGTACTGGGACGCCTGCCATATGGCCCGGATACCGTTCCGGTTCGCAGCTTCAACTATGTCGAAGAAGTCAAAGGTCCGGATCACGACAAATACCTGTGGACGAATGCGTCGTTTGCCTTCGCGTCCAACATGGTGCGTAGCTTTATCAATAATGGCTGGTGTGTACAGATCCGTGGCCCGCAGGCCGGCGGTGCGGTTCAGGATCTGCCTATCCATCTGTATGACCTGGGTACCGGCAATCAGGTAAAAATCCCGTCTGAGGTCATGATCCCTGAAACGCGCGAATTCGAATTCGCGAATCTGGGCTTTATTCCGTTGTCCTACTACAAAAACCGCGACTACGCCTGCTTCTTCTCAGCCAACTCCGCCCAGAAACCGGCTCTGTATGACACCGCAGATGCAACGGCCAACAGCCGCATCAACGCGCGTCTGCCGTACATCTTCCTGCTGTCGCGTATCGCCCACTACCTGAAGCTGATTCAGCGCGAGAACATCGGTACCACCAAGGATCGCCGACTGCTGGAGCTGGAGCTGAACACCTGGGTCCGCACTCTGGTAACCGAAATGACCGATCCGGGTGACGAGCTTCAGGCATCTCATCCACTGCGTGATGCAAAAGTGGTGGTGGAAGATATTGAAGATAACCCGGGCTTCTTCCGCGTGAAACTGTATGCGATTCCGCACTTCCAGGTGGAAGGGATGGACGTCAACCTGTCGCTGGTTTCCCAGATGCCAAAAGCGAAATCGTAATAACAGGCAGGAAGCCGATGAAAACGGAACAACCGTTATGGGGTAGGGGCATTATGGTCGCTCCCCAGCATTTTCAGCAACAGGTCGCGTATGCGGCCTGGTCTGCCGAGTGTATTGCCCGGCTGGGCCTCTCCTGCCCGTGGGGGGTGATAAATGCTACCTTCGAGCCGGAAGCGCTCAGGCTTGGTCGTCTTCAGGCCCGTCATCTGCATGTCCGTTTTCAGGACGGTACGCTGATTGATACAGACAATGCTGATTCGCTGCCTCCGGTACTGTCGCTTGAAAGCGAATCGCAGGAGGTGACGGTGGTGCTGGCGCTTCCGCTACTGCGGGCGAATGGCGGAAACTGCCTGAAACCCGATGAGGTGGCCGAGCGTCCGGTGCGATATCGTCAGCGCTGGCGGGATGTACGCAATACCTTTGGGGAAGATACTCGTCAGATTGCCGTGATGCAGCCTGAACTGACGCTGCGTTTTGCCCATCAGAACAACAGCGATTATCTGACTTGTCCGGTCACCCGCCTGCAGCAAGACTCGCAGGGTACATGGCTATTGGATGAAACATTTCTTCCTCCGCTGTTGACCCTCCAGGGCAGCCGTTGGCTGGTTACCCAACTGGAACAACTACTGACACAACTGCGGGCGCGACTGTGCCGTCTGATGGCAATGCGGCGTGAAAGCAATGAGCGCATGGCTGATTTCGCCGTGGCAGATGTATCACTGTTCTGGCTGCTCAACGCGCTGAACAGTGCCGAGCCCGTGCTGGGTCAGTTCCAGCGTAATCTTCAAAGCCCACCGGAACGTCTGTATCCGGAACTTTCTCGCCTTGCGGGGAGCCTGCTGACCTTTTCCCTGGAACATCAGGTGAGCGCCATACCGGCCTGGCATCACGAGCAACTCAATGCGGTATTTCCACCGCTGTTTGATTTGCTTGGCGATCTGCTTGAAGCCAGCCTGCCGTCACGCGTGGTGGCCCTGGCACTCGACTATGACCCACGGCTGCATTTCTGGCAGGCTCGCCTGCATGACCCGCGTCTGCGCGAGGGGGCTGATTACTATCTTTCTGTGCGCTCACCGATTCCGGTGGCGCAACTGCAGGAGCAGTTTCCGCGCCAGTGTAAGGTGGGCAGCCCTGACCATGTGCGGGGGATCGTCAACTCTTCCCGCGTGGGCGTGCCGCTCACGCCGCTGCGCCATGTGCCAGCCGCCATTCCACTGCGCCTGGAAAATCAGTATTTCAGTCTCGATCTCTCCCATCCTCTGGCGACTGAAATGCTCCAGAGTGGGACATGTATGTTTTACGTCCCGGGCATGCTCGGCGAGCCTGAACTTGAACTCTTTGCGGTATTGAGAACATGAGTGAACGTAAACACGGCGCTGTCGTGTCTGTTGATATTGACGCACTGCTGCAGGATACCTGGCTTCAGGTCATCAGCCTTCGCTATGGCCCGCAGTTTCAGGAAGGCGAAGGTCGGCTCTTGTGGGAACGCTGTATCGCTGAAGTTGAACGCGTTCAGCATGAACTGAAAGCGAGCGAACTCGATGAAGCCAGCTGTAAGCATATCCTCACAGCACAGTGTGCGCTGCTGGATGAAGCGGTCAAAGGTCGCGGTGTGGAAGATGACGCCTGTGTGCAGTGGTATGACATTCCCCTGCAGGGGCACTTCCTCGGTACCATGGATGCCGGCGACACGCTGTGCGATCGGATGCGCGATGTGCTGCGTGAACCGGCTCCAGACCACGCAGTCGTGACCTGCTTCCAGAGGGTAATGATGCTCGGATTCCTGGGAAACTTTCGTGCGCTAAACGATCCGGAACGCCAGAAGCTGGTCAGCGCCCTCAATGAGCGCGTTACACCGTTCAGCTACCCGCAGACCCATCCCGTTCTGGCAGAGAGCCGCAGCGGACGGGGAGCGGGAGGCTGGCTGGCGTCATGGCCCGCGCGTATCGGCCTGAGCGTGATTGTTCTTGCCGCACTCTGGTGGGGACTGGATCGCTGGCTCGATCATATGCTGCTGACCCTGTTGCCGGGAGTCGTAAAATGAGTCCTGTACAACAGCGCGGGCTTGCGCTGTGGGCTGCCCTGCTGAGTGCTGTGGTCTGTCTGGCTTTTCTGCCGTTAACCCGGCTGGCTTCAGTGCTCGTTCTGCTGGCGATGATCGGGGTTATCGTCGCGTTCTGGTATATCGCCAGACCTCGTGCGGAGCATGACGTCAACCTGCGTCTGGATGACCTTCCTGAAACTACTTACCGTCAACCTGTGGTGCTGGTTTGTGGCGATATGCCTTTGACCTGGCCGCAGCAGTCACCAGTACTGATCGTCACGCAGGGATGCTGGATCCGCGTTGAGGACCATCAGGATCTGGAGCAGGTTGCCCGTCAGATTCTGTGGCAGCGCCCGGACTGGGGGCGTCAGCTGTCGGTGATGGTCAGTGTCTGCCCGCAGAAACATGTCGACAGCGAAGCCCTGACAAGTCGTCTGCTGGCTCTGCGCTGGCAAATCAGCCAGTTGCGTAAAGAAACGGGACAGTCTGTGCCACTCATTCTGAATGGTCAGATTGGCAGCGCGATGACGGATGACATGCTCTGGCAGGCCGCTATTCCGGGTGAAGGGTGGACTGTCTGGCGTGAGTCGAATGCGCCTTGTTCGATCGCCGCGTGGGTCACCACTGGCGGTGCGCCTGTGATGCAGCAGCAGGTGCTGATGAACAGCCTGATGAGCTGGTTCCATCAGCATGTCCAGGCGGTATTCATCGATGAGAATCCTGATGTTCCGGTCATTGCACCTGCAGCGCTGCTGTGGGGAATGGGACCGATTCTTGCCGGAAGCCTTGCGTCCTCTGCCTGGACAGCATGGTTATCGCGTCATACTGCCATGCAGCAGGTAGCCGGCTGGCAACCGGTAGGGACGGACAGCACGGTGATATCACCCTTCCCGGATTTCATCCTGCCGCTGCTACCGGAAGGAAGTGGACTTACTCCCCGCGCCCGCACCTGGCGCTGTGCCCTTGGTCTTTTCACCCTGGCGGCCATCGCCGCGCTGCTGAGCAGTGGCTGGAACAATCGCCAGTTGCTGCATCGCGTGAGCTTCGATATAGCCCGTTACGACAGTCTCTCCATGGATGACTACGGCCCGAAGGCTAGCGCCGTTGCGGCCCTTCGTGAGAATGCGGCGCTGCTGGATGACTATGCACGTAACGGTGTACCGATCCGGCTGGGCCTCGGGCTTTATCAGGGGGAACGTCTACGGATACCCCTACTGGAAGCGATCCGCTCGTATATGCCGCCGCCTCCTAAACCGCAGCCAACCCCAAAACCAGTACCGAAAATAGTGAGGCTCGACAGCATGTCGCTGTTCGATTCCGGCAAGTCCGTGCTGAAAGCGGGTTCCACCAGGATGCTGGTGAATTCACTGGTTGGCATCAAAGCGAAACCGGGCTGGCTGATTGTCGTGTCTGGGCATACCGATAACACCGGCAATCCGCAACTTAACCAGACGCTGTCTCTGAAACGCGCCGAAGCGGTACGCAACTGGATGCGGGACACGGGCGACGTGCCCGAAAGCTGTTTTGCGGTGCAGGGCTATGGCGAAAGCCGTCCTGTCGCAACCAACGACACCCTGGAAGGGCGTGCGCTCAACCGCCGTGTCGAAATCAGTCTGGTACCGCAGGCGAATGCCTGTCAGATACCCGGCAAACACCCGGCGCCATCGCAGGATGATGGCGTCTCAGAAAATAAAACGGAGTAATTAACATGGCAATTCCTGTTTATCTTTGGCTGAAGGACGACGGCGGCGCGGACATCAAAGGGTCTGTTGACGTTCAGGATCGTGAAGGCAGCATCGAAGTGGTTGCACAGGAGCATAACCTGTACATCCCGACCGACAACAACACCGGCAAGCTGACTGGCACCCGCATCCACACGCCGTTCCTGTTCACGAAGGAAATCGATTCCTCCAGCCCGTACCTGTACAAGGCGGTGACCACCGGTCAGACCCTGAAATCCGCTGAGTTCAAGTGGTACAAAATCAACGACGCGGGCCAGGAAGTGGAGTACTTCAACACCAAACTGGAAAACGTGAAGGTAGTGAAGGTGAATCCTGAAATGTATGACATCAAGGATCCTTCTAAAGAGAAGCACAACCACCTTGAACGCGTTGAACTGCGTTACGAAAAAATCACCTGGACCTACAAAGACGGCAACATCATTCATTCCGATTCCTGGAACGAACGCGCCACGGCGTAATCCTGATGCGGGCAGGTTTTCCTGTCCGCAGTTTTTTGCTGAGTGCCTGATATGCGGGCACTCAGCAAAGAAAAAACAATCTGCCTGCCTGACCTTATGCGCTTTGGTGAACAGCGAGGGGCGGTAGCGTGTCCAGGAACCGACAAAGAGAGAATCTCATGGAAAATCCAGCCATCCTGTTACGTCGTCTGAACCCTTACTGTGCCCGAGCGATGGAAGGCGCAGCTTCGCTTTGTCAGACCCGTGCCCATGCCGAAATTCTGCCGGAGCACTGGCTGCTGAAGCTGCTGGAGCAGGGGGAGGGTGACCTGACGGTGCTGGCGCGTCGCTATGAATGGGATATGGATGGCATCTGGCAGGATTTACTTGGCTGGCTCGACAGACAACCTCGATCCGTGCGCCATCGGCCCCAGCTCTCTGATGACATCCAGACTCTGATGCAGCAAGCCTGGCTACTTGCCTCACTCAATGGCGAAGAGCACATTCGCAGCATCCATCTGCTGATGGCTCTGGTGGAAAAACCAAAACTGGCACGTTGTGACGGCCTTTGGCCGTTGTTAACGCTTGCTCAGAGCCAGCTGGAGCGCCTGCGACCGTTGCTGGATGCGCAATCGGATGAACGTCCGGAAATGCAGCGCGAAGCCGAGCTGGCACAGAATCACGGTGGTGAGGTGGAGTTTGTCGGGCGTCCGGCTGGTGTGGAAATGAAAGAAGGGGAACTGAGCCCTGCGCTGCAGAACACGCTGGATAAATTCACCCTCGATGTCACCGCCAAAGCGAAGGAAGGGAAGATCGATCCGGTGTTTGGCCGTGACACAGAAATCCGTCAGATGGTGGATATCCTCTCCCGTCGCCGCAAAAACAACCCGATCCTGGTCGGCGAGCCGGGCGTAGGGAAAACCGCACTGGTTGAAGGTCTGGCATTGCGTATTGCCGAGGGTAATGTGCCTGAATCACTGAAAACGGTCACTCTGCGTACCCTTGACCTGGGCCTGCTGCAGGCCGGTGCAGGCGTGAAAGGCGAGTTCGAACAGCGGCTGAAAAACGTCATCGATGCGGTGCAGCAATCCCCGTCCCCGGTCCTGCTATTTATTGATGAAGCGCATACCATCATCGGCGCGGGCAACCAGGCGGGGGGCGCCGATGCAGCGAACCTTCTGAAACCGGCGCTGGCGCGTGGTGAACTGCGTACCATTGCGGCCACTACCTGGAGCGAGTACAAGCAGTACTTCGAACGCGACGCGGCCCTGGAGCGTCGTTTCCAGATGGTAAAAGTCGATGAGCCTGACGACGACACCGCCTGTCTGATGCTCCGTGGTTTGAAATCCCGTTACGCCGAGCACCATAACGTGCACATTACCGACGATGCTGTGCGCGCTGCTGTTACGCTTTCCCGCCGCTATCTGACGGGCCGCCAGTTGCCGGACAAAGCGGTTGATCTGCTCGACACCGCCGCAGCGCGCGTCCGGATGAGCCTCGACACGGTGCCGGAACAGCTGACCTGCATTCGCTCGCAGATTACCTCTCTTGAAATGGAGAAGCAGGCGCTGCTGGAAGATATTGCTGTCGGCAATCAGAGCCATGGTGAACGCCTGACCGTCATTGAGCAGGAAGAGAACGCTCTTATCGTTGCTCTCGACGAGCTTGAAACGCAGTACGGGCAGGAACTGAAGCTCACCGAACAACTGCTGGAAAGCCGCCAGGACATCTCCCGTCAAAGCGAGACGCACGCGCTGCAGCAGGAACTGAACGGCATGCAGCACAGCAATCCGCTGCTCTCTCTGGATGTTGATGTACGCACCGTTGCCAACGTGATTGCTGACTGGACAGGCGTTCCGCTGTCATCGCTGATGAAAGATGAGCAGACCGAACTGCTGACCCTCGAAAATGAAATGGGTAAACGTGTGGTCGGGCAGGATGTGGCGCTCGAGGCCATCGCCCAGCGTCTGCGTGCGGCAAAAACGGGGCTCACCTCCGAGAATGGTCCGCAGGGCGTGTTTCTGCTGGTGGGACCGAGCGGGGTGGGGAAAACCGAAACCGCGCTTGCGCTGGCCGATGTCATGTACGGCGGTGAAAAGTCACTCATTACGATTAACCTCTCCGAATACCAGGAGCCGCATACGGTTTCCCAGCTGAAGGGCTCCCCTCCGGGTTACGTGGGTTACGGTCAGGGCGGTATTCTTACCGAAGCGGTACGCAAGCGTCCGTACAGCGTGGTGCTGCTGGATGAAGTGGAGAAAGCTCACCGCGACGTCTTGAATCTGTTCTATCAGGTGTTTGACCGCGGCTTTATGCGCGACGGTGAAGGGCGTGAAATCGACTTCCGCAACACCGTCATTCTGATGACCTCTAATCTTGGCAGCGACCACCTGCTCCAACTGCTCGACGAACAGCCGGAGGCTAGCGAAGGCGATCTTCACGAGCTGCTGCGTCCGATACTGCGCGATCACTTCCAGCCGGCGCTGCTGGCCCGCTTCCAGACCGTGATTTATCGTCCTCTGGCGGAAGCAGCCATGCGTACCATCGTGGAAATGAAGCTGTTACAGGTTAGCAAGCGCCTGCATCGACACTACGGCCTGACCACGCATATTGATGAGAGCCTGTATGACGCGCTGACCGCCGCCTGCCTGCTGCCGGACACCGGCGCGCGCAACGTCGACAGCCTGCTCAATCAGCAAATTCTGCCGGTGCTCAGTCAGCAACTGTTGACCCACATGGCCGCAAAACTGAAACCACAGTCATTACGCTTTAGCTGGAGTGAGGAAGAGGGGATCGGGCTGGAATTTGATGTGAAACAGGGAGTGGACGCATGAGTAATAATCCACCATTAAGATACAGCCATAACCACCACCTGCTGGCGGTGAAAGGATGTGAGTCCGCGCTCGACGTGCTGGCGTTTGAAGGCGATGAAGCCCTGAGCACGCCGTTCCGTTACCGTATTGAATTCACCAGCAGTGACCACGCTATCGCCAGAGAGGCGATGCTGATGAAGCCCGGTTCGCTGACGCTGCAGGCCCCGGTAGACCAGGGTTACGGCATTAAAGTGCAGCAGGCCGTGCGCACCATTCAGGCCGTGGTGACCGGTTTTGAACGCCTCAGCACGTCAAAAGATGAAACCCGCTACGCCCTGACGCTCCGGCCACGTCTGGCACTGCTCGACCGCTCGCACCAGAACGCCATTTACCAGGACATGTCGGTTCCGCAAATCGTGGAAAAAATCCTGCGCGAGCGCCACGGTATGCGCGGTCAGGATTTTCTGTTCTCGCTGTCAAAAGAATACCCGCGCCGTGAACAGGTGATGCAGTACGGTGAGGACGACCTGCACTTTATCACCCGCCTGCTGGGTGAGGTCGGCATCTGGTTTCGCTTCACCACCGACACGCGCCTCAACATTGACGTGGTGGAGTTTTACGACAGCCAGCAGGGGTATGAAAAAGGTCTGACGCTGCCGTCGGTACCGCCGTCAGGCCAGCACTCGCATGGCGTGGATTCGGTGTGGGGGATGGAGAGCCATCACAACGTGGTGCAGAAGCAGGTCAGCACCCGGGACTACAACTACCGTCAGGCCACGCAGGACATGAACACCCTGGTGGATGCGACCCGCGGGGATGTCACCACGTACGGTGATGCCTATCACTGGGCGGATAACTACCTGACGCCGGGCAGCACCTATGACCGCAACCCGGCCCCGGAGTCCGGGGCGTTTTATGCCCGCCTTCGTCACGAACGCTACCTGAATGGTCAGACCCGGGCGCAGGGCATCACCAGCTGTCCGACCCTCTCGCCGGGTCAGGTACTGAAAGTCACCGGCGGGTATGAAGTGGCCGACGTGTTTGCGCAGGGCGTGGTCATCACGGCGATGCATACGTATGCCCGCCGTGATAAGGACTTTGCGGTTGGTTTTGACGGCATCCCGGACAGCACCGATTTTGGTTTCCGCCCGGAACCTGGCTCACGCCCGGTGATGGCTGGCACCTTACCGGCCCGCGTCACCAGCACCACCGAAAATGACACCTACGGGCATATCGATAAAGACGGTCGTTACCGCGTCAACATGCTGTTTGACCGTGATAACTGGGAAACCGGGTTCGAGAGCCTGTGGGTACGCCAGTCGCGCCCGTACGCCGGCGACACCTACGGCCTGCACCTGCCGCTGCTGGCGGGCACCGAGGTGGCGATTGGCTTTGAGGACGGTAACCCGGACCGGCCGTACATTGCCGGCGTGCTGCACGACTCGGCGCACGGCGACCACGTTACCATCCGCAACTACAAACGTAACGTCCTGCGTACCCCGGCGAACAACAAAATCCGCCTCGATGACGAGCGCGGAAAAGAGCATATCAAGGTCAGCACGGAGTACGGCGGGAAGAGCCAGCTGAACCTCGGCCACCTGGTCGACAGCGAGAAACAGCAGCGCGGTGAGGGGTTTGAGCTCAGAACGGACAGCTGGGGAGCCATCCGGGCACAGAAAGGGATGTTCATCAGCGCTGATGGCCAGACGAAAGCACAGGGCCAGGTTCTGGAGATGCAGCCAGCGGTCAGCAATCTGGGTGATGCCCGGGAGCAGATGACGTCCATCTCCGATGATGCGCAGAAGGCGACCGCAAACCCGGCCGATCTCCAGGCGCAAATCAAGCTGCTGGAACAGCAACTGACGGATCTCAAAAAATCAGTGCTGCTGCTCAGCGCGCCGGATGGAATGGCACTGACCAGCGGACAGCATCTGCAGGTATCTGCCGGGCAGAACCTGATAGCCACTGCCGGAAAAAATGCAGACGTCAGCGTGGTGAAAAATCTGTTCATCGGGGTGGGCAATGCCCTGAGCGTGTTTGTTCGTAAGCTGGGGATCAAGCTCATCGCGAACCAGGGGCCGGTGCAGGTACAGGCCCAGAACGATCTGATGGCATTGCTGGCACGAAAAGAAATCAGCATCGTCAGCACGGAAGATGAAATCAAAATCATCGCGAAGAAGAAGCTGACGGTAAACGGTGGGGGGAGTTACATAACTCTGGATGTCAATGCTATTGAATCAGCCACTATGGGAGATTTCAGGACAAGAGCAGGGCATTACGCGAGACAGACGAGAGCGCAGCATAAGCCTGATATTTCACCTTTAGCCAATGCTATAGATGATGGCAGCCATAATATTCGTTATTTGTGTGTAGATGATAATGGAGTACCGATGCTTAATACCCCATACAAGGCATTTCTGGCTGATGGTTCAGTAATAGAGGGTGTTAGTGATGGTGAGGGGTATACGAAGTTGTTTACGTCTGCACAGACTCAGGATGTTCTGCTACATATGATGCCGGAGGCTATTAATGCCTAAGTATAATATTTATACAAAAATTGAATCGAATGTTTCAGCAGTCGACCTTTTTTATGATCTCAATGTGTATAGAACTGATGCCAATAATAAAAAACATATGCTACTGTCAGTGGCGCAACAACCAGTAACCCCAAATTATCAAACTCAGTCCCATGAAACGAATGAAACTGAGGATGATCTGTCTGTAATCTACATTATGGAAATGAACTTGTATCGCAAGCACGGCGGTAAGTTGGTTTCTGTGCTTTCATCGCCTGCGAAAAAAATGTACACACTTGGTGAAATGGCATCAGGGCAAGCGTACTCTAAAAATAAACGCGAAAACGTCTGCTATTTTGAGACTAAAGCGCAGACAAAGCCGGTTAATGATAACGAAGATGACAATATCCATAGCGTACAGATAACTTGTCTGGAAAGAGCATTTATAGCAAAAGAACATCCTATCGGTAGTGCTGATGATCCATTCGATAGAAAAAAGATCGAGAGCCAGATTGCATCAAGAATGAATTATGTCAGTTATCCTAATCAAGGGGGGACTAGCTTGTGCGGACCTGCATCATTTTTTTATTGTCTGCAGATGGATAGGCCGGATGTTTATAAACAAGCAGCTATTGAACTTTGGTTGCATGGGAAAACAAAAATAAGCGCATTGGAGATCTTGCCAGGAGACGGATGTAGGCATCCCAAAGGTTGTTTTTATGATGATTACGGTAGAGAGACAGTATCAGGCCTGGACTGGATTACATTGGCTAGCTTGAGGGATTCTGAAAATTCACTAATGAGTTATGATGAAGTGAATGATCAGGTCGCAGGAATAACTATGTGGGGGAAATTGAGTGAATGGTTTGAGAAAGCAGGATATGAGAAAATATTCGACAATATAAGTCTCTCGCATTCAAATCTAAAAGATATTATAAATATGAATAACTTTATTGGCAAAGGATATAAAGTTGTAAGCTTAATCTCTGCTGGCATGCTATCGGATTTTCCTGGTGATAGCTCATCAAAGAATCATTGGATAGTTTGGACTGAACAAGTGAAGTGCAGTAATGGAGTAGTTATATCTGAACGCACCTCCAGTGAAGATGTTGTGGATTTAAATCTATTCTCGTGGGGGACTGTTGGAAGTCAACTGAAGAATAACATTAGTTTGGATTCTTTTATAAAACATACATTTGGAGGGTTGGTTTTTAGACCAATTAAATAATATATGCTTTATAAAATGGTTATATGTTCCATTATTTTATTGAGTGCATCATGCTCTTCATCTCATGTTGATTATAATCCACCTGGAGATTCCTTGCCGAATGGAAAAGTCGGTGTGATTTATAAACAAGAGATTACTATCGGAGCTGGTCTAGAGGATAATCCAGCATTTCTGACTGATAAAAATGCAAGCGTAAATATCTATCCCTCTGATATAGGATTGTATGTAGTAACTACAAATAAAAGAAAAGATGGATTGCCTATATACAATCATATTATTATTACTGGGGTGCCATTAAAATCAGGTGAGGTGAAGGTTTCTATATCTGGCTATACTTATGGCTCTATGTACACGAAAACTAGTAGAATTGATAAAACCTATTCATTAGAGATTAAATAAATTCAAGACCAGCTCGATCGATTAGTGATGTTTTAATTGAACTGAAGCTTTTTTCTTGGGATGAAGTTAAAGATAATTCTCTTCTAGTATCATTAACATTAGGTGAATTTCTAAGCCATACTTTTGGGGGAATGGTATTTAAAAAAATACCATAATCAAAAATGAATCATTGTCTAACAGCTTTTGTAATTTCTTTGTTTTTGACTGGGTGTAGCAATCACCTTAGATTTGAACCCAACAAGTTGCCAGATGGATATATAGGTCAGGAGTATTATGTCCCAATCACCATCTCTGGAGGTACAGGACCGGTTGTTGATTTAAGTTATGAAATTCATCCATCAGATTCTGGACTGAAACTGGTGTTCGCTGAAAAAAATATTACACCAAACATATATATGATAATTTTACTATAGAAGGAAAGCCTAAGTTACAAGGAATTGTAACCATCAATATTAGGGGGGTTGTTGCTAGTGCTGGGCAGTATTTTCAAAAAAAATATGAGATTAATGTTCAGAAATAAACTAATAATAAGATCTTACCTTGTATATTAAACAATTTTAAAGAGTCATGATCTTTCTTCATGAGCGCTAAAAGATCAGTCGGTGACTAACTCACTTAATGCATGTCTGGTCTTTCAGAACATAATTTCTCTGCCGATGTGAAGGAATACAATGAGCAACAATCCTCCGTTAAGATTCAGTCATAACCACCACCTGCTTTCGGTGAAGGGCTGTGACGCAGAGTCCGATGTGCTGGCGTTTGAAGGTGATGAAGCCCTGAGCACGCCTTTCAGCTACCGTATTGAGTTCACCAGCGGTAACCACGCCATCAGCAGGGAGATGATGCTGATGAAGCCCGGCTCGCTGACGCTGCAGGCCCCGGTTGACCAGGGTTACGGCATCAAAGTCCAGCAGCCGGTGCGGGTGATTCAGGGGGTGGTGACCGGTTTTGAGCGCCTGGGCACGTCAAAAGACGAAACGCATTACGCCCTGACCCTCCAGCCACGCCTGGCGCTGCTTGACCGTTCGCACCAGAACGCCATTTATCAGGACATGGCTGTCCCGCAAATCGTGGAAAAAATCCTGCGCGAGCGCCACGGCATGCGCGGCCAGGATTTTCTGTTCTCGCTGTCAAAAGAGTACCCGCGCCGCGAGCAGGTGATGCAGTACGGTGAGAACGACCTGCACTTTATCACCCGCCTGCTGGGCGAGGTCGGTATCTGGTTCCGCTTTACCACCGACACACGGCTGAACATCGACGTGGTGGAGTTTTACGACAGCCAGCAGGGGTATGAGAACGGTCTGACGCTGCCGTCGGTGCCGCCGTCAGGGCAGCACTCGAAGGGTGTGGACTCGGTGTGGGAGATGGAGAGCCACCATAACGTGGTGCAGAAGCAGGTCAGCACCCGGGACTACAACTACCGTCAGGCCACGGAGGACATGAATACCCTGGTGGATGCGACCCGCGGGGATGCCACCACGTATGGTGATGCCTATCACTGGGCGGATAACTACCTGACCGCGGGGAATTCCCACGACCGCAACCCGGCGCCGGAGTCCGGGGCGTTTTATGCCCGCATCCGTCATGAGTGCTACCTGAATGGCCAGACGCAGACCCGGGCCGTCACCAGCTGTCCGACGCTCTCTCCGGGGATGCGGCTGAAAGTCACCGGCGGGTATGAAGTGGCGGACGTGTTTGCGCAGGGGGTGGTCGTCACGGCAATGCACAGCCATGCGCGGCGTGATAAGGACTTCGGCGTCAGGTTTGACGGTATCCCGGACAGCCCGGATTTCAGCTTCCGCCCGGAGCCTGGCTCGCGCCCGGTGATGGCCGGCACCTTACCGGCACGCATCACCAGTACCACCGAAAATGACACCTACGGGCATATCGATAAGGACGGGCGCTACCGCGTCAACATGCTGTTTGACCGGGATAACTGGGAAACCGGATTCGAAAGCCTGTGGGTGCGCCAGTCCCGCCCGTACGCAGGAGATACCTACGGCCTGCACCTGCCGCTGCTGGCGGGAACCGAAGTGGCGATTGGTTTTGAGGACGGTAACCCGGACCGGCCGTACATTGCCGGCGTGCTGCACGACTCGGCGCACGGCGACCACGTCACCATCCGCAACTACAAACGTAACGTCCTGCGCACCCCGGCGAATAACAAAATCCGCCTGGATGATGAGCGCGGGAAAGAGCATATCAAGGTCAGCACGGAGTACGGCGGCAAGAGCCAGCTGAACCTCGGGCATCTGGTCGACAGCGAGAAACAGCAGCGCGGTGAGGGTTTTGAGCTCAGAACGGACAGCTGGGGAGCCATCCGGGCACAGAAAGGGATGTTCATCAGCGCTGATGGCCAGACGAAAGCACAGGGCCAGGTTCTGGAGATGCAGCCAGCGGTCAGCAATCTGGGTGATGCCCGGGAGCAGATGACGTCCATCTCCGATGATGC